>JAHHSR010000014.1 GCA_020025075.1 Pectinatus sp. | reverse complement strand
GAGTAGGACTCGAACCTACGACCAATCGGTTAACAGCCGATTGCTCTACCAACTGAGCTATCGAGGAATATCGCCAACGCTGATTATTATATCTGACTTTAAAATATAAGTCAAGCCTTTTTTTCTATATTTTTTAATTTTTTTTCAAACCATTAAAAATCAAGGAAAATTTGTCGCGGATATTGTCTACGAACGGGATAGGCAAACTGCTAAAGGCGGCCGCCTGGAAGATAGAGTGAAACATTTCCGTGATGATGCCGAAAGGAATATCATCGCGAAACTCCCCTTGCTCTTGGCCTCTTTTTATGATGCCATCAAAAATATATTTAAACAAAGGCGCTGGTTCTGCACCTTCATCAGCAAGGTGGTGCGGCAAAGCGCTCTTATCAGCTGCTTTGATGAACAAAGGCAAGACAAAGCGATTTTGGTCCAAAAGCTTTGCCGTTTCCAGGACAACCGCCTTTAAAACCTGTCCGGCGCTCTTATCCGTATTGGCTATCTCAACCACCTTTTGACGCAGCTCCTGTGCCAAAAGATTCAAGAGCTCTTTTAAGAGTGCTTCTTTTGATTCAAAATAATTATAAAAGGTACCCAAGCCGAGATTGGCTTCTTTCATGATATCAGCTATTGAAGTTTCTGCTACGCCCTGCGCGGCAAAAAGCTTTTTGGCCGCTGCAATAATAGCGCGCTTAGAAAGTATTTTCTTACACTGGCGTCGGGTCATCTTTTCCTGCATACGTTACTCCTCCTCTATAAAATTACTCTGCTAGATGCGGCAGATGAGCCAAATCCGTTAGGCCAAAACATTTCAAAAAATTGTCCGTCGTGCCATAAAGCAGTGGCCGTCCAACGACCTTGCGGCGCCCCACTTCCCGGATAAGGTCATTTTCTAAAAGGCGAGATAGAACATTATCGACGCGTACACCGCGAATGTCTTCAATTTCTTGCTTTGTAATGGGCTGCTTAAAAGCAATTATTGAAAGCGTCTCCAGGGCCGGCACAGATAGCTTTTTCTCTTCTGTGTGAAGCAATTTATCAATATAAGACGCCATTTCTGGCTTAGTCGCCAGTTGATACCTATCGCCAATGCGCTTTATTATAAGGCCGCGCGTACGTGCTTTTAAATCTTCTTGCAAAGAATCAATCAGCTCTTCGATATTTTCTTCGTCTATTGACAATAAAATCGCTATGCTTTTACGTCCGAGGGGATTGCCTGACGCAAAAAGCAATGCTTCAAGCGCTCCTTTTAAATTCTCGCAAAACATCATCTAGTCCCTCCACTTCACTTTTATTGCCGCAAAGAGGCCAGCCTGAAAAACAGTGATTTTTTTTAGGCGAATCAGTTCCAAAAGCGCAAGAAACGATGCCACGAGCTCATCTTTTGAGACATCGGGCGCAAAAAAATCTGTAAAAAGTAAAGTTTTCTGCGCTGCTGCCTTTAAAAGCAGTTCAATCTGTGCCAATTTTTCCGCTACGGTATAGCGTTCCTTCACAATATGCCCAACAGCTCTTTCGCGTGGCTGGCGTTTTAAAATCTTTTGAAAAGCCTGCCAAAGGAGTTTTATGTCCATATCGCGTCCGTAAGGAACGAGCACATCATCAGACAGCGGCGCACGATAAAAAGAGCGCCCCTGCTGACTAGCCATCTTTTGCAGCTCTGCACTCGCCTGCTGAAAGCGCTTGTATTCCAAAAGTCTTTCCACCAGTTCTTGACGCGGGTCTTCTTCCATATCATCTTTTTCTGCTTCCGCAAGGCGTGCGGGAAGCAAAATGCGTGATTTTATCTGCAGCAAAGTCGCCGCCATGACAATAAACTCACTGGCAATTTCCATATCCAGTGCCTCATAGAGTTCCAAATACTCGAGATACTGCTCTGTCAAAACGGCTATCGGAATATCATAAATATCTATTTTGTTTTTTTCTATGAGGTGTAAAAGCAAATCGAGCGGCCCTTCAAATATATCGAGCCGCACTTCATAACCCTTGCCCTTGTCCATCAGCGCAAGTGCATAGCCTTATAGACCTTATCCATCATCTTTTCTGCCAAAGAAGCTGCTTTTTTCGTTCCTTCATTCAAGATGTCCTCAACCAAGTCGGGTTGCTCAGCAAACTTTTGGCGACGTTCGTACATCGGCATGAAAGTCTGCGCCATTTTTGCGGCCAAGCGCTTTTTGCATTCGACGCAGCCAATGGCCCCTTTGCGGCATTCACTTTCGATGCAAGGAATGGCTTCAGCATTAAAAAGCTTATGATATTTAAAAGCTGTGCATACTTCCGGATGACCTTTATCCGTCTTTTTTATCCGCTGCGGGTCAGTAACGAGGCTAGAAATCTTTTTGGCCATTTCTTTGGGTTCCATAATCATGGCAATATCATTGCCGTAAGATTTGCTCATCTTGCGACCATCGGTACCCGGCAGCAAAGAGGCATGACCGATAAGACCTTGCGGTTCTTTAAAGGTTTCACCGTAAAAATTATTAAAACGACGAGCAATTTCACGCGCAAGCTCAAGGTGCGGATTTTGGTCTTCACCGACGGGAACGAGGTCCGTTTCATAAAGCAAAATGTCGGCCGTCATTAATTCAGGGTATCCCAAAAAACCATAGGTATTAATATCTTTGCCGTTTATGCCAAGCTGGGTAATCTTATCCTTATAAGCCGGTACGCGTTCAAGCCAAGATAGCGGCGTAATCATTGACAATAAAAGATGCAGTTCGCTATGCTGCGGCACGCGCGACTGAACATAAAGAATATTTTTTTCATAATCGAGACCTGCACCGAGCCAATCAAGAACCATATTTTTAATATTGCCGGGAATTTTTTCCGTTTCTGCATATTTAGAAGTCAATGCATGAAGGTCAACCACGGCAAAAATACACTCGTATTCATGCTGAATTCTTAACCACTGCTCCAAGGCACCCATATAATTACCTAAATGCATTGTGCCAGACGGCTGAATGCCACTAAAAATTCTCTTACCCATTGTAACCTCTCCTTAAAGCATTATGATTAAATTAGCCACCATATTGACAATTGTCAAAAAGGGCAAAGTCAAAAAACTCAAAAAACCACCTAAAAATGACGTATTTGCCAAGAGCAAAAAAGCAGCGCAGATAAGCAGGCTATAACGCCCCAGCTGGGCATATTGCCGCGCCAAATTGTAGGGCAAAAGCTCCATGAGGATGCGTGACCCATCAAGAGGCGGTATTGGAAGCAAATTAAAGACGGCGAAATTGATGTTATAAATAATCACGAGGAACATCACCTGCCGCAACCAATCTGACATAAAGCCGAATTTATATAAAAATGCCCAGACTATTCCCGCCAAAAGCGCTAAAAGAAAATTAGCCACTGGGCCAGAAAGGGCTACTAGAATCGTATCGCGCCTTATATTGCCGAAATTGCGCGAATTAATCATCACCGGCCGTCCCCAGCCAAACTTAAACAGCAAAAGGGCGATAAGGCCCCATGGCTCTATGTGCGTAATCGGATTTAGCGTCAATCGCCCCTGAAGGCGCGGCGTAAAATCACCGCAAGCTACAGCTGCGCGTGCCTGGGCATATTCATAAACCGTTAAGGCGCTGATTAAGCCCGGTATGCCAAAAACAACCTCTGGTCCTAAACCTAACATAAAATCCCCCTGTATTTACTATTTGACACATTTCTATTTTGACAAAGCCATAATATGGCAATTATTGTCTTTGCGTCAATTATTTCACCATTATATACCATTTCCAGGGCTTTAAGCAAAGGAATTTCCTCACAATCGACAAACTCATCACTATCTGGATGCATCTGACCGCGCTTGAGGCCGCTTGCCGCGTAAATGTGAATATATTCATTGGAAAATCCTACCGTGGTAGCTGTCGTAAGGATTTTTTCATATTTTTGCGCTGCAAAGCCCGTTTCCTCGCTCAGTTCGCGCTTAGCACAGTCAAGCGGGTCTTCTCCTTCTACATCTAGTTTTCCGGCCGGTATCTCCCATGTAATCTTGCCTACCGGATAGCGATATTGGCGCACGAGGACCAAATTTTTATCCTCTGTCAAAGGCGCTACGGCACAAGCCCTTGGATGCTTTATCCATTCGCGCACAGCCTCTTTTTGATTGGGAAGGCGAACGACATCGCGCCAAACCTTGAGAAGCTTGCCATCATAGACGTTTTCTCCCTTTATTTTCGTTTCAATCAATTCACTGTCCTTCATAAGCAACCCGCCTTTCTTTTTGTAGCAAATCTTTTTTTTCATGCGCTGCGCCTAGCATCTGACGCGCATTCTCCAACGAAAGAGATGATAAATCATCACCAAAGACCATGCGCGCTATTTCCTGTACGCGTTCATCATCTGAAAGGTGCTTAACGGCTGTCACCGTCCTATTTTCCGCCACATTTTTTTCGATGTAAAAATGAACATCAGCCATCGCCGCAATTTGCGGCAAATGCGTGATACATAAGACCTGATGCTCAAAAGCGATGCTTGCAATGCGCTCAGCAACCTTTTGCGCTGTTTTGCCGCCAATGCCCGTATCAATTTCGTCAAAAATCATCGTTTCAGGAGCATCTTTTGCCGCCGCAACTGCCTTTATCGCCAGAGCAATGCGTGATTGTTCGCCACCTGAAGCTACTTTTTGCACAAGCTGCAATGGCTCGCCGGGATTGGCACTAAACAGCGCCTCTATCGCATCATGTCCTGTCGGCAAATAGTCCTCAGCAGAAGTAACATCAATTTTAAAAGAGGCATATTCCATGCCTAGCTGACGAATTTGAGCTGACAAAAGCTCTGTCAGCTGAGCGGCATTTTTCTTTCGTATGGCCGTTAGTCGCTCTGCTGCCTCATTGAGGCGCGGCTCAAGTTCTTCCAAGCTTTTTCGCAAAGAGGCAATTATCGCCTCATAATTTTCTATTTCATCGCGCTCGGCCAAAATTTTCTCGTAATATGAGAGCACATCTTGTTCTAGTGGGCCATACTTGCGGCAAAGGCGCGCTATTTCATCGCTGCGCCGCAAAAGCTCATTTAATGCTTGTGGATTGCTCTCGGCATCTTCAGCACAATCTCTTATTTCATAAGAACTTTCCTGTAGCTCAATACGGCATTGCTCGAGCGCCTCACTAAGCTTAGTAAATTTTTCGTCGTACTTTCCCAGCTGTTCTATATCCTTTATCGCCAAAGAAAGGCTGGATAATGCACTATTTTCCCCGGCTTCAACTAGCTCATAGGCCCTGCCAATATGTTCGGCTATCTTTTCCGCATTAGAAAGGCGCTTTATCTTTCCTTCGAGCTCCTCTTTTTCGCCTGGCGCTATCTTTGAATTGGCAATCTCATCAATTTGCCAATTCAAAATATCCATCTGGCGCTCATTGTCTGCTCCTTGCCGGAGCTTTTCTGCGAGTGCTTGTCGCTTAGCCACATAAACATCGTACAAAAGGCGATACTCCTGCCTTATTTCTTTTACATTCTTGCTAGTGCTATCGACAAGTTGTAGCTGGCTCGCCTTTTCAAATAATGTCTGATTCTCATTTTGTCCATGTACATCGATAAGAAGGCGTCCCAAAAGCCGCAAGGCTGCCAGATTAATCCGGCAGCCATTGGCCAAAATAATATTTTTGCCGCTACGAGAAAGCCTTCGGGCAATAAACAGCTCATCGGAATCATTGATAATGCCATTTTCATTCAAAAACTCTTGTGCCGCCCGATTGGCACCGATATCAAAAACAGCCTCAACGCGCAAGTACTCACAACCACTGCGAATTGTCTCCGTACTGCTTCTTTGTCCTAAAATAAGCCCGATGGCGCCGATTAAAATAGACTTACCAGCTCCTGTCTCACCCGTTAAAATATTAAGGCCACTGCCAAAATCAAGTGCGACGTGCTCAATCAGGGCAAAATTCCATATTGTCAATCTCTTTAACATAATTGCACCGCTTTATGGGATAAATTTAGCAAGCTTCTTGACCAATTTTTCTGCCGCCTCTTTGGGCTTTACTACCACGATAATATTATCATCGCCTGCTACCGTACCAATAATCTCAGGCCAGCTAGCATAATCCAGCGTGGAAGCAACTACATTGGCCGCGCCTGGCAATGTCTTTATCACCACGAGATTTTCGCTAAAATCAATTCCCGTAACGCTATCACTGAACATTCGCTCCATTCTGCTCTTGGAGAAAAAGAGTTTCTTGTCAGTCGGATAGGCATAGCGATAACGGCCATCATCGGTCGGAATCTTTATGAGCATCATTTCCTTGATATCGCGCGAAACAGTAGCTTGCGTGACAACTATATGATGGCTTCTCAAAGCCTCCGTTAATTCTTCCTGCGTTTCAATAACTGAATTTTCAATAATATCCTTTATCTTTTCCTGCCGAAGAGCCTTCATGGTAAATCACTCCTGTTTTTCTATCCAACAGAGCGCGGGTGCTCCTTGGTGATTGTGCAGTTCATACCAGCCAACTGTAAAATGATGTTTATCTAAAAGGCCTGTTCTCTGGCGCAGCTTTTCATACTCCTTTTTTCCTTCCGCATGACCGGGGTAAGCCGTAAGTGAAATAACGCCATGCGGCGATAATTGCTGCAAGAACAAATCAAGTGCCTCCAGCGTGGTATCGCAAAGCGTCGTGATAGCATGGTCTCCATGCGGCAGATAACCGAGATTAAAAGTCACAATATCTATTTTTTCGCTCACATGCGCAGAAAAATTGCTATGGCTTTCTTCAATAAAGGTTATTCTGTCACGATAAGCTCTCGTGCGCTCCTTAGCTGCTTTGATAGCCGCTTCTTGAATGTCAAACGCATAAATATGCGCTTTAGGGGCAAGTTCAGCCAGAAAAAGCGTATCAAAGCCATTGCCGCAAGTGGCATCAACGATAATTTTTGCCCTTGCGGCGCACTGCCCTAAAAGAGCATGTCCCACCTGAATGGCATTACTTATTATTTGCATTGGCACTGCTTCCTATCAACTTGCTCAAAAGTATTTTATAGTAATTTTTATCGTTAAATTTAACAATGCGCGCGGCAAAAGGAGCCTGGCAGATGATTACTTCTTCTTCCTCGCTGATTAAATGTGAATCGCTGCCATCAAAAGTCAAGCGCACGCTTTCAGGTGCATTTTTAATTTTTATGTTGACCTTTTCTGAGCCATCAGCAATCATGGGACGCACATAAAAAGTATGCGGGCAAATCGGCGTGACCACGATAACCTTGACCTTGGGATTGACGATTGGACCGCCTGCCGACAGGGAATATGCCGTCGACCCGGTAGCCGTGGCAATAATAAGGCCATCTGCCTTATAATCGGCAACTTTATAAGAGTCAAGCTGCAGCTCAAGCCCAATCATTTTAGCTTGCATGCCCGTCAAGACGACATCATTTACAGCATAGCCGGCAAGCTTTAAGAGCTTATCCTTTTTTATGTAGCCAGCAAGCATGAGGCGCTCTTCAATCTCGTATTTGCCATCAATAATTTTTTGCAGCTTGCTTTCAAGCTCGCCGACTTCTATATCTGTCAAAAAGCCAAGATGCCCAATATTAATGCCACATACCGGTATATTGAAAGGAGCCAATTTGCGGCATACTCCTAAAAGAGTGCCATCGCCGCCGATGCTGATGCCTACATCCAGCCCTTCTTCCCGAATATTGCGCGTCGAAAACTGCTCGCACTCAAAAAGAGCTGCAGAATCAGCTGGAATAAAAATATCTGCCTCCACCTGAGCAAAAAAATTAATCATCCGCTGCAAAATTTCTTTGCTGGCTTTCTTTTCTTTATTGGGAAATATTCCTATCCTCATTTTTACACCTCAGCTTTTATCAAGACTTGCATGTGCCTCATCAACTATTGCCTTAACCTGCTCGACAGAAAAAACTTGCACCTCAGATTCTGCTGCCTTGCTAAGATACAATAAATATTCTATATTTCCTTCTGGCCCCTTGATGGGGGAAAAAGTCAAAGCCAAGGGGGTTAAGGATATTGATTGGGCAAATTTCAAGACGTTGTCGATAACTTGCTCGTGTATCTTAGAATCGCGCACGACACCCTTTTTGCCGACATTTTCCCGTCCAGCCTCAAATTGTGGCTTTATTAAGGCCACAATCGTCCCTTGCGGCGTCAAAAGTTCTTTTACAGCCGGCAAAACCTTCTCCAATGAAATAAATGCCACGTCTATTGAAGCAAAGTCGAGCAGCTTTCCAATATCTTCAGGCTTGACAAAGCGCACATTAGTGCGTTCCATATTAACAACGCGCTCATCGGTGCGCAAAGACCAAGCTAATTGGCCATATCCAACATCGATGGCAAAAACCTGCACGGCGCCATTTTGCAGGGCACAATCCGTAAAGCCGCCGGTCGAGGCGCCGATATCGGCGCACACACACCCTTTCAAATCAATATCAAAGGCTTTAATCGCCTTGGCGAGCTTTAAGCCGCCACGGCTCACATAACCTATATTATCCCCTAAAATTCTAATTGGCAGCGCCGGGTCAACCGCAGTGCCCGCCTTGTCAATCTTCTGCTCGTTAACGAGTACCAAGCCTGCCATAATTGCAGCCTTGGCTCTTTCTCTGCTGGGCAGCAAGCCCTTTTCTACCAAAAGGGTATCTAGTCGTTGCTTTTTCATTTACTTCCACCATCATCTAAATTTTATGCACGGCATAGGTCTTCTATGCGTGTGGCCATTTTTTCTGCTGTAAGGCCTTGTTCTTCTAAAAGCTGCACTCGCGTGCCGTGGCCGACAAAGGAATCGCCGATGCCAAAGCGACATATTTTAGGAATAACGGCGCCGCTTTGCGCCAAATATTCTAAAACAGCTGAGCCAAAGCCACCGGCCAGGACATTTTCCTCTGCCGTGACAAGGCATTTTTTGCCCGGTAAGAGTATTTTTAAAAGTGCCTCATCGAGCGGCTTTATGAAACGCATATTGACGACGCAACAGCTTATTCCATTTTCTCCAAGCATCTTTGCCGCTGCAAGTGCCGGATAAACCATCGTACCGACGGCCAAAAAGAGCACATCGTCTCCTTGGCGCAAAATTTCACCTTTGCCATACTCTATATTATCCTTGCGCTCTTTTACACCCGTCGCCTTGCCGCGTGGATAACGAACAGCTATTGGTCCTTCAAAAGCATGCATGAAATAAAGCATGGCCCGCAATTCATGCTCGTCTTTGGGCGCCATGACTGTCATATTGGGTATTTGGCGCAAAAAGGAAAAGTCAAAAACGCCATGATGCGTAGGCCCATCCTCACCAACTAGCCCTGCCCTATCGAGGCAAAGCCTAACGGGCAGTTTTTGCAAGCAAATATCGTGAATAATCTGGTCGTAGCCGCGCTGTGCAAATGTAGAATAAAGCGCAATAAACGGCTTTTTCCCCGCCGCGGCAAGACCTGCTGCCATCGTCAGGGCATGTTCTTCCGCAATTCCTACATCGAAAAAACGCCCTGGATAGCGCAGGGCAAATTCTTTTAACCCCGTGCCATCGGCCATGGCCGCCGTTATTGTTACGGCTGCAGAATCAATATCGCCTATCTCGGCCACCGTTTTACCAAATACCTGCGTATAAGAGGCAACATCAGCTTTGCCTGACGAAGGTGCCATGCCATCTTCGACATTGAACTTGCCTATACCGTGAAATTTAGAAGGAGCATTTTCTGCCGGCTCATATCCCTTGCCTTTTTTGGTCACAACATGAAGGAGTACCGGCCCTTTTATCTCACTTACGCGCTGAAGCATCGGTATGAGCTCGGCAAAATCATGCCCGTCGACAGGGCCAAAATATGAAAGGCCCATCTCTTCGAACAACGCTCCTGCCACGCAAGCATTGCGGACACTATCTTTCAAAAATTCCGCCGTCTTAAAGACGCGGCTGCCAATCTTGGGCAAGGAAGAAAGCATTTTGCCAAAATCTTTCTTGAGCCTGTTATACTCTGGGTAAGAGCGCACACGCGATAAGTAAGTCGACATCGCGCCGACATTTTTAGAAATGGACATCTCATTATCATTGAGGATGATGAGCATATCCTTTTGTAAATCACCAATATTGTTGAGCGCTTCAAAAGCCTCGCCGCCCGTCAAAGCACCATCGCCAATAACAGCAATAATCTTGCGGCTGCTCCCGTCTAAATCGCGCGCGATGGCAAAGCCCAAGGCCGCAGAAAGCGCCGTGCTGGCATGCCCCACGCCAAAAGAGTCAAACTGGCTCTCCTTGCGGTTGGGAAAACCCGTCAGTCCTCCTCTTTGCCGCAATGTATGAAAATCTCTTAAGCGGCCACTCAATATTTTATGGGTATAAGCCTGATGGCCCACATCCCAAAACAATTTATCTTCAGGAAAGTCGAAAACACGATAAAGGGCCAGCGTCAGCTCCACCGTGCCAAGATTTGATGCCAGATGACCACCATTATGGGAAACAGTGTCGATAATCAGGTGTCTTATCTCCTCGGCCAAGATTTCAAGCTGCTGCGGCAAGAGCAGTTTTATATCCTCTGGGAAGTGTCGTTCCTTGAGTAATTCCACTATATCACCTTATCCTATTTTTCTCGCGTGAGCATTTTTTGTGCTAACTCGCGCAAAAATGCCGCCTGCTCACCAAAAGGCGAAAGCGCCTCGACGGCTTCTTTTACGGCTTGCGCTGCCTTTTGGCGCGCCTCGGAAAGTCCCAAAAGCGAAACATAGGTCGACTTGCCATTTTTCTCGTCGCTGCCGACAGGCTTGCCTATCTTTTTATCATCGCCCGTCACGTCTAAAATATCATCTGTAATTTGAAATGCCAATCCAAATGCCTTGGCATAACGCGTCAAAGACGACAATTCTTCTTCAGAAGCATCTGCCAAGATGGCACCGATGCGCACGGCAGCAATAAAAAGTGCTCCAGTTTTGGCACCATGCAGCTTTTGCAGCTCAGAAAGGGAGATGCGTTTTTTTTCAGCGATGAGGTCAAGTGCCTGCCCGCCAACCATTCCCTCCGGCCCTGCCGCACGAGAAAGCTCAAAAATCACGCGTAAAAGTTTTTTAGGAGCTACACTTTCTTCTGCCGCCAAAAGCTCAAATGTTTTTGTCAAAAGACCGTCGCCAGCTAGAATTGCCATCGCCTCACCATAAACCTTATGATTAGTAAGGCGTCCGCGGCGGTAATCGTCATTATCCATTGCGGGCAAATCATCATGAATGAGCGAATAAGTATGGATAAGCTCTATGGCACAGGCCAGCTTTACGTATCTTTCTCCTTCGCCCCCCACGGCATCAGCACTGGCCATGATGGCTAGCGGACGCAATCGCTTGCCGCCAGCTAGCAGGCTGTAATTCATTGCTTCATTTAGCTTTTCGCTGACGGCTCCTTTTGACGGGCAAAGCTCAGCTAATGTTTTTTCTATGAGGGCAAGCCTTTTTGAAACATCATTCATCTTTTAGGCCACCGCCTTCGATATTCATTGGAACAATTGCTTCCTGAGTAACTTTTTGCAGCTCGCAGACCGTGCGATTGGCATCGTCTAATTCAGCGCGACAAAATTCCGCTAGTTTTAAGCCTTTTTTGTATTCCTTGAGCAGCTCGCCAAGCGGCAATTCATTTTTTTCTATTTCCGCCGCGATTGCCTCAAGTTCTTCGACTGCTTCTTCAAATGTCTTTTTCTTTGCCATTTTTACCTTCCATTTCTACCGCCTCTATCCGCGCGATAAAATTGCCATCTTGCAGACGCCCCTTAAAGGTATCGCCTATTTTCAGCTGCGCTATATGCGACAAAGTGCCATTTTTATTGGACAAAAGAGCATAGCCACGCTTTAAGATGCGTTCGGGATTAAGTCCTTCATATCGCTCCAAAAAGCGCACAAGATGAAGCTCCCTCTCGGAAAGAGAGCTTTTAGCCGTATGGTGCAAAATGGATGTTACATTATCCAAAGAACGCTTTTTCTGCTGCAAGCACGTAAGCAGAGAATTGCCAAAGCGTACATTAAGATTATTAAGGCGAATTTTAGCCAGATTAAGCCGCTTTGTTACCGCTATGGACATAATTTTTTGTTTTGCCTCAATGCCTTCCAATAAGGCGCCGCGCTGCGGCACGCAAAATTCAGCCGCCTGAGATGGTGTTGCGGCGCGCCTGTCGGCAGCAAAATCCGATAATGTAAAGTCCGTCTCATGCCCTATTGCCGTAACAACGGGCACTTTGGAATTATATATTGCGCGCACGGTCTTTTTCTCATTAAAGCACCATAAATCTTCCATTGAGCCTCCACCGCGCCCGACGATGAGCACGTCGCAAAGTTCAAGTGCATTTAATTTTTCTATGGCTGCGACAATCTGCTCGGCTGCACTCTCTCCTTGTACCTGCGCGGGGCAAAGAAGAAGCTTGACGCCGGAATCGCGCAAAGAAGCTACGCGGAAAATATCGTGCAAAACCGCCCCCGTTTCGGAAGTAACAATGCCGATACAGTGCGGCCGCAGCGGTAACTTCCGCTTATGTTCCGGTGCAAAAATCCCCTCATTGCGCAATTTTTCCTTGAGCTGCTCATAGCGTACCGTCAGCTCGCCCATTCCCTTGGGCATGAGTTTTTCAATGTAGAGCTGATATGAACCATCCCGCTCATAGACGCCTACCGACCCTTGGGCGATGACCTTCATGCCGTTTTGCGGCGCAAAGCGCAATTGCTGTGCAGCACGGCGAAAAATTACCGCCCTTATTGCTGCCTTATCATCTTTTAACGTCAGATAGCAATGGCCCGATGAATGACATTTGAAATTGGAAATCTCACCACTCAGCACCAAATCCTGCAGCTTGGAATCACTCAAGAATTTATTGTGCAGATAGCCATTAATTTCACTTATGCTGTATACCTGCATGCTTTTCCCGCCAGTCTTATCGTTTTACAAAAAAAAGCCGGGTCAAAAGCCCGACTTAACCACCATGTTTCACGATTGACCCCAAGACGCCATTAATAAAGCGTCCGGAATCATCTGTTCCGAACTGTTTAGCAATCTCTACCGCCTCATTGATAACTACTTTGGGCGTGACGCTTTCATCGCCGAACATCAGTTCGCAGATAGCCAGCCGCAAAATATTTCTATCGATTGCCGACATTCTCTCGAGTTTCCAATCGCGTGAAACCTCACTGATATGGGCGTCAATCTCGGACAGATGCTCTAATGCACAGTTGATGACTTGCTGCATATAGACAAAATCCTTATCATGTATTTTTTCATTAACATCGACAGCGGCCTGCATCGCCTGTTTGGGCGTCATTTCCTTATTCAAATCCATCTGAAAAAGAACTTGCAGGGCTGCACAGCGAGCCTGTCTGCGACTCATAATCAATCCCCTTTACCAATGGCGAAACCTATCTGGCAACAAGCGCAATAAATCGTCCTGCACCTTTTCTAGAAACTGCTCCCACTCGCCATCTTTATCCATTTTACTTCCAATATAGTACCCCATACCGGAAATGATAATCACAAAAAATGTCTTAAACACACCAAAGCATAAAATAGCCACGCTGAGCACAAAGCCTGCTATCAAGCCAATCGTCCTGCCACGGCTATTTTGCCACAAATCACTGCAAAGCTCCTTAAAAAATTTTTCCATATTCTACCTCGGCAAGAGCTGTTGAGCAAATAGCGGCGGCCCTGCCTTAAAAAGGACAGGACCATGTCCGCAAAGGCAACCGCCTTTATACAACACGCTTTTTTCTCTCAATCTGGCGGATTCCGTCTATATTGATACCTATCTCTAAATCATCGATACCCATATAGGAAGACAGATACTCTTTGATGTCATTTTGCAGTTGATTAGCTATTTGCACTGCATTTCCCTGCGGCGCAATGCCGAGGTCTAAATGCAAGAGCACCTTGCAGCTTTCTTTCCCATGCCGAAAGCGCGCCCTTGCTTTTACCGTATAAACGCCACTCATGCTCCGTGCCAACCGTTCAACGGTTTCCAAAATAGCAGCGGAAGATATGGAAACATCGCCTTTTTCCCCATGAACTAGCGCACCGCCTTTTGCGGAACCATCACTCTTGGAAAAACAGCCGCTAGCCATAAGCTCAATGCTGATGAGGAAAATCACAGCTGCTATAGCAACTGTTTCCATACGGCCCAGCCAATAGCTGACCACGCTAAAAATTTCGCCAGATGGCACCAATCCGGTCGTCAGAACTATGATGCCCAGTGCCATAAGCGCAAAGAAAAGCGTATAAATGAACAGCAAAAATCTACTGACGAACCCCATCAATTACCTCTTTCTTCTAGCGAACGCGAACTGTTTCTTCCTTTTCTTCTTCAGGAGGGAAACCGACGCCCTGAACATGAACATTTACTTCCACGGCATCTAGTCCCGTCATTGTTTCAATAGCCTTCTTGACGTTTTCTTGTACCGAAAGAGCGATATCAGGAATGCGTACGCCATATTTAACAATCAGATACAAATCGACAGCCGCTTCACGTTCTCCGACTTCAACTTTGACGCCCTTAGAGAGATTTTTGCGACCTAATCTTTCAGCAATGCCGCCGACAAGGCCACCGCTCATGCCAGCTACGCCATCAATTTCAGTCGCAGCAAGGCCGGCAATGATGCTGACCACTTCATCAGCTACGCGAATCGTGCCGAGATTGTTGACCTTGGCTGTTTTATCCAATTTGCTTTTATCTGCTGTAACATTATCCATATTTATCTCTCCTTTTGATGCAAGTTTATATCTATTATATCAGATAGATATCGTTTGTACAAATTAATAGAACCCCTGCCTTATTGGCGTTCAGCGATTTTCTTAACGACTTTAGCAATAAAATCAGCCGCTTTTTCTTTTATGGTTGCCTGTTCGCCATGCTTGCGCACCGTTACCGTTTTTTCTGCCATTTCTTTATCGCCAACGACAATGATATACGGCACCTTTTTGACCTGAGCTTCGCGCATTCTGTAGCCTACCTTTTCATTGCGGTCATCTACCTCAGCGCGCAAACCTGCCTTTTCCATTTCTTCAACAAGCTGCTTAGCATAATCATCATGTGCTTGTGTGACTGGCAAAATCTTTACCTGAACAGGTGAGAGCCAAACGGGGAAAGCTCCGGCATAGTGCTCCGTCAAGATACCAATAAAGCGCTCAATGCTGCCGTAAGCAACGCGATGTACCATGACAGGACGATGCTTTTGTCCATCTTCGCCCACATAGGTGAGGTCAAATTTTTCCGGCATGAGCATATCGAGCTGAATCGTGCCGCACTGCCATGTTCTGCCAATGGAATCAGTAAGATGAAAATCTATTTTCGGTCCATAAAAAGCACCATCGCCCTCATTGACGACATACTTGAGGCCGCGATGTTCAAGGGCATTTCTCAAAGCTTGCGTTGCTGTTTCCCAAATTTCATCAGAACCCATCGAATCATCAGGGCGCGTGCTCAGTTCTGCATGATACGAAAGACCAAACGTACTGTATACTTCATCGAAAAGGTCAATAATCTTTTGTATTTCCCCTTCAATCTGTTCAGGAAGCATAAAGATATGCGCATCATCCTGCGTAAAATTGCGGACACGCAAAAGGCCATGAAGAGCACCAGATAATTCATGGCGATGCACGGAGCCAAGTTCTGCCATACGCAGCGGCAACTCGCGATAGCTATGTGGCTGCGTCTTATAAACAATCATGCCACCCGGGCAATTCATAGGCTTGATAGCATAATCTTCATCATCCACTTTGGTGAAATACATGTTTTCTTTATAATGAGCCCAATGGCCTGACTGTTCCCAAAGGCGACGATTTAAAATCATCGGCGTCTTAATTTCCTGATAGCCATAACGTTTATGCACGCTACGCCAATAGGAGATGAGCTCATTGCGGATAATCATGCCATTGTTATGGAAAAAGGGAATACCAGGTGCTTCTTCATGGAAGCTAAAAAGGTCGAGTTCCTTGCCAAGCTTGCGATGGTCGCGCTTTGCCGCCTCTTCCAAAAGGTGCAGATAAGCCTCAAGGTCAGCTTTTTTCTCAAAAGCCGTACCATAGACGCGCTGGAGCATCTTATTCTTGGCATCGCCGTGCCAGTACGCACCCGTAACATTTTGAAGCTGCAAAGCCTTTACCTTGTCGGTAGAAGGGACATGCGGGCCGGCACATAAATCGACAAAATCACCTTGTTCATACATAGTTATCTTGGCATCTTCTGGCAAGTCATTGATGAGCTCTACTTTGTATGTTTCATTATGTTGCGTAAAATAAGCGAGTGCCTCAGCACGTGTTTTTTCGAGGCGCTTTAAGGGCAAATTAGCAGCGACAATTTTTTCCATTTCCTTTTGAATTTTACCAAGGTCATCTGGCGTGAGCTGCTTTTCCATGTCGATGTCATAATAAAAGCCATTGTCAATTGCCGGCCCAATAGCGAGCTTAACATTGGCATCACCATAGATATGCTTTAATGCCTGCGCTAAAATATGGGAAGCCGTATGACGCAGCGTCCAGCGTCCATCAGCATCGTCAAAAGTCATAAATTCAAGAGAACAATCCCTATCTAAGACCGTCTGCAAATCAGAATTGACACCGTCAATCTTAACGGAAAGTGCCTTCTTTGCAAGGCTATTGCTGAGCTTTTTGGCAAAATCAAGCGCTGTCATTCCTTCTTGCGCTTCATGAATACTGCCATCTTTCAATTTTATCTGTAACATATATTCTCTTCCCTTCCTAAAATAAACAAGCCCGCCCCTGCGCACCTAATGGTGCACAGGGACGGGACTACCGCGCTTCCACCCTGTTTGACGATAAAAATCGCCCACTCTATTGCCGATAACGGCGGCAGCCGGCGCAAGCATTGGGGGCAAGCGCAGCTTGAAAGTGGTAATTACTTAGTGCCATTCAGGATATTTCCAGCAGCAATCCCTCTCTGTAGAACGCTTACCAAAGTAATCTTGTCTTTCGCATCGCTTTTAACTATTTTGCATAGTCTTTTGCTATGATTTTTTATTATACCACATTTACTTTTCGATTTCCATATATTTGCTTGGATAAATTATTTCCATTCACCAGAAAATGACCACATAAAAAAGGCAGCGCCCCAATTATTATTTTGCTGAATTATTTTCTTGTTTCACCTAGATATTTTGCTTAATCATCATCACTAGAATTGTTAGAGTATATTTTAGTAGGTGACTTATTTACAGATTCTGTTTTAATTTTTGCGCCTTGCCAATTTCTCTCTTTTTTCTCAACTTGATCTTTAGTTTTTAAATAGTCATTTTTCAATTCAGGGTCATCAGCAGCTAATTTTTTCATCTTACCCAATTTTTTATGTATCTGCTTGCCTATTTCTTCATGCTTTTTAGGTCATCTAGTGTACCAATCTTGCAAATACACCACTGTTTTTCAAGTTCAATGAGCGAATTTTTTGTCTGATTATATTCTTTTTGGCTATTGCCGCACCCAGACAAAAAAAGCGTACTAGAAATCATGAATAACAAATAATACTAACAGTGTGCTTTTTTTCTCATTTTTTCGCCTTCATATCTTACTATTTGACTTCCAAAGGTCAAACTTACTTTTTGTCTGACATCTAAAAACGCAAAAGTGATGGCACGATATTCCATCTTCCATAGCAAAGTCTTGCCAAATGGAAAAGGCAATCGCGCCATCACTGTAAAAATCTTATCAAATCATCTTATGTGAAATCATATACTCGGCAATTTGCAGCGCATTTAAAGCAGCACCTTTTCTAATCTGGTCGCCCACTACCCAAAGATTCAAGCCATGCTCAACGGATTCATCCTGCCTTACGCGACCCACAAAAACATCATCAAGCCCCGCCGTGCAAAGCGGCATCGGATATTCCATCTGCGCCGGGTCGTCAAGAACCTGAACCCCTGGAAATGCTGCCAAAAGCTCATGTGCCCTTTTGACGCTCAATTCGCGGTCAAGCTCAATATTCACCGCTTCGGCATGACTGCGATAAATAGGCACGCGCACTGTCGTTGCCGTTACCCGCAAAGTATCATCGCCTAAAATCTTTCTCGTTTCATTGACCATTTTCATTTCTTCTTTAGAGTACGCATTATCCAAAAATACGTCTACTTGCGGGATAACGTTAAAGGCAATCTGATAATGCTTGGGTAAAGAGGCGCTCGGCAAAATTTTTGCTTGCGGTTTTTCGCCTAAGGCAATAGCACGGCTTTGTTCCTCGAGTTCAGCCATGGCTTCTTTGCCTGCACCAGAAACGGCCTGATATGTGGAAACAACGATGCGCTTTATTCGCGCCTCCGCCAAAAGCGGCTTTAAGGCCATGAGCATGATAATCGTCGTACAATTCGGATTGGCAATGATGCCTTTATGAGAAGATATAGCCTCGGGATTAACTTCTGGCACGATGAGAGGTACTTCAGGGTCCATGCGAAAGGCACTGGAATTATCAATGACAACAGCTCCCGCCCGCACAGCAGCCGGGGCAAAAGTCTTGCTTGCCGAACCGCCGGCAAAAAGTGCGATATCGACACCGGCAAACGAATTTTCCGTCGCTTCTTCAACAGTGTATCGCTCACCCATAAAATCTATTGTTTTGCCTGCTGAACGCTTAGATGCAAGCAATTTCAAGCTCTTAAAGGGAAACTTTCTCTCCTCAATGAGATTTAAAAATTCCTGGCCGACGGCTCCCGTGGCCCCTAAAATGGCAACATTATATCCTGTCATCTCAGCACCTCTTTAGCTTATAAGATATTTTCTAAATTGCGAACTAGTCCTTCTAGTCCCTGTACCTTCTTGCAGGCAAGAACGACACCGGGCATAAATGATGTTCTATCAATAGTATCATGGCGCAAGGTCAATGTCTGCCCCAAGCCGCCAAAAATGACGGCCTGACTGGCGACAAAACCAGGCAAGCGAACACTGTGAATAGGTATACCGTTTATCTCGGCACCGCGTGCACCAGCTAATTTTTCTTCTTCATCGGGATGGCCCTGTTTCATCGGCTTTCTGACCTCGCTAATCATTTCCGCGGTCGTTATTGCCGTACCGGATGGAGCGTCGAGCTTTCTATCATGGTGCATTTCGATAATTTCCACCTGCGGCATATACTCGGCTATCTTCCGTGCCGCCGTCATCATCAAAACGGCACCAATAGCAAAATTGGCTGCAATAAAGGCCGGCACTTTCTGCTTGCGAGATAATTCATCTATCTGCCCTTTTTGCTCTTCGGAAAGACCCGTCGTGCCGATGACCGGGCTCACGCCGAGATTTAACGCCGTCATGACATTATCATAAACCGAGGCCGGATTGGTAAAATCGACCATGACATCTGGCTTTGTCATTTCAATCGCTTGCTTTAAATTCTGCTGCGTCTTTAATTTTATATTTTCCTCGCCAATGAGTTTGCCGACTTCGATGCCTTCCTTGCGGTCAACGGCAGCGACGAGTTCAAGCTCGCTATCATCTGTCACGGCGCGCAAAACAGCCGTGCCCATTCTGCCGCAAGCCCCATTTACCAAAACTTTAATCATGCTTACCCCTCCAAATTATCAAAATTACACCTATTTTAAACAAATTTAAAATATCACTTCTTATTTTATAGCGCGAAATGATATTTTTGTCAATTTTTATCTACTTTTACGTCCTTTTCTGCTAAAAAAATAAATTGCGCCATAAACCAATACGGATATTAATAAAACGGCAATAAGCCGTCCTAAATTATGGTTTATCGTAAATAAATCATGGCCAATAACCACTTCAAGCACAGTTGCGGGCAATTTTCCCCACAAGCTCGCCCAGGCGTAATCGCGCGCCTTAATATGGCTGATGGCACCTAGGGCCGTCAATAGGCCAGAAGGAAAATAGGGCAATGAGCGCAGGATGAGCATCAGCTTAAAGCCATTTTCATCGCTGAACTCGTCAATGCGCTTTAGATATTTGCTCTTTTTGATGAGTTTTTCCGCCGAAGGGCGCAGGATTGTCCGCATCAAAAAAAAGCCGACAATCACGCCCAGGGCCTCTGCCAGCCATGAAATCACGCTGCCGATAGCGGGCCCAAAGAGAAGACCATTGGCCGTAATTACAAATATCGAAGGCAGGCCGACAATGTTGACCAAAAAGACAAGCATAAACCCAAAAAAGAGCGCCCATGTGCCAAAGGAATTGATAAATGCAGCTACTTCCTTCATATTGCCGCTCATCACCACGCGCCAAAGGTCACCGTAAAAATTGGGGGCAAATAAAAATATGCCGCCAAAAATGGCCACCAGCACGGCATAGCCGCAAATCTTAACAATTCTTTCTGCTTTCAAAGATTATAAAAACCCCTCATCTTAAAATTTACTTTAGGCAGCGAAAAATCCGTCATGCCTTTTCACCAGCTGCTTTAATTTACTTTATCGGGCCCTTCTGATATAATATTTTGCATAGAGGATTTTACTTTTAAAGAAAGAGGTGTTTTTATTGGCAAATCCTGCTATGCGAATCATAAAAGATGAACGGGCCGCAACTTTTTCTGAGCCTGCCACCTTAAAAGGCACCATCCAAAAAAGCATCGGCCTCGTCGGCCTGACCATTGTCAGCGCCGCCCTGTCAGCATATTTTCTCGGCAATTCAAATCTAGGCGGTCTAGCCATGCTCGCCGGCTGCATTGGCGGCTTCGTGCTCGCCTTGGTGACTTGCTTTAAGCCCAGCCTTGCTGAATTGACTTCGCCTGGCTATGCCGTCTTTGAAGGCATGGCGCTCGGCCTTTTGTCCTTGCAGTTTGAACGACTTTACGCCGGCGTCTCAATCATCGCCGTAGGCGTCACTTTTGCCGTCTCTATTTCCATGCTCGTCTTGTGGAAAACAGGCATCATCACGGTAACGGATAAGCTCCGCTCCGCTATCGTAAGCATGACCATCGGCATTGCCGTATTTTATTTCATCGGCATGATTGCCTCATTTTTCGGCGTGAACTTTATACCCAACAGCGGCCTTTTGGGCATTGCTGTGGCTCTTATCATCTGCGCCGTAGCGGCAATGAACCTGCTTTTAGATTTTGACAATATTCAAACGAGCGTTGCCTTAGGAATGCCCAAGTACATGGAATATTTCAGTGCCTTTGCGCTCTTGCTGACATTAGTCTGGCTTTATGTCGAAATCCTTCGCCTTGTTGCCATGATTATGTCCTTCGTAAATAACAATCGCTGATATACTAAAGGCGGGCCTTATGGCCCGCTTTTTTTATGCCCTTTTAAGAAAAGCTTAGCGGCAGCTGCAATTTATGGCCATTAATAAAATCCTTTGCCTTCATGCGGCGCTTATTAGGCGGCTGCAGCTCGACAATCTCCAAAAGCCCTTGACCCGTGCCGACTGCTATGCCTTCTTTTATGCTTACAATCTGGCCGGGCTGCGCCGTGCCTTCAAAAACTCTTGTCTGCCAAATTTTGTATTTTTCTCCAGCAAGAAGGGTATATGCGCCTGGCCATGAATTGAGGCCTCGCACGCGGTCGTGAATCTGTTGCGCGCTTTGTGTCCAATCAATGCGGCAATCAGCATCATGCAACAAGGGCGAATAGCTGCTCTTGGCATCATCTTGCTTTTCGCGCGGCGCCGTACCCTCGGCTATGGCTAAGACCGTCTTTTCTAAGAGCAATGCGCCATCGTGCATGAGAATATCATGCAGCTGTTGTGTAGTCATCTCAAGGGTAATTTCCGTTTCCGCCTTAAAAATCATGTCCCCCGTATCAAGGCCTGCATCCATATACATCGTCGTCACACCCGTCTTTTTTTCACCGTGGATAATCGACCAATGAATGGGAGCTGCACCGCGATAAGATGGCAAAAGAGAGGCGTGCACATTAACGCAGCCGAGGCGGGGAATGTCCAAAACTTCCTGTGAGAGGATTTGCCCAAATGCTACAACTACGATGATATCAGGCTCTACCTCGCGCAAGGTTTTTACAGCCTCTGCCTCTTTGACGCGCGTGGGCTGAAAAACAGGCAAGCCATGCTCCATAGCGCATTTTTTTACAGGCGAAAAGCTAACTTTTTGGCCACGGCCACGCTTTTTATCAGGTTGCGTGACGACAAGGCGCACATCACAGCAAGCCTGCAATTTTTCTAAACAGGGAACGGCAAAATCAGGCGTCCCCATAAAAATAGCGCGCAATTTTTCCATCTAATCACCTCGTCACTTTCGTCATATTTTTTGCCTTATCAACAAACAAGACGCCATCAAGATGGTCTATTTCATGCTGCAAGCAGCGGGCAAGGAGGTTTCCCTTGGCAATGATGCGCTGACGCTTGCCGCGGCGATTCAAAAAGCGGACATTGACATTAGAAGGACGTTCAACTTCCCCCGTTATGCCCGGCACGCTCAGGCAGCCTTCCACATCAGTCATCATTTCTCCTTCGGCACGAATGATTTCCGGATTGATAAGCTCAATGAGACCTTCACCCGTATCGATGACGATGACGCGCTTTGAAATGCCAATTTGTGGCGCGGCAAGTCCGACACCTTCCGCCTTATACATCGTTTCAGCCATATCATCAAGCAAATGACGAATCTCGCTATCAATAACCTCCACCGGTTCTGCCTTTTGTTTTAATACTATATCGCCAATCTTTTTTATTTCCATCAATGCCAATTTTGTCATCCTTTCAAGGTTTATTCTTTTAATTTTAGCATTTTCGCGTTCAAAAGACAATTCACATCCATCATGACACCGCCTTGCCAATTGGTCTAAAAGATATCGAGCGGATTGACATCTATCTGCACGCCGCCGTCTTTTTCAAGGCCTTGCGCACGCAAAAAGGCGGCAACTTTCTCTAATTTATGTGCTTTGATGAGCAGATTATAGCGATATATGCCCCGCAAAATAGCAATTTTCGCCGGTGCCGGCCCAATAATCTGGCCATCTTGTGCGATGATGGCAGCACGAAAATCCTGCGCTATCTGCATCGCCTTTTTCAAGGCACATTCTTCTTTTTCTTCTTGCACAGTAAGCTTAATTAAATGCGCATAAGGCGGAAAACCAAAAAGCCGCCGGTGCATGAGCTCTTCTTTGTAAAACCCCTGGTAGTCCTGATGCATGCCAAATTGTACGGCATAGTGTTCTGGATTGTAGGTCTGGATAATTACCGTGCCTTCCTTTTTCCCGCGCCCCGCCCTTCCCGCCGTCTGCGTGATAAGGTCGAAGCAGCGCTCAGCGGCACGAAAATCCGGCAAATTCAAGCCGGCATCGGCACTGATAATGCCAACTCCCGTAACATTGGGAATATCATGCCCTTTGGCGACCATTTGCGTCCCCAAAAGTATATCATATCGTCCGGCACGAAAAGAGCGCAATATATTGTCATGCGCAAACTTTTTTGCTGTCGTATCGCGGTCAAGGCGCGCAATGTTGGCCTGCGGATAAAGTTCTTTCAGCTCCCTTTCCAGTTTTTCCGTCCCCGTGCCAAAAAACTTAATGTAGCGGCTCTGGCATTTAGGACACTCATCCGGCACGGCGGCACGAATATCGCAGTGATGGCACTGCAGATAAGGCGCTCCCATTGGCGGCTGATGGTAGACAAGTGGCAAATTGCATTCCGTACACTTTGCCACATAACCGCAGGAACGGCACATGACAAAAGTGGAAAAACCACGCCTGTTAAGCATGATAATCATTTGCTCTTTTTTTTCAAGCGTAGATTGGATAAGATTTTGCAGCGGATATGACAAGACGTTCCTATTGCCTAGATGAAGCTGTTCGCGCATATCAACGCTTTGTACCTGCGGCAAAGCCCGCCCGTCTATGCGGCAGGGCAGGCTGAGCAATTTGTATTGGCCGCTTTGAGCGCGATAATAGCTTTCCATTGATGGCGTCGCACTGCCCAAAACTAAGATAGCCCCATACACTTTAGCCATCTGGCGCGCAATTTCTATAGCGTGATAGCGCGGCGGCTCATCTTGCTTATAAGAAGGGTCATGCTCTTCGTCAGCGACAATTGCCCCCAAATCATGGAAAGGGGCAAAAAGAGCTGAGCGCGCCCCAATCACCACCTTGACCATGCCTCGCCTAATTTTTAAGAAAGTGTCATTTCGCTCCCCAATAGTCAATCGGCTGTGTATCACTGCCACCTGCTCGGCAAAATAGCGCTTGGCTGCTGCTACTAATTGACCGGTCAGGACAATTTCAGGCACCAAAATAAGCGTCTGACGGCCATTTTGCATAACACGGCGCGCCATTTCCAAATACACCTGCGTCTTACCGCTTCCTGTCACGCCATGGAGCAAAAACACTTGCGCCTGCCCCTTGGCAAGCGCCGCTTCAATTTCTAAAAGTGCCTCCTTCTGCCACTTCGTCAGCTCTATCTCAGGGAGCGGCAAAACAGCTTTTTGTGCATAGCTATCGCGAAAAATTTGCTTTTGCCGCACCTTTAAAAGCCCTTCATTCTTTAAAATGCTCACGGTAGAAGAAGAAATTCCCGCTTCCTGAAGCTCTGTTCTTTTTATTTCCCCGCGCCTTTTTATCTCGCGCAGGGCCGCAAGCTGTGCCCTGCGCCTTTTAGAAAATTGTGCCAAAAAGACATCATCAACGCAATCTGCAAGGCTATAAATATTTTCATAAATACCCTTTCCGTTTTCCTTATGGCAAAAATCGCGCCGCAAAACGCGCGCATTTAATAAAAGACGCAGCTCCTTTTCCCAAGCCGTTCCCGAAAACTTGCGGCGCAACTTATCATGCGTACTGCCGCCTTGTTTTTCGAGGAAATCACAAATTTCCTGCGCCAAATTGTTTTTGACCAGGGGGAGATTGCCTTCGATAAAATAAAAAGGCTCTATGGAGACAGTATTTTTGCCAGGAATGAAGAGGCGCAGGGCCTCGCCTAAAGAGCAAAAATAATGTTCACTGATAAAATGTGCCGTGCGCATGACGGCGGCAGAAAAATACGGCTCAACATCAATAAGGTCTACTATCTTCTTGAGCTCTATATTAGGCGGCGCCTCTTCCTCGCGCACAGCAACGATAAATCCCTCGACATTCCTGCCATTAAAAGGGACCACCGCCCTGCAGCCAGGAAGAGCGAAAGAAAAGCGCTCGGGAATGATATAAGTATAGCTAGAACTAATGCTTTTTATCGGTATATTGGCATAGATATCTGCCAGTAATTTCATGGGCGGGCCAACGGCCCTTCACTTCCTCCCGTATTTGATGCGACAAAAAAACTGCCGCCCTTCCAAAAGAGCGGCAGCATTTTCAATCGCTTACTGTAAAGCCTTGCGCAGAATGTCTGCCTTATCTGTATGTTCCCAAGGCAAGTCGATATCCGTTCTGCCAAAATGACCATAAGCAGCTGTCTGAGCATAAATCGGACGGCGCAAATCGAGCATCTTGATGATACCTGCCGGCCGCAAATCAAAATTAGCTTCAACCAGTTCTTTTATCTTGGCTTCATCAATTTTACCCGTGCCAAAAGTATCAATCATAATCGAAACAGGCGAGGCGACGCCAATGGCATAAGCAAGCTGAATTTCACACTTATCAGCAAGGCCGGCAGCAACAATATTCTTGGCAACATAACGAGCTGCATAAGCCGCCGAGCGGTCAACCTTGGTTGCATCCTTGCCAGAAAATGCGCCGCCACCATGACGAGCCATGCCGCCATAGGTATCGACAATAATCTTTCTACCGGTAAGACCGCAGTCGCCTTGCGGTCCGCCAATGACGAATTTGCCCGTCGGGTTGATAAAATACTTCGTGTTTTCGTCAATCATATCCTGAGGGACTATCGGCTTAATGACAAGTTCCTTGATGTCGCGCTCAATTGTTTCCAGGCCGACTTCAGGGCTATGCTGCGTGGAAATGACAATTGTGTCGATATAAACAGGCTTGCCATTTTCATAGGCTACCGTTACCTGTGTTTTCCCATCGGGACGCAGATAATCAATAATACCTTCCTTTCTCACCTGCGCTAAGCGACGCGAGAGGCGATGTGCCATGGCAATTGGCAAGGGCATGTACTCTGGCGTTTCATTGGTTGCATAACCAAACATCATGCCTTGGTCACCTGCACCGATGGCTTCGTCAGCCGACGAATCGCCATTTTTAGCTTCAAGGGACTTATCGACGCCAAGTGCTATATCAGGCGACTGTTCGTCAATGGAGACGTTAACGCCACAAGTATCGGCATCGAAGCCATACTTAGCGCGCGTATAGCCAATTTCGCGAATTTTTTCGCGTACAATATGCGGAATATCAACATAGCAAGTCGTCGAAATTTCTCCGGCAACGTGAACTTGTCCCGTCGTAATCAATGTTTCGCAAGCAATGCGACCATTGGGGTCTTTAGCTAAAATGGCATCCAAAATGCTGTCAGAAATCTGGTCAGCAATCTTATCCGGATGGCCTTCCGTAACAGATTCAGATGTAAAAAGTAATCTTTTGTTCATATTTAATACCTCACTTGATTTTTGCGCATCAAGGCAAATGGACACACCTAATAAAGATTTTGGGTGCAAAAAAGCTCTCTATGAAAATAGAGAGCTTACCTTCATACTCCCATCTCATAGGAAAAACCTATAGGAATTAGCACCGTTGATATAAAATCATGGTTGCCGCAGTTTCACAGGGCCAGTCCCTCCACTGCTCTTGATGAGCTACATTATTATTTTTCCATTATCGTGAACAACCACCCTCGCCATTTTCGCGAGGAGAAAGTGTTCTTGGAGATTATAATAAACGATTAGAAAGCTCCTGTCAATACAAAATCATGAATCTAATTCATTTTATTTTGACAAGAGGGCTTCCGCGCGCCTCAAAATAACCTTGGCCATTTCACTTTTGGACATGAGGGGAATTTCCTCAATCTTGCCATCTTTGCTGATTAAATTTGCCGCATTGGTATCCACATTAAAACCGGCATCTTTTCTGCCAACATCATTGGCAACTATCATGTCGAGATTTTTTTTGACCAATTTTTGCCTTGCAAATGCAAGAAGGTCATGTGTTTCAGCAGCAAATCCTACCAAAACCTGTCCTTCTTTTTTGATTTTTCCCAGGCCGGCAAGAATATCAGGGTTTTTCACAAGATGCACCAAAAGCGCTTCTTGTTCCTTTTTTATCTTTAGCGGTGCAGGATTTTCCACGCGATAGTCGGCAACGGCTGCGGCCATAATCGTGATATCAGCTTGAGGGAAAAAGCGCTCAGAAAGCTCTTTCATCTCGCGTGCCGTCTCAATTTTGCTGACCTCGGCTCCAGCCGGAGCCGCCAAGGCGACAGGGCCGCTCACCAAAATCGTGCGCGCGCCGCGACGTACTGCCTCCGCAGCAATAGCATATCCCATTTTGCCGCTCGAGCGATTGCCTATATAGCGCACGGGGTCAATCGCCTCGCGCGTGCCGCCCGCCGTGACGAGAACGGTCTTTCCCGCAAGCGATTCTTCTGCCAGCTGGTCTTTTTCCAGCTGCTCGACAATTTCCGCCGGCTCCGGCAAGCGCCCCACACCTTCAACGCCACAGGCCAAATGCCCACTGGCAGGCTTTATGATGTGGTAATTGGGCAAAGAGGATAAAAGTTTTAGGTTGCGCTGCACAATCGGATTTAAATACATATTCGTATTCATCGATGGCGCCAAATAAATCGCCTTGGTTACAGCTAAAAGCGTTGTCGAAAGCATGTCGTCGGCAATGCCGGCAGCTAATTTTCCCAATATATTAGCCGTAGCGGGAACAATCAAGGCAAAATCTGCTTTGCGGGCAAGTGAAATATGGGCAACATCCCAGTGCTGTACCTTATCCCACATATCAACACTGACGGGATTACCCGTTATTTCCTGAAAAGTCAAGGGCGTAACAAACTGTGTTGCCGACTTGGTCATTATGACCGTAACATCAACCCCCTTTTTTCTCAGGCGACTTGCCACTTCAACTGCCTTATAACAGGCAATGCCGCCGCATACGCCTAAAAGAACATTTTTTCCCATATCATTTGATTCCATTTTTCAAGCGCTGATACGTAATTTTATCCTCTACGACTTCTTCTAGGGCATTGGTAACGTTTTTCTTAGAAACGGGAGCCACTTCAAGCGGTTCACCGCTCAAAAGCTCGCGAGCGCGTTTAGCGGCTAAAACTACGAGCGTATATTTGCTATCAACCTTTGTCATCAATTCGTCCATCGAAGGATTTACTATATCCATTAAATCGTCTCCCCACTTTTTATCTTTTCAAATAAGGCAAGATTATTTTCTGCTTTTTGCCGTTCGGCCTGTATAATCGTGCACAGCTTAGAGGCAGCAGCATCCACCTCATCATTTACAACCACATAATCATACTTTTTGCCATAATCTATTTCTAAAACGGCATTATCAAGGCGGCGCTTCAGGCTTTCTGGCGTTTCCGTGCCGCGCCCGACAATGCGCCTTTCAAGCTCTGATAAAGATGGCGGCAGCATGAAAATATAAATGGCATCAATATCACTGCGGCGCATAATATCAAGCGCCCCTTGCGTATCTATCTCCAAGAGCACATCGCAGCCTTCTTCGCGCATCTTCTTGACGCGGCCAAGCGGCGTGCCATAAAAATTGCCATAGACATTAGCCCATTCTAAAAGCTCGTCATGGTCAATCATGGACTGAAACTCATCTTTGCTCAAAAAGAGATATTCGCGTCCATTTACCTCACCGGGACGCGGCGCCCGCGTCGTCGCCGAAATCGAATAGGCAATGTTATCGCATTGTGCCAAAAATTTTTTGCAAACGGTTCCCTTGCCCGTACCAGAAGGGCCAGACAAAACAATTAATAATCCCTTGCGTGTCATCAATTCTTTTCCTTCTCTATCTCATTGTCATCGCCGACGACACGATTAGCTATTGTCTCCGGCTGAATTGCCGACAAAATGACATGGTCACTGTCGACAATTATGACGGCGCGCGTACGCCGTCCATAAGTGGCATCTATGAGGCGGCCTTTTTCGCGGCCCTCTTGAATTATTCTCTTAATCGGTGCTGATTCAGGGCTGACAATCGCAATAACGCGATTGGCTGAAACGATATTGCCAAAACCGATATTAATTAACTTTATATCCATATTTTCTACCTCACGGCTGCTATTCTATATTTTGTATCTGCTCTCTTATCTTTTCTATCTCGCTTTTAATCTCGACGGCAAGCCTGCTGGCCTGTGCCGAATTGGCCTTTGAAGCGGTCGTATTTATTTCGCGATTCATCTCCTGCACGATAAAATCCAGCTTGCGCCCAATATTGCCGCCTTTTTTTATCGTAGCCTCAAACTGGCTTAAATGACTATCAAGGCGCACTATTTCTTCGGTATAATTTATCTTCTCACCATATAGCGCAACTTCCTGCACGAGGCGTGCTTCATCTACCTCGTTTTCTTTTAAGTGCTCATGCAGCAAATCGCATAAGCGGTTATGCTGCTGCTCAATTAGCTGCGGTGCCAAATCGGAAAGCGCTGCCGCAAAATCTCTTATCTTTGCTGCACGCTTACTGATATCCTGTACAAGTTTTTCGCCTTCTTTTTCCTTCATGGCAATAAACTCATCTAATGCTTTTTCCAAAGCCTCGCTGACGAGAATGGAAAGATGCTCATAGTCAAGTTCGGCTTCTTGCAGCTCGATGATACCGGGATAGCTTGTGATTTGCAAGACCTCTTGCACTGCTAAATTAGCCATATTAGCGCCAATTTCCTGCCCTGCTTCATTTAATGCTTGCAAATAATTTTTTAAGAGTACTTTATTAACGGCAAAGCTGGCCCCATTATCACCTTTTGTCGCATACTTTAGGCTCACGTCAATTTTGCCGCGCATTTTTTGCGCTGAAAGCTTTTCCGTGATAAGTGGTTCTAAGCGACGCAAGGTCATTGGCACACGCAAGCTGACATCAAAATAGCGGTTGTTGACGGCTTTAAGCTCGATGTCAATTCTGCAAGAAGCATCACCGCAGCTGCCGCTGCCAAAACCTGTCATGCTGCGCACGGGCATTATTTTCTCATTGCCAGCTGTCATCACATTTTCCCTCAAAGACCTTTTGGGCAGGCCCCGTCATATATACTTTGCCACTTTCCCTATCCAGGCGCACAATGAGCTTGCCGCCGTCGAGCTGCAATTCAGCACAGTCATCAGCAAAATCATTTAAGACAGCCGCCGTCAGCGTTGCACAAGCGCCCGTGCCGCAAGCCAGCGTCACGGCTGCGCCGCGTTCCCAAACGCGCATCCGCAAATTCTTTCTATCAATCACCTTGACAAACTCGACGTTGGTCTTGCGCGGGAAAAGCGAATGCTTTTCAAGGATGGGGCCCCATTTTTTTATGTCAAAATTATCAAGGTCATCGAGGAAGATGACGCAATGCGGATTGCCCATCGAAACACAGGTAATTTTAAATGTCTTTTCACCAATCTGTAGCGGTTCGCTGATGACCCTACGGCTGCCGTATTCGGCTACGGGAATTTCTTGCGCCTTTAAGACAGGTTTTCCCATATCCACTTCGACTAAAGTCTTTCCTTCTTTAGAAGTTACAATACGGGGAATTATTGTCCCCGCCTTAGTCTCAACCGTAAATGAATCCTTTGTGCTAAGGCCAATCTCGCGCACAAAGCGGGCAAAGCAGCGAATACCATTGCCGCACATTTCGGCTTCTGAACCGTCAGAATTAAAAATCCGCATCTGTAAATCACATTTATCGGAGGGAAGGGCAAAGATGACACCATCAGCGCCAACACCAAAATTTCTGTCGCAAATTTCAGCGGCATGGGCAGCTATTTGAGACATATCCGCATTAAAGCCATTGACCATGACAAAATCATTGCCGCAACCATGCCATTTCGCAAAATCAAACTGCATTTTAAATCCTCCTTGCATAGATATTGTTATTATTATACCATAATCCCGCCCAATTTGCGGCAAAAGCCGCTTTGTGCTACAATTAGCCGCATAAATATCACAAAAAGTGAGGTTTTTTTATGAGCATAGATGGCCTTTCCCTTTTTGCCAGCGCCCAAGAGCTAAATGCTGCCCTGCGAGGAGCACGGCTCGACAAAATATTTCAGCCGCGCCGTTGCGATTTATTTTTTGCCCTTCGCCAAATGGGAAGCAGCCTGCTCCTGCATATCTCAGCCGAGCCACGCTTTCCCGCTGTCTTTTTAGCTAAAACGCAGCCTGAAAATCCGCCCGCTCCGCCTGCTTTTTGCATGCTCCTTCGCAAGCAATTAGAAGGCGGACGCATAGTCGCCGTACGCCATATAAACTGCGACCGCATCTTGGCAATCGACATCGACACCATTGGCGCAAAAAATATCATCACTACCAAGACGCTCTATTTGGAGCTTGCCGGCAAATACAGCAATGTCATTTTGACGCAAGATGGAAAAATAATCGATTCCTTAAAGCATATCGGCGCCAACAACAGCCGCGTGCGCATCGTTTTGCCTACCTATCCCTATGAACCGCCCCTGCAAAGCGGCTGCAACATTTTTTCTGGTTATGCTGACGATTTTTGGGCCTTATTGGCAAAAATGCCGGAAAAGTCCCTCTACCGAGCCGTATTAAATAGCGGTGCCGGCTTTGGCCCTGTGACAGCGCGCCATATTATAAAAATGGCCAATCTCAGTGAAGAAGAAACCGTACAATCGCTTGCCGCTTCAGAAAAAAATCGCCTAAAAGAAGCGCTCGCCCAGCTAAAAGGCGATTTTTCGGCAAATGCCTTCACCTTTAACTCAATAGAAGATGAACGCGGTAAGATAATTGCGCTTGCGCCTTACCCTCTTGCGGCAAAAGAAAATGAAATAAAACGCACTTTTGACTCCATGAGCGAGCTCTTGTCCTATGCCCTAATAAAAACGGCAGCTTATGTACCGCCAGAAAAAGAGCAACTAAAGCGCTTTGTCAGCAATGAGCTCAGCCGCCAAGTAAAAAAGGCAGCAAAGCTCGAAACAGAAATTGCTGCTGCCGAAGATGCCGAGGCGGAAAAGATAAAGGCAGACAATCTCATGACTTACCACTACAATTTCAAAGACCATTTAGATAGTGAAATTTCTGTCACAGACATCTATTCAGGCAAAAGTCTTTTAATCAAACTCGACAAGCGCTTGACGCTCATCGAGAATATGCAGCGCTACTATCACCGCTACGATAAATTGCGCCGCGGCGCAAAAATCCTTAAAGAGCAGCTTGCCTTTTGCCAAGCGGAGGCAAAATATCTAAAAAGTGTCGAAGCCTCGCTAGAAGTGAGCAAGACGAGTGCAGAGATAAATGAGATAAAAGCCGAGCTCATAAAAACAAATTATTTAAATCCCAGCCGCAAAAAGACAGCTGCCCAGCCTGCTGCAAAACCACTGCTGATAAACTTAGACAGCGGCGCGCAATTGCTTATCGGTAAAAACAACCTGCAAAATGACCGCCTCACATTTAAGACGGCCTCCCCGAATGACATCTGGCTACATGTCAAGGATATTCCTGGCTCACATGTCATCTTGCGCGGCGCAGATGATATGGCCTCCATAGAAATTGCCGCCCAATTTGCCGCCTTTTTCTCGCAGGCAAAAAATTCTTCCAATGTTCCTGTCGATTATGTCAGGCGCCGCTTTGTCAAAAAGCCGGCTGGTGCTAAACCTGGCTTTGTCATTTTTACAAATAACAAGACGCTCTTTATCACGCCGCAAGAAGAAATACTGGCAAAATATTTAACTTAAACCGCCAGAAGTCCTCCACCTCTTAGGTGGGGGATGAAGGCGGG
>JAHHSR010000013.1 GCA_020025075.1 Pectinatus sp. | reverse complement strand
ATCATCTTTTGAAAAACCTGCTCTGTCAGACATCCCATAAAAGCACCTCTTTTATATTGTCTTAATGTGCAATCCCTTGACCGTGATATTGACATTTTGCACAACCATGCCGGTCATGTACTCGATTGAATCCTTGATTTTTTGCTGCAAATCTGCCAAAAGCGTCGGTATATGGCGTCCATATTCCAAGATAACCTTGAAAGAAATGGCAACACCCCGGTCCTCGTCGCCCTTCGTCAAGTGGTCGATATGAATACCATAAAGCTTATCTACGGATTCTTTTTGCGCGCCAACGCGCTCGACAATTGACAGCAACGCCTGGTCGTCAATAATAAGCCGCCCATAATAACTAAAAATTGGGCGTACAATGGACTTTTCGCCCAAACGGCGGCGCTTGGTGCGCGACTTTTTAAAAAAGGATTGAATCGGGTCGATAAGATAGCCAGAAAAATGCGGCTTCAGCTCAATAGTCGGCACGGGAATAATATGCTTTCCCTCTTTAATCCTGCACTCGTGTGCCTTTTTCATCTCCGCCTGTGTCGCAATATCGGCGATATTGATAATTTGCGAAATGGGCGGCAAATTTAAGACATTGCAAATCTTATAGACCATATTATCGGAAGTTCCCAAAACCAAAATGCGCTGCGGCTTTTCGCGCTCAATCGCCTCGCGCACTTCCTGGGCGTGGCCGGGCAGGCAGAAAATGGCACGGCGCACGGCCATAATCTTGCTCTTTTCCCGCTTGGCCGAATGTCCCGCCACAATCTTACTGCCCCTTATCAAGATACCATCATCAATAATCGCATCGGCATGATGCTCATGCGCGACCGTCAGCGCCCGATGGCTTTTGCCCGTACCGCTTGGCCCAACTAATGCTATGACATCCATGTGCAACTCTCCAATTTATAATCTTTTGCATTATATATCTGCCTTCATAAAAGGCTAAAATTCTAAATGAAATATCCGCCTATAAGGCAAAGCAACATCAGCTGCCTTTCTCTAAAGGCGTAAAATTCGCGTACTCCACGTATTTATAACTTATTTTAAAAGTGATATTATATGATATATATTATACGACAATTAGTATTTTTGAGCAATACAGACTATTTTTTCACTAATAGCTGCAATGTTCACTTGTCTTAGATATTTCATTTGCTATAATAAAAACCAATACGATGCGCCCTGCAAAATCTTCACAGCTGCGGCCCATTAGCATGATTAGCAATTTTATTTTTAAAAAGGAAGTCTGAAAATGCAGGAAAAAAATAATAAATGGATTCTTCCCGCCTTATTCTTGGCGCTTGCGCTCATCGTGCAGAGCTTGCGCTTTTTTATTCCCATGATACCAGGCCCTGTCAGCATGTTTTTAATCGGCAGCCTGGAAAATGCCATCATGATTTGCAGTATCTGGTACAGCAAAAGCCTCTGGGCCGTGCTTATTGGCATTTTATTGCCCATCGGAGCTTTTTTACAAGGGCAGCTCGCCATACTTCCCATGCTCCCCGTTGTAGCATTAGGCAATGTCTGCCTCATTTTAGGCGCTTGGGCTTTTCCCAAAAGAGTTCTTCTCTATCTCGTTCCCTTTCTTAAAGCCGCCGTGCTCTATGGCGGCACATATACTATCGTCCAATTTTTAGCTTTGCCGGGCCATGTCGTCAAAATCATGCTCTTTATCATGAGCTGGCCGCAAGTTATTACCGGTCTCATCGGCATTATTTTAGCCAAGTCCATTACCTGGCGCATCAAGCCTTTTATTTGATAAATATAAAGGAGGTTCTGCCACTTGAGCGAAAAATTTTCCTTGCGCATTTTTTCCTTTTTGGGCGCTGTGTTTATTTTTTTATTTTTACCGCAATTTGGCCTTTTGACAAAATCAGTCGTTCTCTTAGGTACGTGTATCTTCTTTTGGGCCACGGGAAAAATTCCCGAATGGCTTACGGCACTATTCTTTTTTTGCGCTTGCACGGCAAGTCAGATTGTTCCTGCCAAAGTGGCCTTATCGGGCATGATGTCTTCTGGTGCCTGGCTTGTGCTCTCTGGCGTCGTCTTGGGCAGTGCCATTCACCACACCCAGCTTGATGCCCTTATCGCCCAATACATCCAGCCCATCTGCGGACGCTCATATCACCATGCCCTTTGGGGAACGATACTGCTTTGTACCATTTTCATGTTCATCATGCCTTCCGCTATGGGGCGCGTCATCTTGATTATTCCCATCTTAGAAGCGCTTTGCCAAAAGCTTGGCTACCAAAAAGATGACAAAGAGCGCGAGGGAATTTTAATCTTGGGCATCTTGACAACCTATTTCCCTGCTTTTTATATTTTACCGGCAAACGTTCCTAATACAGTCCTCATAAGCGCCATGCAGAGCTTTTATGGCCTGAATTTTTACTATGGCTCTTATTTTCTCGCCTATTTTCCCATCCTCGGCCTGAGCAAAATGCTCATCTTGTACTTTTTGACCGTCTTCTTTTTCCCGGGCAAAAAAAAGCCGCAGCCTCTACCGAAGGGCAAAATAAGCATCAGCCCGCTGCATAAAAAAGCCATTCTTCTTTTCTCGCTCACCATTTTGCTCTGGTTCACAGAAAACTTCCATCATATTGCGTCTGGCTGGGTCGGACTCTTGGCAGCAACCATTTGCCTCTTCCCCAACAGCGGCCTATTGCCGAAAAATCCTTTGAGCAAAGTGAATTTCGGGCCTTTTTTCTATGTTGCAGGCGCCGTCGGCATGGGCATGGTCGCTAAATATTCTCACCTTACCAATTATATGGCACAGTTTTTCTTGAATTTATTGCCATTTAGCGAAATGAGCAAATTAGAGGTAGTATTCTTTTGGCTATTGCTGTGTATCATCACAGGACTTTTAATCATGCAGACTGCCATTCCTGCCGTACTCACGCCGCTCATCGACAATTTCTCAGCCGTCACTGGTCTGTCTGCCAATTTTTTATGCAAGATGGAAGTCTTTGGCTTTTCGAGCATTGCACTTCCCTATCAAGCGCCAGCCCTTATTGTTGGGATGAATATGGCTCATCTGAGCAAGGCAAAAATGACTATTTTCTGTTTCGTTTGCTCAATTGGCTCCATCCTTATTTTGACGAAACCGCTGCTGTGGTGGTGGCAAATAATTGGCATTAACTGACTTTTATATATTAAAAAAACATAATAAATCGCCTATTAAATATTAAAATAAAAGTTGCATCAATACAAAAATCGTGTTATTATGTAACAAGTGAGTCAACATATTTTAAGATGAGGTGGTAACATGAAAAAAAGTCTCTTCCTTTCTATTTTGTTCACTTGCCTTTTTGTGACCGCAGCATTTGCTTCACCCGCTTGGCAATGGGTCACTTCCGACAACTTAAACAGCTATTACTTTAACCGCGCTGCTTTAACTGAACAGGCAGCAAATGCCGACGTGCTCAATATCCGCATAAAAAAGGTTTTCAACGCTGAAGGGCAAAAAGAGGCCCTCGCCTTCTTTGACGAAAAATATCCTAACGCTAGCGCAGCAGAAAAAGCTGCTTTTGCTAAGATTTCCTATTCCATTGTAAAATACAAATTTGACCTTGCCCAAAACAAGGCCATGCTCCTTTCAGAAACATTTTACAATGAAGACGGCAAAAAAATCACTGAATACACCAACAACGAACCGCAATTTGAAAATGTAAAGGCTGGTTCGCCTGAAGCCAAAGAAATAAACGGCATCAAGTCGTTTTTATACTTCAGCCAACTTGCTTCAAAATAATAGTTAAGCCCTAAAGGTGCCGCAATGCGGCATCTTTTTTTGTGTCTTTTGTATTGAATTATTAGAATATTTTTGATAAAATGAAGTGTAAAACATTTTATTTAAGAAAGCGAGGGTATCTTTTCCTTATGGAAACAAGACTGAGCAATCTATTCATCTATTTATTTTTATCTGTTTTCACTTTGTTTTTCTGTACCACAGCACAGGCCTCTCCCAAGGCAGCAGACAGTGACAAGCCCATTCACCTCATCATCCTCGGCACATCCGATGTACATGGGCGCTTCGTCCCTTGGGATTACGCCACGGACACCGAGCAGCTAGCGGGCAGCCTCACGCAGCTGAGCACGGCCATCAAGCAGATTCGCGCCGAAAATCCCAATGTCATCTTGGTTGATGCCGGCGACTCCATTCAGGATAATAATGTGGAAATGTTCAACACCAAAAAGCAGCAGCCCATGGTCGTTGCCATGAACTATATGAATTACGACACGTGGACGATGGGCAACCATGAATTTAATTTTGGCCTTCCCACGTTAAAACACGTCACCGACCAATTCAAAGGCTATGTCCTTTGCGGCAACGTTTACTGGCAAGATGGCAAGCGCTTTATGCCGGCAACAGCCGTAATAAAGCGCGGCGGCGTACGCGTTGGCATTATCGGCATGGATACGCCAATGATTAAAGAATTTGAAAAAAAAGCTGACCACCTAAAGGGCGTCATCGTCAATGACCCCGTCAACGAAACGCAAAAAGCCATCAAGGAACTAAAGGGCAAGGCCGACATCATCATCGGTGTCATGCACATGGGCCTTCCCAATGAAAACAACATTCCCCATACGAGCGTTACCGACGTCGCCAATGCCTGCCCTGAACTTACCGCTATTGTAGCTGGCCACATGCACAAAAATGTCAGCTCGGCCACGGTAAACGGCGTGCTTATCAGCGAACCTTATAAATACGGCCGTGCCCTGACGCGCATCGATATTTACTTGAAAAAGGTCGACGGCAAATATGTCGTTACCGAGAAAAAAGCCCAGACCATTGACATGAAAAATGTACCTTCCGACAAGGCACTAGAAAAAATCCTCGCCCCCTTCCATGAGCAAGAACGCGCGGAAGCTAATAAGCGCATCGGCACCCTGGTAAATATGAACATGGTTCCCCGCGACATCATTGACGGCATTCCAGCCGTTCAGACCGGTGAAACGCCGCTCGTCGACTTCTTCTTAAAAGTTCAGCTTCATTACAGCAAGGCGGATGCCGCCGTCATCTCCATCGACAATGATAAGGCGCGCCTTGATGTCGGTCCCATCAAGAAAAAAGATATTGCCTATAATTATCAGTATACCGGCGGCGAAACCACCGTCTATAAATTTACCGGCAAAGAATTAAAAGCCTATATGGAATGGGCGGCCGACTACTACAACACCATACACCCCGGCGACATCACGCCAAGCTTTAATCCTAAAAGACGCGCCTCTAAATATAGCACCAACGATATGTTTGGCGGCGTAAAATACACTATTAATTTGCGCGAAGCACCCGGCCATCGCATTAAGGATTTGCGCTTTGCCAAAAACAATGCGCCGATAACCGATTCTTCCGTCGTCCTAGTGGGCATGAACGCCTATCGCCTCAACCAGCTCATTGCCAAAGACGGCCCACTCGCCAGCTGCAAGATTCCCGAAGTGTGGAGTTCCACGAAAGCCTTTGGCGAAAAAGAGGGTACCATTCGCAATATGGCTATTCGCTATATCAAGGAAGTCGCCCACGGCAACTTAAAAGCGGAAAACTTGCATTTCTTCCAGATTATCGGCTTTGACCCCAACTCTGCCGATTATAAACAAGTCGCCAAACTGGTCAAGGAAGGCAAACTTTCCGTTCCCAAATCCACCGATGGCAAGTACATAAATATTGCCCCCATCACCCAGGCAGACTTAAAAAAGGCATTGACAAAATAATTTTTCATAGTTCTTATCTAATTTTTTACAAGCTACAATAATTTTAGCGGTCTGCTCCTTACAAAGGAGCAGACCGCTTTTTGATTAATCAATAAATCTTTCTCTTCAAAAAAATACTGCTAAGGAGCAGCCTTTTTATATCAGCTAAAAAATAACATCGCTACCATCAAGAAAATCATGGCTAAAATCATGCCGATAGCATTCCTTTTAGCCGTTTCCATTGGCGATACGCCGGCTAACGTAGCGCAGATAATCATACCACCAGCAACCGGTGACATAGACCGTCCCAAAGCACCACTAATAGCAACAACACTGCCCATATTCATAGGAGCTATACCGAATTGCGCTGCATGAATTGTCACCGCACTGTTAAAAGCAACGGCAGCGGCATCACCCGAGCCGCTCATAACGCCTAAAATAAAAGGTCCAACTGCGGCACTTATCTTGGCAATAGCTGGTTTTTGTGTCATTATCACAATAAGCTGCTGTATCAACCCCATAGTCTTTAAACCGCTAACAAAAACTAGAGCGCAAATTATGATACCGAATACGGAACCAAAAGAATTGCCAGCACCAGCCCAAAACTCTTTTGAAATCTTTTGCGGATTTTTTCGCGTAACAAAAAATGCACAAAAAACACCAATAATCATTGCATGAGAAATGGAAATATTGTTAAAAATCTTAATAATATGCATATTACCCAAAATTAAAATCACGATAGGTATAAGCGGTACCATGGCATAAATAAAGTTAACATGAAAATCTTGTGCATCCTGCATCAGTGATTTTTCTGGTACATAGCCTTTATCCTCATGGCGTAATATTGCGATTATCCACAAGCTTGCTGCACCAATAATGCCGCACATTAAAAGCGGATAAAAGTGATTAGCAACGACGGCAACTGGATTAGATTTAGCAACATTGACAATAATTGATACCTGCGGGTAGCCCGGATTAAACATCGCACCGTAGGTACCTGCATAAATTGCCGCCCCTGCAATAGCCGGATTGACACCAGAAGCAATTAAAAGCGGAATCAAGATTGAGCCGACGGCCACTGAGCAGCCCGCCGAACTCGTTATCGAAACGTTGATGAAAAATACAATTAACACCGTAGCCGGAATAAGGAATATCCTTGCCTTATGCAGCGGTTTAATCAATAAATTTATCAGATGCTTATCACATTCCGTATACTTCATGACCATCGCAAAACCCATGACGGCAATAATAGCCTCAAAAAGTTTCGTTTTGAGCATAGCATGAGAAAAAGCATTCAAGGCGGCAGAAGGGTTGCCGCCCACAATTGACATCAAAAGACCAGCACAAAAAAGAACGAGCCTTGTTTCATAACGCTTAATAAGACAGTATATCGTCCCAAGAACGATGACTATTCCCGAAATGGTCATTGCCATTTTATCATCTCCGTTATTTTAAATTATTGAAATTTATCAGGCAACCTGCCAGCAAAATGTCTCTTTCTTCCTTTGACAAATCTTTCAGCAATAAGGTTATTTCTTTTTCTTGGCCATTATCTTTATATATTGTCGCCGTCACGCTCTTTGCCCCTTCGGATAATGCCCTTCTTATCCCGGCAATAAAAATCTTATCGCCAACAGAAAAACTGCCCAGCATTTCTTTTTCGACGATAAATGGGATTATTCCCCAGTTAATCAAATTGCTCCGATAGCGCTTTGTCGCATATTCAATGGCTATATTCGCATCTGCGCCCAAGACGCGCTGACATGACGCCGCCTGCTCACGTGCCGACCCATCGCCCGGCTTTATGGCAAAGATGACACTCCCTATACCGGTATTTTTTTCCATGCCCTTGCCGCGCAATTTTTCCGGCAAATACTCATCTATTTTTTCCCCTTTAGCGCGCTTTGCTTCCTCTTTTTGCACTTTTTTGGCACGCGCCACATATTCGGGTACCTTGCGCGAAAGGGTAAATTCTGCCAAGCCAAGCGGATTAGAGCGATACGATGATGTTTCTCCTGAAGGTATGAGCTCATCCGTCGTCGTAACAGCATCTTCAATTACGGCGCACATTTCTAAGAGCAAATTATCCGTCAGCTGGCGCATCTTAGGCCATGGCTTAATATTGGGACCTTGCACCAGCTTTTCTTCTAACTGCGGCTTGCCTATTCCGTTATAGACGCGATGCTCGTAGACCGTCTTATCAAACTGATATGGCGGCATTTCTTCCCAGCCTTCATCAGCAGCCGTCAAAAAGCCTTGGTTGCGTGCCGTCGCAGCAATCGAGCGCGCATCCATCAAAGCTACACAGGCGATTTGACCCTGATTGGGCTTTGAGCCTTCTCGGTTGGGGAAGTTGCGCGTCGTATGCCTGATACTAAAGCCCTGATTTTCAGGCACGTCACCTGCGCCAAAGCAAGGCCCGCAAAAAGCGGTGCGAATTGTTGCGCCAGCTTTTGCCAAATCGCTTATCGCGCCTTTTTGCAGCAGGTCAACAAAGACGGGCTGGCTAGCCGGATAGACACTCAAGGGAAAATCTCCCGTTGAATTGCCGCGCAGCATATGGGCAGTATGCATCAAATTTTCATAAAGGCCGCCCGCACAGCCAGCGATGACGCCCTGGTCGACGCGGAATTTGCCCTTGATAATCTTATCTTGCAGGCCCAGATTGAGTTTTTTATTAGCTAGGATAACCTTGGCATTTTCTTCCACTTCATGCAAAATATCTTCAAGATTATTGTTGACTTCATCTATTGTATAGATATTGCTGGGGTGAAAAGGCATGGCAATCATGGGCTTTATCTTGGCCAAATCGACAACAATTGCGCCATCATAATAAGCGGGATATTTTGGCTCCAGCTTTTTATAATCATTCTTGCGCCCGTGCAGCGACAAAAATTGTGCCGTTTTCTCATCCGTGCGCCAAATTGATGACAGGCAGGTCGTTTCTGTTGTCATCACATCTATGCCGTTGCGAAAATCCATTGAAAGGCACGAAACACCCGGCCCGACAAATTCCATCACCTTATTTTTCACATAGCCGCTAGCAAAGACCTTGCCGATTATTGACAGGGCCACATCCTGCGGCCCGACGCCAGGACGCGGCGCATTTTTGAGGTAGACGGCCACGACGCCGGGATACTTTATATCGTACGTCTGCTTTAACAACTGCTTAACTAACTCGCCGCCACCTTCGCCGATAGCCATTGTCCCCAAAGCACCATAGCGGGTATGGCTATCGGAGCCTAAAATCATCTTTCCTGCCCCAGCCTGCATCTCGCGCATATACTGATGGATTACCGCTTGATGTGGGGGAACGAACTGGCCGCCGTATTTTTTCGCGGCACTGTAGCCGAAAATATGGTCATCTTCATTGATTGTCCCGCCAACGGCACAGAGGCTGTTATGGCAATTTGTCAATACATAAGGCAGCGGAAATTCCTTTAAGCCGCTAGCAATGGCCGTCTGTATAATTCCCACAAAAGTAATATCGTGCGAAGCCATCGCATCAAATTTAATCCTTAATTCCTTTTCATCACCACTTACATTATGACTTTGCAAAATACCATAGGCCAGCGTGTTTTTAGACAGCTGCTTTTTTTCAAGCTGCTCAGCCTTTGCCGCCTTTTCATCAAGCAGCGTATTTTCATCGAGCAAATACGCGCCACCATCAAATACCTTTATCATGATTTCATCTCCATATAAATTGTTTTTATTGAAAATATTGAAATTTAAAAGTAAAATTAATTTAAATAAGCGATACGAGGTCAAATTATGGACACCAAAGATTTTTTACTCCTTAAAGTGCTTTATGAAGAAAAAAACATCACCCATACAGCAAGCCGTCTCTTTATGAGCCAACCGGCCATAAGCGACCGCCTCCACAAATTAGAGCAGGAATTTAACTGCCGCATTATCATTCGTCAGCCACGCGGCATAAAATTTACTGCCGCAGGCGAAGAATTATACCGCTACTTTATGCACAATTTAGAGGAATATCAAACAATTAAGTCACTTTTGTCAGATGACGAACTCGATGACAATAAATACATACGACTTGGCTGTTCTAACACTTTTGCCAAATATCATATGCCCGCCATCTTAGCCTCTTTTCAAGCGGCTTATCCAGAAATAAAAATTTCCTTTACGGAAGGATTTAGCCATATGCTCTACAAAGATTTTCTCAATGGTGCTTTTGACCTGGTAATCATTCGCGGCAATCATTCTTGGCGAGAGCAAAAGCATCAAATATGGCAGGAAAACCTTTGCCTTTTACGCCATCGAGACCTTTCTATCAGCAATCTTGAAAAAACGCCTTACATTCATTACCGCACTGACCCTATCTTGCAAGCCATAATAGATGATTGGTGGTTTAGTAAATATAAATGTCCGCCCCATACAATTTTGCAAATTCACTCCATGGATACCTGTATGCGGCTTGTCCAGCAAAAAATCGGTTATACCATTCTCTCGGAAAGCTGCAGTCTTGACTACCCTGAAATAGCTGCTACTCCCCTCATTCAATCTAACGGTCTTCCACTCTTGCGAAAAACGTGGCTTTACTATCATAATAACTATACTGTCTTTCCCAACTTGCGCCACTTTATCGAACATCTGCATCGCTATTTAGCTAGATAGAATATATATTCCACCTATATAATAACTAAATTATTGCCATTCCACAAATAAGCATTTTTTCTATCTAGAAATAAAAAAAATTTATTTATTCATAGTATTTTATTTATAATTATTTTTTATCGTTCATTAAATTTTTATTTTCTATAAATTTTGCCTCGAACTGCAAAAGGATTTTTTGCAGCTGCCGGGGCAGATAGGGAAGCGCCGCCTCCTTGAGCTTATCGGGAACGCCATAATAAGCTTCGGCAATGCTGCCAGCTATTGCCGCTATCGTATCGCTATCGCCACCTATGGAAATGGCATTGCGTATCGTATCCTCAAAACCATCGGACACCAAAAATACCTTTATTGCCTGCGGTACAGTAACCCTACAGGTCGCATCAAAGACGTGTTTTATGCGCACCTCATCTAAGGTAAAATCAAGCGGATAATACTCAGAAGCTATGAATTTTGCCAAATCCCTTTTTTCTATCTTTTGCCGCGCCAAAAAGATAATCGCTGAAATCGCCCTTGCCCCTTTTATACCTTCCGGGTGATTATGCGTAATGAGCGTAACCTTATCCGAAAGCTCCTTTGCCCCAGCAAGGCTAGAGGCGGCAAAACCACAGCCGCTTACGCGCATTGCCGCTCCATTGCCGTAACTATTATACGGCTTTGGCACTTCACTTTTAAGCCATTTTAAAAAATCTTCCCCATAGCCGCAGCCTGGATACTGACGGCCAATCCTTCGCATCGACCAAATTGCCTTTGCTGACAAATCGCCATAATCGCCCTGACAATCTAAAATCGCCTCTGCTACGGCAAGTGTCATAGCCGTATCATCCGTAAAAGTGCAAGCAGGCACAAAAAGCTCAAAATCCTTATCCAGATAATTGTCAAACTCAAAGCGCGAGCCGATAATATCACCAATAATCGTTCCTAGCATGGATATCACCCTTTCAAATTATATAAAGAGGCCTCAAAAAATTTGCAGATTAGGTCATGTGAGCCTTGCCAAATCGTTTTATTTATTATATCATATAAGCCAACATATAATTAAGGAGGAAAAAAATGAAACACAAATTTTATTTGCTGTTTTTAGCCGCATTCATGCTCTTGGGACTTCAATGTACCGCCATGGCTGCCGCTCAAACAGCTAAACCAAACATTGTCATCTTAGCCACAGGCGGCACCATTGCCGGCAGTGCTGCCTCGGACACGGCAACGACAGGGTACAAAGCCGGTGCGCTTGGCATTGACCAGCTCATCAATGCCGTTCCCGAAATAAAAAATTATGCTAATATTACCGGCGAGCAAATCTGCAGCATTGACAGTAAGGATATGACCAATGACATCTGGATTAAGCTTGCTGACCGCGTCAATGCCCTCTTGGCAAAGCCGAATGTCGATGGCGTCGTCATCACGCACGGCACGGACACATTAGAAGAAACTGCCTTTTTCTTAAATCTCGTCGTCAACAGCAATAAGCCCGTCGTCATGGTTGGCGCTATGCGCCCTGCTACGGCAATCAGTGCCGATGGCCCCATGAACCTTCTCGATGCCGTACGCGTTGCTGCCGATAAGGCCGCTTTCGGCAAAGGCGTCCTCGTCGTCATGAACGATGAAATCAACGGCGCTCGCGATGTCACAAAGACCAATACGACCAATGTTGCCACCTTCAAATCCCCTGGTTTTGGCGTTCTCGGCTACATCAATGGCGGTGTGCCTGAATTTTATCAGCAATCGCTGCGCCGTCATACCGTAAACAGCGAATTTCGCGGTGAACACTTGACCAGCCTGCCTGACGTCAAGGTCGTCTATGGAACGGCCAACGATGACAGCCTCTTCATCGATGCTGCTATAAAAGCTGGCGTCAAAGGTATTGTCTATGCCGGTACCGGCAATGGCAGCATTCATAAAAATGCGGAAAAAGCACTTGCCAAGGCTTCTGCCCAAGGCATCGTCGTTGTACGCTGCTCACGCGTTGGCAGCGGCGCTGTAGTTCCCGCTGAAGCTTCTTATGCCAAAGAACACTTTATTGATTCCGACACGCTGAACCCGCAAAAAGCGCGCATCTTGCTCCAGCTCGCTTTGACCAAGACGCACAATCTCAGCGCCATTCAAAAGATGTTCAAAGAATATTAATCTCTCTCAAAGACAGCCTTTCATAGGCTGTCTTTTTTTGCTAGTTATAGCTAGGCAATTGCAGCCATTTATGCCAATACGCTAAATTTTGCTCACGCTTGCTTTTTCCTGCTGCCTGCAGTTATGATATATTATGTAACATTTTTGCTCATGGAAGATATGACAATGTCAGCTGAATTTTTCGGACCAAAGGCGTCCATCATACCAGAAGGCGTCTTTATCATCGGTACCTATGATGAAAATGGGATTCCTAATGCCATGAATGCCGCCTGGGGCGTACAATCGGATTACGACCAGATTACATTTTATCTCGCCGAGCACAAGACGACGCAGAACATCAAAAAAACGCATGCCTTTACTGTCGCCTTTGCAACCAGAAAGACCATGCGCATCGCCGATTACTTCGGCATTGAAACGGGAAAAAACGTGGATAAAATCGCCCAAGCCGGCTGCCATGTCCATAAGAGCGCCCATGTCAATGCGCCGATTATCGATGAATTTCCCGTCACCATGGAATGTGAGTGCCTAAGCTATAATGATGAAAGCGGCATTTTAGTCGGCAAGATTATCGCCGAGCAAGCCGATGACAGCGTACTCACAGATGGAAAAATTGACTGCGACAAGCTCGAGCCATTAATTTTTGACATCAGCACCAAAAGCTATCGTCTCGTCGGGCCCGTGGTCGGCAAAGCCTTTCACGACGGACTCGCCATTAAAGAGAAAAAATAAAGGCTATCAGACGACAAAAAAGCCGCCCCATAAGGGACGGCTTTTATTAAGCAAGAACTGCTTATTTTACTTCAACAGTTGCGCCAGCTTCTTCTAACTTAGCTTTGATGGAGTCAGCTTCTTCTTTAGCAACCTTTTCTTTTACAGGCTTAGGTGCGCCATCAACGAGAGCTTTAGCTTCTTTCAAGCCAAGACCGGTGATTTCGCGAACAACTTTGATAACGTTGATTTTGCTGGAACCAGCGGAAGCGAGAACAACGTCAAATTCGGTCTTTTCGTCAGCAGCAGCACCGCCAGCAGCAGGAGCAGCAGCAACAGCAACAGGAGCAGCAGCGCTAACGCCGAATTTTTCTTCCATAGCTTTTACGAGTTCGGAAAGTTCGAGAACGGTCATTTCTTCAATGGCCTGCATGATTTCTTCTTTAGTCATTATAAAATCCTCCAATTTTTTCAATTAATATATTTGATTAAGCGGTTTCTTTTTGTTTGCGAATTGCTTCAAGCACATAAACAGCATTGCGAATCGTTCCCTGAAGAACGTTGACCATGCCAGAGATAGGAGCCTGCATGCTGCCAAGCACCTTGGCGATGAGCACTTCGCGAGAAGGCAAGGAAGCCAGAGCTTTGACGCCTTCAGCATCGATAACCTTACCGTCAACAACGCCAGCCTTAGCAACTAAAACGTCGCTTTTTGCCAGATTGTTTTCCTTAATGAATTCAGCGATAACCTTAGCTGGTGCTACTGCATCTTCCGACGAGTAAGCAACTGCCGTGGTACCTTCCAAATATTGAACTAAGTCATCATAGCCAAGGTCTTTTGCTGCAAAACGCAACATTGTATTTTTAACAACGCGGTAGGTAACGCCAGCTTCACGCATCTTAGCGCGCAGCTTCGTATCCTGTGCAACTGTCAAGCCTTTGTAGGTGGTCAAAACAATGCCCTTTGCTGCGGAAAAGCTTTCTTTCAGTTCTGCAACGATAGCTTGTTTTTCCGGACGTACTGCCATGAAAACACCTCCTCTCAGGTATTATTATATCCTGCAAAAAAACAGCCTGTGGCTCTGCCGCAGGCTGTAAATTTCAGATTTATTCTAAAATCACGCAACCTCGGCAGGCAAAATTATGTCAAAAGACACCTGCTGTCTTAAGTCTTGGATTATTTTATTCAGCTTTAGCTTTAATAGAAGGATTGACATGAATGCCAGGGCCCATTGTGGAGCTGAGGGTTACTGACTTCATATACTGGCCTTTAGCTGCGGCCGGTCTAACCTTAATCAAAGTATCAATCAAAACTTGCAAGTTCTGGAATAACTTTTCGTTATCGAAAGATTTCTTGCCGATAGGAACATGGACATTACCAGCCTTATCGGTGCGGTATTCAACCTTACCAGCTTTGATTTCCTTGACGGCCTTCGTGACATCCATCGTTACCGTGCCCAATTTCGGGTTTGGCATGAGGCCACGCGGACCAAGGATTTTACCAAGACGGCCAACAACACCCATCATGTCAGGTGTAGCAACGGTGACATCAAAGTCAAACCAGCCGCCCTGTATTTTGGTAACAAATTCATCGGAACCAACGTAATCAGCACCTGCTGCTTCCGCTTCTTTTACCTTATCGCCTTTTGCAAAGACGAGAACTTTTTTCGTTTTGCCCGTGCCATGCGGCAGAACAATAGCACCGCGCACCTGCTGGTCAGCGTATTTAGGGTCAACGCCGAGGCGGACAGCCACTTCAATGGTTTCATCGAAGTTAGCGGTTGCTGTCTTCTTAACCAATTCGATTGCATCCTGAGCGTCATAGAGCTTTGCTTCTACGAGCTTGGCTGCATCTTGGTACTTCTTGCCAATCTTAGACATAGTGTTCTCCTTTCGTGGTATAACGGTTATGCCTCCCACTTAATCACCAAAATTATTCGGTGATTTCAATGCCCATGCTGCGAGCCGTACCTTCAATCATGCGCGTAGCAGCTTCAACATCGGCAGCATTAAGGTCAGCCATCTTGGACTGAGCGATTTCCATAGCTTTTGCACGGGAAACCTTTGCAACCTTTTTCTTGTTAGGTTCGCCCGAACCCTTTTCAATACCTGCAGCTTTCTTCAAAAGAACTGCTGCCGGCGGGGTCTTCGTGATAAATGTGAAGGATCTGTCTTCAAAAACGCTGATTTCAACAGGAATGATAAGACCTGCCTGCTTAGCAGTGCGTTCGTTGAAGTCCTTGACAAATGCCATGATATTTACCCCAGCCTGACCTAAAGCAGGACCTACAGGAGGAGCCGGTGTAGCTTTACCAGCTGGCACTTGCAGCTTTACCATTTTTACAACTTTCTTTGGCATCATAACACCTCCTTAAAAAGCTAAATCTCTTCTATTTGGTCAAAGCCAACTTCTACAGTTGTTTCCCTGCCAAACATATCGACCATCGCTTTAACCTTCGATTTATTATAATCAATATCTGTGACAGCAGCCACAAAGCCCTCGCAAGGACCGCTTTTAATCGTAACCTTGTCACCAATTTTAATGGTGAAATCCTCCGGTATGGATTTCTTGCTACTGCTGCCTTGAGGTTCAATCGTCTTCAATACCGACTCGATTTCCTTGTCAGTAAGTGGTATTGGCTTAGTGCCAGAGCCGACAAAGCCAGTAACGCCAGGCGTATTGCGCACAACATACCATGACCTGTCAGTCACAATCATCTCTACCAATACATAGCCGGGAAATACCTTATGGCTGACAACCTTTTCTTTCCCGTTTTTGTTCTCAATTTCATTCTCAACCGGCACGATAATCTGGAAAATCTCATTTTCCATCGCCATAGAATGAACCTTGCGCTCTAAATTAGCCTTGACCTTATTTTCGTAACCGGAATAAGTGTGAATGACATACCATTTTCTATCCTTTGCTACATCTTCGATGGACATCTTCTACCTCCCGATTAACTCAAAATCAAATTCAAAATTCTGCCGAAAATTGTATCGCAAATCCAAATTAGACCGCAGACAAATATTACAGCGATAAAGACAATGACCGTATACGAGACGAGTTCATCACGCGTCGGCCATACGACTTTTTTGAGTTCAGACTTCACGCTGGCGAGAAAGTCCTTCAAATTAAAGCTGTCTTTTTTCTGTTCAGTTGTCATTTGCTTTTCATCCAACATCTTCACATCCCAAAGGCAACAAATTTGACTTCGCCAATGTTTTTCCAGTCAAAAAGTCGCATGATTGCAGCTGCCAAAGCAGCCGGCCAAAACATTTATTTCGTTTCACGATGAAGCGTATGTTTTTGGCAAAACTTGCAATACTTGTTCATTTCCAATCTGTCAGGATTGTTCTTTTTATTCTTGTTGGTCTGATAGTTGCGTTGTTTGCAGACAGTACAAGCCAAAGTAACAGCGTTACGCATCCTTCATGCACTCCTTATCTGAATAAATTTTCCTTCCGCAACGGCTGTGCCGTCCCTGCTTGCTGGCAGGGGGAGAGTACGAGAGGATTCTGCTGTATCTCAGTGACACTTGCAAGACTTCCTCTATTATAAATGTATCACAGAGCAACAACGCTGTCAAGCCATTTCCTGTCGAGATTGTGCATTGTTGCAGCTCTACATAAATAAAACCCCTAACGGGGTTATATTCACAGGTTGGTGGCGGCGCACGGATTTGAACCGCGGACACTGCGGGTATGAACCGCATGCTCTAGCCAACTGAGCTACGCCGCCATAAATGGAGCTGATGACCAGGATTGAACTGGTGACCTTATCCTTACCAAGGATACGCTCTGCCAACTGAGCTACATCAGCATATTGGTTGCGGGGAGAGGATTTGAACCTCTGACCTTCGGGTTATGAGCCCGACGAGCTACCAACTGCTCCACCCCGCGATGTTCTGGAGCTGACGAGAGGACTTGAACCTCCAACCTGCTGATTACAAATCAGCTGCTCTGCCAATTGAGCTACATCAGCGATTTCATCAGCCGTCGATAAAGAATTATATCAGGTTAAGAGTTGCTTGTCAAGACCATTTTTAAATAATCCAGAAAACAATGGTCGGGATGACAGGATTCGAACCTGCGACCTCATCGTCCCGAACGATGCGCGCTACCAAACTGTGCTACATCCCGTTCACTCTCTTGCGAACTCCCTCGTGCTGAGAACATTGATTATTATACTATCATTCTTTTTAGATTGCAACCCCTTTTTTGGATTTTTTAAAAAAATTTTTCCTTCTAATAATAATGCCGCAAAAAGGGAAAAAGGCCACCATCTGGCTCGGAGTTGAACTGGCAGTGTTTTTATATTATAATTGCACTATGTTATTGTTCTTTACTAATCGCATAGGCAGGGATATACAACATGCTCGAACTAAAAGACCTCTCCTTTACCGTCAGTGATGATAAAGGCACAAAGGATATCTTGAAAAACATCAGTCTAACCATCGATGCCAAAAAAACCGTCGTCATTACCGGCCCTAACGGGGGCGGCAAATCAACGCTGGCTAAAATTATTGCCGGCATTGAAAAGCCCAGCTCCGGCAAGATTTACTTTGACGGCCAGGACATTACCGACTGGGACATCACGCAAAGAGCCAAAGCTGGCATCAGCTTTGCCTTCCAGCAGCCAGTCCGCTTCAAGGGCATCGGCGTCAAGGAACTTCTCTCACTAGCGGCCGACGATTCATCTCTCACCACCAAAGGCGCCTGCCATTACCTATCCGAAGTAGGGCTTTGCGCTGCCGACTATGTAGGTCGCGACGTTGACGCCTCTCTTTCTGGCGGCGAAATAAAGCGCATCGAAATTGCGACAATTTTGGCGCGCAAGGCGACAAAGCTCGCCATCTTTGATGAACCCGAAGCGGGCATCGATTTGTGGAGCTTCCAAAAGCTCATTCACGTCTTTGAAAAGATGCACGACATGCACCACACGATTGTCATTATCTCCCACCAGGAACGCATCTTGAATATAGCCGATGAAATCATTCTCGTCGCCAATGGCTCCATCAATGAAATCGGCAAAAAGGAAAAAATTATTCCCAAGCTCATTTCCATTGCCGGCAGCTGCGACATCTATAAAGGAGGGGCTGAATGATGGCACGCGAACTAAACACCAGCGAACGCACGCTTTTAGAAACAATCTCCGGACTTAAAGAGCTCCCCGACGGCGCCTACAATATCCGCCTCAATGGCGAGCCTTTTAGCCGTTCGTGCAGCAAAAATGTAGAAATAAAGAAAAAGACCGATGGCAAAGACGGCATTGACATCATCATTACGCCGAACACGAAGGGCGAAACGGTCTATATTCCCGTCATCATGGACAAATCGGGCCATACGGAAATGGTCTACAACGATTTTTATATTGGCGAGAATGCCGATGTCAAGATTGTTGCCGGCTGCGGCATAAACAACTGCGGCGGCCATGACACGCAGCACGACGGTGTTCACTCCTTCTTCGTCGGCAAAAATGCCAAAGTAACATATATGGAAAAGCACTTCGGCGAAGGCAGCGGCGACGGCGAGCGCATCATGAACCCGACGACCATTGTCGAAGTGGGCGAAAATGCCTATATGGAAATGGAGACAACGCAAATTCGCGGCATCAATTCCACCAAGCGCATCACCAATGCGCGCGTTGCCAAAAATGGCGTTTTCATCGTGCGCGAAAAGCTTCTCACGCACGACACACAATACGCTGAAAGCAGCTTCCAAGTCGACCTCGACGGCGAAAACTCCAGCACCAATGTCATTTCGCGCGCCGTAGCGCAAGACAAGTCGCGCCAGCTGTTTATCGCCAAAATTTACGGCAACAACAAGTGCCACGGCCATTCTGAATGTGATGCCATCATCATGGATGACGCGCACATTGCCGCCGTACCGGAAATAAAGGCCAACGATTCCGAAGCCAACCTCATTCACGAAGCGGCCATCGGCAAGATTGCCGGCGACCAGCTCATCAAGCTCATGACCTTGGGACTCACCGAAAAAGAAGCCGAACAGCATATCGTCAACGGCTTTTTAAAATAGCCAACAAAAAAAGCAGCCTTAACGGCTGCTTTTTTTGTTAAGCGGCATTTTTTTCTGTCGGGGGAATTTTTTCCTGCTGCAAAATTTCACTTATCCGCGTCTTTATGGAAGGACCTTTTTTCATATCATCTTTTTTCAAATCGCTGAGTTCATCGAAAAAGTCCTTTGCACTGCGCTGCAAAAGGGTATAATTATCGCAGGCGGAACTTTCCTTATCATAATTTATCTCGTAAACCTTCGTGCCATTCTTATCGTATACGGCATAATCAATGCCCAGCAAATGAACATAATAAGATGATGGCGGTATCCACATCGGTATCTGCCTTTTCACCTTCATTGAACGTCCTTCAATCCATTTGCCATTTATATCGTAATGCCCCGGCTCATAAATATCATCTTCATAGGTACGCGTCTCATAGCGACCGCTAACCGTCTGCTTATTGGCGCGCCACCACTTGATAGTCGGCCACACGATAAGGTCGGCCGCTTCCTTTTGATTGGTTATTTCCATTTTTTTGAGCTTTTTCGTGCCATAAGCAATGGAAGCATTGGCACGTGCAAGGTCCTGCTGCCCCAGCTTGATTCCATCAGAAAGAGCCGCAGGCTCTAAGTAAATGCTTTTGGCACTGCCAAAATAGGCGTCATCTGCGCGCCAGACAACACGCTCAGCACTCACTATCGGGGGCGTCAAAAAGGTTGCCGCCAAAAAGGCAGCCAGGAAAAATAAATACGCTCTCTTTTTCTTCATGCTCTTATATAGGCATGATAGTCTATACTATATCATCAATTAATAATATAGTATTTATATACTAGCAAAAAGAAGGCTATTTAGCAATAATTTTCTTATGTGTAATTCTTTTCTTTTATAAAAGCGTAAATTCCTAGCCACATTTCCCACCTGACAAAATACATAACAAAAACAGGCTTTCGCCTCTTGGCAAAAGCCTGCTGTAAATCTATATCTTATTTCAATATTTCTCGAACGATGTCGTTGACCAGCTTCCCATCAGCCCGTCCTCGGGTCTGAGGCATAATTTCTTTCATGACCTTGCCCATATCTTTAGGACTTGTGGCACCGACTTTTTCCACTGCAGCTTTAACAAGAGCCGTAATCTGCTCCTTTGACATCTGTTCTGGCATATATGAAGTAATTACTTCAATTTCAGCCTGTGTCTTTTCTACCAGATCCGTGCGCTGCCCCTTCGAAAATTCTTCCAAAGAGTCCTTGCGCATTTTCAGTTCTTTGCTCAAGACGCCGATAACAGCTTCATCGTCCAATTCTTTTTTGCCGTCAATCTCGACCTGACGAATTGCCGCCCGTAACGAACGAATGACAGTAAGGCGTTCCTTCTGGCCCGCCTTCATAGCTTCTTTCATATCGGCCATCAACTTGTCTTTAATTGACATCAAAATAAATCCCTCCGCTATGCTCTGTATCTACGCTTGCGAGCTGCTTCAGATTTCTTCTTGCGTCTTACGCTAGGCTTTTCGTAATGCTCACGTTTCCTAACTTCAGCAAGGGTACCTGCCTTCTGGCAAGTGCGCTTAAAACGGCGAAGAGCGCTATCAATTGTTTCGTTCTTTCCGACCTTAACTTCTGACATTTAAATTTCCCTCCCCTCCATACGCAATGGGAGTGTATTCGGTTGCTACACCATACTATTATAACTGACTTAATAGCAATTTGTCAATAAAATTTAACATTAGCCCGGTGGCCATTGCATCGAGCGGTCGCCGAGGATATGCACGTGCAGGTGCTTGACCGTCTGACCGCCGTCATCACCAGTATTGATGACCACGCGGAAGCCCTTCTCGTCAATATGCTTTTCGCGAGCAATCTGCGGCACCACATCGACCATGATATGAGAGAGCAATTTTTTATCTTCTTCACCAACTGCCAGGAGGCTTTCGATATGCTTTTTGGGAATTACCAAAATGTGCACGGGAGCCTGCGGTGCCAAATCGGAAAAGGCGATAACATCATCATCTTCGTAGGCAAAATTAGCCGGCACTTCTTTGGCCGCAATTTTGCAAAATATGCAATCTGACATTTAAACGCCACCTTTCTTCATGTTTTTATGTAGCTTATCTTAATTATATTCGCTACTTTTGTCTTTTTACCTGCCAGGCTGCCCTCTGTCCTTCCCAGCAAAATTATTGGACTTCTTCTGCCTCAGCGCCATCTCTAAACAGCCTTGCCAATTTTACCGAGATAAGCTGACCTTGCTGGATATTGCCCTTGGCATATACCTTGATGTAGTTATCCGTATGCCCGCTCCAGTAGCCGTCTTCATCTTGCTGCTCGAAAATAACGCGCATCTCCTGCCCCAAAAAGCGCTCGCAAAAGGCGCGCTGCTTGCGCTCACTCACGGCCGCCAAAGCATGAACACGCCTTTTCTTCTCCGCCTTATCCACCTGACTGCTCATAGCGGCAGCGGGCGTACCACGACGGCGCGAATACGGAAATACATGTATTTTGGCAAAGGGCTGCGACTCAATGAAGGCAAGACTTTGGGCAAATTCTTCCTCGGTTTCGCCGGGAAAACCGACAATGACATCGGTTGAAATGGCGATACCTTCGATGGTTGCGGTAATATTTTTTAAAAGTGCTGCAAACTCTTTTGTCGTATAATGGCGGTTCATCGCCGCCAAAGTGCTATCGGCACCCGCTTGCAGCGGCAAATGCAGATGGCGCGCAAAGCGAGAATCGTTTTGCATGAGCGCCAAAAGGCGATTTGACACCTCAATCGACTCCAAAGAGCCGAGGCGCAAGCGGCAGAGCTTATCATTGGCCAGTGCCGTCTCGACAGCATCCTCTAGTCCCGTGCCATCTTTTCTCTCGCGCCCATATGCCCCCAGGTGAATACCGGTAAGGACAATCTCGCCAAACCCTTCTGCAACCAGCTTATCAACCTCCGAGCGAATGCTCGCAAGACTGCGCGAGCGCAAGGGGCCGCGCGCATAAGGAATAATGCAGTAAGAGCAAAAATTATTGCAGCCATCTTGAATTTTCAGGTAAGCACGCGTTCTATCCTGCATGCCAAACATGGGAATGTCCTCAAATTCATGCTCTCTCATAATATCGCCAACTTCCACAATATCGGCCTTATCGCCCCGCAAAAAGGCACTTTCAACAGCGGCGACGATATTTTTGCGCTCATTCGTGCCGAGAACGATATTGACGCCTTCAATCGTCTTTATCTCCTCTGGCGAAAGCTGTGCATAGCAGCCCGTCACGGCGATAACGGCGCGCGGATTTAAATGTGCGGCGCGCCTTATGAGCTGGCGCGATTTTTTCTCGCCCAGCTGCGTAACGGAACAGGTATTTATAATATAAGCATCGGCCTTTTCCACATGGCTGACAACTTCATGTCCCGCCTTTTTAAAAAGTCCGGCCATCGTCTCACTTTCAAATTGGTTGACCTTGCACCCCAAGGTGATGAAGGCTATTTTCAAAACTCTACATCCTTTCCAATATCGCCCTTTTCATACTGCAAGATGGCAGCTACTGCCAGCGGTACGGTCTCCAGGCGCAATATCCGGCTCCCCAAAGACACCGCGCTAAATCCCGCCTTTTTACACTGCTCGGCCTCTTTTTCCGAAAAACCGCCTTCCGGCCCCACCAAGAAGGTATAGCTTTTTGCCTCGCTTGTGGCGAGAAAATCGCGCAAAAAACACTTTTTTTCGCGTTCATAACAGATAAAGCAATCACCTTGCCGCTCTTGGCGCAAAAATTCTTCTAGCGAAACAATGGGCAAAACCGCCACGCGCTGGCTGCGGCCACACTGCTTGGCCGCTTCATCGGCAATTTTTTGCCATTTCTCCTGCTTCTTGCTGCATTTTTGCGCATCATAGCGCACAACGCAATTTTCCGTCTGCACGGGAACAATTTGCCGTACGCCGAGCTCGGCTACCTTTTGCACGATAAAATCCATCTTGCTCGCCTTGGGCAAAGCCTGCACCAGGGTAATTGCAATCGGTGCCTCTTGGGACTCGCTCCACGGCGTCGTTACCAAAAGGCGCACGGCTTCTGGCAGGCACTGCACAATCTTGGCGCTGGCACTGCGCCCTTTGGCGTCGCTCACCGCCACAACCTGCCCGACACGCGCGCGCATTGCATAGAGAAGATGTACGGCATCATCGCCCGTAATCAAGAGCTCCCTTGCCGCTTCTTCCACAAAAAGGCGCCGCATTATAAATCTTCCTTGCGGCCAAAGACAATTGCCGCCCAGCCGCCGGCATGGCGCTGCTCAACAATTTCAAAGCCATTTTTGCGCGCCGCCGCTTCAATTTCCTCTTGCCGAGAATCAATGATACCGCTGGCCAAAAACAATCCGCCCGGATTTAGCTTCTGCGACAACTGCCCAAAAAGGCGTAAAATTATATCGGCAATAATATTGGCCGCTATAAAATCGGCCTTGCCTTCAAGCTGCGCCAAAAGGTCGCTTTGAAAGCATCTAATATTATCCTCTTGGTCATTTTGCGCGACATTTTCCCGCGCCGTGCGCACGGCGACTTGGTCATAATCGGCCGCCTGAATATCTTTTAGTCCCAAAAAGGCGGCACTGATAGCCAAAATGCCGGAACCCGTGCCAACATCGAAAAAGCGCATCTCCTTTTTCAAATACTTTTCCAAGAGATTTATGCACATCGAGGTTGTCGGGTGCGTACCCGTGCCAAAAGCGCAGCCCGGGTCGAGCTCAATAACCAAATCAGCAGCACCTGCTTCGTACTTTTCCCAAGACGGCTTGATGACAATCTTTTCGCCCACCTTGACCGGATGAAAATACTGCTTCCAGTTATTCGCCCAGTCTTCCTGCTTAATCTTGCTGTAAATCGTTTCTGCAGGACCCGTATCGACGCTTTTGACAAGTTCTGCCGCCCGCTGCTCAAAGGTGCTTATCCGTCCCTTTAAAAGCTCATCGCAAGGTAGCCACGCCGTTACCGTCACTACCGCCGTATCTTCCTTTAGGGGAATATCCGTATAATCCCACAGCTTATTTTCTATATAACCATTGACCACGGCTGGGTCATCCACCTCGACACCGCTCGCGCCCAAATCATAAAATATGTCGGCAATTAAATCCATCGCCTCGTGCGAGGTTCGAAATGATATTTGCTGCCACTCGTCCACTAAATCCAGCCTCCTTCATCTTCTAAAAAAGCCTTGCGCGCCTTTGCCATAAGCCTTACCTCGTGCATAAGGCGCGTAAAATTCTTGGGAGTAAGGGACTGCGGCCCATCGCTCAAAGCCTCGGCGGGATTAGGATGTACCTCGATTATCAACCCGTCGGCGCCAGCTGCTATCGCCGCACTGGCCATCGGGCGCACCATCTCCCAGCGTCCCGTGCCATGACTGGGGTCGACAATGACGGGAAGGTGTGATAATTCCTTTATCGCCGCAACAGCACTTAAATCGAGCGTATTGCGCGTAAAAGTTTCATACGTTCTAATCCCGCGCTCGCACATGATGATGCGGCTATTGCCCTCACTTGCGATATATTCTGCCGCATTGAGCCATTCCTCTATGGTCGAGGCGAGCCCCCTTTTCAAAAGGACGGGCATATCGACGCGCCCTGCCGCCTTCAAAAGCTGGAAATTTTGCATATTGCGCGCACCTATCTGCAAGACATCGGCATATTGGCTCACGAGCGGTATAAAAGAAGCGTCAACCGCCTCCGTAACCACCTTGAGACCATAGGCGTCGCCCGCCTCGCGCAACATTTTGAGTCCCTTTCCGGCCAATCCCTGAAAATCATACGGCGACGTGCGCGGCTTAAAGGCGCCCCCGCGCAAAAATTTTGCCCCAGCCTGGCTCACGGCACGTGCAGCTTCCATCAGCTGCGCATGGCTTTCCACGGCACAAGGTCCTGCCATAACTGCCAGGCTGCCACCGCCTATTTTTACGCCGGCGACATCGACGACAGTATCAGCCGCATGGTATTCGCGGCTTACCAGTTTGTACTTCTTCACAACTAAAAAAATTCAGCTCCTCTCGCTTTTTATCCCTCGGAGATATTTATGAGAATAATTATATATGTTCTTTTTGCTCATTGCAAATTGCACATAAAAAAGCCCGCAGCCTTTAGCTGCGGGACTGTTATAGCCTATCGGCTCATTCTGATTCAATTAGACCGTAGTTGCCATCTTTGCGGCGATAGACGACGTTGACTTCTTCTGTCTTGTCATCGCGGAATACGAAAAATTCGTGATTCAAAAGATTCATCTGCATGATGGCTTCTTGTGCGTTCATGGGCTTTATGTCAAAATGCTTGGATTTGACAATAGAGTATTCGGCACGCGGGTCGACTTCCATTTCTGGAATAGCTGGCAAAGCATCCACCTTAAAGCTACCCTTGCGCAGACGGCGCATGAGCTTTGTCTTGTGCTTGCGGATTTGGCGTTCGAGTTTTTCTACCACCAAATCAATTGAAGTGTACATATCAGACGTCGATTCTTCGCCACGCAGCAAAATTCCCTGTACCAAAACCGTGACTTCGACGACATGATCGCCTTTGACAACCGACAAAAGGACCTTAATATCATCAACCTTATCAAAGTAACGCGTCACCTTGCCGAGCCGTTTTTCCACGTAATCGTGCAGTGCCGGCGTAACTTCAATGTTTTTTCCTCTGACTGTAAATGTTGCCATATACATTCAACACCTTTCCTGGGTCAAGCCCTATTCTATATATAAGGCGGGAAAATCCCGCGCTGAATATAGGCGGAAAATATTTATCTTTTTTTATTATAACATAATTCAACAAATTTTGATATACAACATTGCAAAAACATTTTTTCACAAGATAGCCACAAAATTTCTTCGATGATTATTTTGGCAATACCCTCAGGCTAATTGACGCGGCAGGGGCTGTGAATATATAATTATTCTAGTATACTAAAAACAATTATTTCCTATCGCCACCAGAATACATTCCGCCTTGAGGCAATTTTTAAAGAAAGGACTGAGAAAAACAAAAACATCTATTTGGGCAAAATTATCAGAAATATTTGCTTATTGCAAAAAGAGCAAGTTCTTCTTCCTCCTGGCTCTCGTCTTGTTCGCCAGCGCTTGCTCTTTTTGGGCGCCACAAGAAGATGCGCCAGAGCCGAAAGCGCCTTCCCCAGAGCCTTCAGGCACGCTGTGCTATGAAGTGCCGCAGCAAAGGCCGCTTCCCATCAAGGACCCCTTTTCTCCCCTGACTTCTTCTAGGCCTTCAGAGGAGAAAAAGGAGGTGGCCGCCATTAGTCCCTTGCCGCTGGCAGAGGAAAAAAATGCTGCGGCTGTACCGCCAAAACTTCCCTGTCTCACCGGCACGATTAAAAGCGCTGGCGCCTTTATCGGCATTATCGCCCTTGACAAGGCCGCCCAAGCCGTTCGCTGCGGCGATTTTATCGGTGCTTGGCGCGTCGTAAAAATCGACGAATCCTCTCTCACGCTCGCCGATGCCCAGCAAAACTTCTTCACCTGCAAACTGAAAGGAACATGACAATGATGCCAAGAAAATTGCTTTTTGCCGTCTTATTGCTTCTTTGCTTCACTGCCTGCGCCAAAGCTGCGCCGCCCGAATTGAATTTTGCCGATGCCGATGTGCGCTGTGCCTTGACCTCCCTAGCTAAAGCCGGCAATTTTAACCTCGTCCTCGACGACTCCGTCAAGGGAACCATCTCCCTGCACCTCAAAAACCTGACAGAAAAGCAAGCTGTAGAGGCCATCGCGCGCAGCAAGGGCCTTTTTTGCCAGCAGTCAGATGGCGTCGTCTACATCGGCGCTCCCGCCGAGCAGAGCCTGCACAAATTCAAAATAAGCCACCTCCCCGCCGAGCAGGTCTTAAAATCGCTCGAAAAGGTCTTTGCCGACGAAAGCAAGATAAATTTCGGCATTCTTCCCTCGAGCAGCACCATATTTTGCTATGCCGACGAAAAAAAGGCCGCACAGGTAAAAAAGCTGCTCCAAAAGCTCGACCGCCCGCCGCGCCAAATCCACCTCGAGGCCAAAATTCTCTCGCTGCAAAACGAAGCGGCCAAAAAACTTGGCATCGACTGGAAATACGGCACCCTGACCGATTCCGGTGCCTCCACGGGTGATTTTCCCGCTTCCATAAAATTTGGCAGCACGGCGCTGCCATACCTTTCCTCCTTGCAGGCGCTAATCGAAAGCGGACAGGCAAAAATTCTCGCCCGCCCCAATATTACAGCCCTAAACGGCCAGCCAGCTCACATTTCCATTGGCAGCAGCGTTCCCATTGCCAAGACGGCCTCCAATAATAACTCCCTCACCACTTCCTATGAGTACCACGATGCCGGCATCATTCTCAGCTATACGCCGCAAATAAATGATGACGGCTTCATAACGGCCAAGGTGCACACAGAAGTTAGCTCGCCGGAATACGTCGAAGAACTAAAAGCCTATCGTTTCCAAAAGCGCTCTGCCGATACGACAGTGCGCCTCAAAGACGGTGAAACTCTTGTCATCGGCGGCCTCATCGGCAGCGAGCAGTCAAGGCACCTAGCGAAGGTGCCGCTTTTGGGGGATATACCGCTTTTAGGCTCGCTCTTTCGCAGCGATAGCGCCAAGGAAAATTCGAGCGAAATAATAATTTTTTTGACAGCGCAGATAAAAAAATATATAATGGATAAAGAAAATTAATGGAGAGTGATTGTAAATGGATAAAAGTATTTTATGGGATTTGTCCTATGGCCTTTATGCTATCGGCACGATGAACGGCAATCTGCCAACTGGCTGCATTGTCAACACCGTCTTTCAGATTACCTCGGACCCCGCTGTCATTGCTTTGGGATTGAACAAAAATAATTTCACTCACCAAGCGATTAAAGAGCAGAGACGCTTTGCCGTCTCCGTTCTTGCAGAGCAATGCAATAGAAATATTATTGCCAAATTGGGCTTTACCAGCGGCAAAAACACCAAAAAGTTTGACGAAACACTCTTTGAGTGGACGCTGTTTGACCAGCTGCCAGTCGTGACGGAAGGCGTTTGCGGCTTTTTAAGTGCCGACGTCATCTCCTTTACCGACACAGGCACGCACGACATCATCATCGCGCGCGTCAATGACGCCAAGAAGGTAGCCGACCTTTTGCCGCTGACGTATAAATACTATCACGACGTCATCAAGGGAAAAACGCCCAAAAATGCACCGACCTACCAAGAAAAATGATATTTTTTTCTGGCATGATATAGTATAGAAAAAACGGCTAAAGGGGGGAGCTGCCTGGCGCACGCAAAAATGCTCCGGCAGCAAAGATATGCAGACCCTTCAATTTGAACAAATATGGCAAATTCTGCTTTTGGCGACGATTTTCTTTTCACTCCTCGCCGAGATAAAGACGGGCGGTACGGGAATCGGAGTGCTTTTGGGTCTTTTTGCTGCTGGCGGCTTTTGGTACTTTGCGCTCAATGGCGGCACCCAAGGCTACTTTTATGCGCTGCTCTTTGTCGGCGGTCTGTTGTGCTTTTTCATCGAAATCGTCACGCCGTCTTTGGGAATATGGGGTCTTGGAGGCTGTGCCCTGATGCTCTACAGCGTCTTTGCCAGCTTGGGCGGCGACACCTATGCCTCCTTAATCATCTTATTGGCCGCGGCAGCCGGCACGGCAATTTTCTTTTTACTTTTGCGCTTTTTGCCGCAAGGACGGCTTTGGCAAAGGCTCGCCCTCTATACGCCCAAGCGCCCCTTGCCACCAGAGGTGAAAATCAACCTGCCTCCTGCCGGCACCTTAGGCGTTGCCGCTACCGATTTTCGTCCCAGCGGCATCGCCCTATTTGGAGACAAGTGCTTTGACGCCATCAGCGATGGAACCTTTATCGAAAAAGGAACTTCTATCACCGTGCTTGGCGTCCAAGGGCAGACCTTGCTGATTGCGCATAGAAAGAAACAATAAACGGGGTATATTATGGCAACACTAGTTTCTTCCATCACATTTTTTATCCTCATTGCGGCTGGTCTTGCGATTTTTCTCAACTTCGTGCCGCTCGGGCTTTGGATTTCTGCCTTGGCCGCCGGCGTCAATGTCGGCATCTTCACGCTCGTCGGCATGCGAATGCGCCGCGTCTCGCCACAGCAGATTATCCTGCCTTTGATAAAGGCCAACAAAGCAGGTCTCGACGTTTCCGTAAACCAGCTTGAAGCGCATTATCTCGCCGGCGGCAACGTCGACAAGGTGGTCGACGCCCTCATCGCCGCGCAGCGCGCCAATATTCCGCTCCCTTTTGAGCGCTCCGCCGCAATTGACCTTGCCGGCCGCGATGTCCTCCAGGCCGTGCAGATGAGCGTCAACCCCAAGGTCATCGAGACACCGGTCGTCTCTGCTGTTGCCAAAAATGGTATCGAGCTAAAAATCAAGGCCCGCGTCACGGTACGCGCCAATATCGACCGCCTCGTTGGCGGTGCGGGCGAGCCGACAATAATCGCGCGTGTCGGCGAAGGCATTGTCACGACCGTAGGCTCAGCCGAAAAACATACCGATGTTCTGGCCAACCCGGATAACATCTCACATACCGTGCTTGGCAAAGGGCTAGATGCCGGCACGGCCTTTGAAATTCTCTCCATCGACATTGCCGATGTCGATGTCGGGCGCAATATCGGCGCGCAGTTGCAGACGGACCAGGCCGAAGCCGATAAGCAAATCGCGCAGGCCAAGGCGGAGGAAAGGCGCGCCATGGCCGTGGCAAAAGAGCAGGAAATGCGCGCCTATACGCAGGAAATGCAGGCTCGTGTCGTCGAGGCACAATCCGAGGTGCCGCACGCCTTGGCGGCGGCTTTGCGCGAGGGAAAAATGGGCGTGATGGACTATTACAGTCTAAATAACATCAGCGCCGACACCAAAATGCGCGAGGCCATCGGCAAGGACGGCATGCCACCATCTGAAGGTACGGTAAAATGAGTGATTTTTTTTCAATCCTCTTTCTCGTCGCCTTAATTTTCCTTGCTGCCTTCAGCGGCGAAAAAAAACACCGCCGCCCCCAGGCGCACAAAAAGGCGCCACCACACAGCAAGGCACCGCCCGCGCAGGCCAAAAGGACGCTCGATTATATGCTGCAAAAGCCTCCTTCTGAAAATCCCTTTCCCAAGGAGGAAGGGTCGCCTGCGCCAGCACCAAAAGACGTGCCCTCGCCGGCAGCTTCCTGCGCCACGCCTTTTGCTCCCAGCACCAATCAGGTGCCAAGCCAAGGGCAAACGGCGCCCAGCTGGCGCGCGGCCTTTATTTCTTCTGTTATTTTCGGGCCGCCGCGCTCAAGACAAAACAATTATTTTAAGAGGTGACTGACTTGGGAGCTTCAATCCAAGACTTAAAAGACATGCACATTATCGACGATTTAGATTCTATGGATTCCGATAAAAAACCACACGCTACAACCACATTGGTCGACTACGCCAGAGAATCCCTCGAACAATGCCTGAAAGAACAGGTAACTTTCGTCAAGGACGGCGTTAAAAATATTCCTAAGCACGATTTTACCATCTACCGCGAAGAAGACCTCGCCCGTGGCATCGGCAACATCTTAAAATGCTGCCGCAACTGCAAATATGAGCATTTCGATGACTGCATCGTCAACGTCATCCGCAGCTGCTACGAAGTAGCTCTCTTTGGCGAAGCGCAATATTATAGCGGCACGCCGTTTGATTATCTCGTCTCCATTACGGGCCGCAACCTAAAAGATGCTCATCTCATCATGAAAGAATACCGCAAACGCAAAAAGCTTCTGCAAGACTAAAAAATCTCCCTCCATCATTTGACGGAGGGAGATTTTTTATCAGCGCAATTTGCTCAAGAGAGCCTGGCACTGCGAAACGGTCTCTTCTTTCAGAACCGTCACGACCTGTCCCGTCTTTCTCACCTTGATTTCAATCGTGCCTTCCTGCAGGGTCTTTTTACCAATCGTAATGCGCAGCGGATAGCCGATGAGGTCGGCATCATTGAACTTGACGCCGGCACGCTCTTTTCTGTCGTCGAGCATCGTATCAATATTGGCGCCGCGCAGGCGAGCGTAGATTTCACCAGCGATGGCCATCATTGCCGCATCCTCATTAATCGGCACGATGTCGACTTCATACGGGGCAATAGAAACCGGCCAGATAATGCCATTTTCATCGTGCGACTGCTCAATGGCCGCCGCCATCGTACGCGTTACGCCAATGCCGTAGCAGCCCATGACAAACGGCTGCGCCTTGCCATTTTTATCCAGAAAGGTAGCGCCGAGCGCCTTTGAATATTTCGTGCCGAGTTCAAATACCTGACCGACTTCAATTCCCTGCACAATCTTAATAGGCGCGCCGCAGACGGGGCAGACATCGTCAGCATTGATGAGGCGAATGGTTTCAATGCGGACATTTTTAAAATCGCGGACGGGATTTACATTTTTATAGTGATAGCCGTCCTTATTGGCTCCCGTCACGCCATTTTTGACCTGCATAGCCGTCTTGTCGACGATAATTATGAATTTTTCTTTATCGCGCTTTTCACTGCCTATTGGGCTCATGTAGCCAGGTACAAGACCATTGGCGCGCAAGAGTTCTTCGTCGGCAGCTTCAATGTTCATGCCGCCGACAAATTTTTGCACGGCCACATCGTTTACCTCGTGATCGCCGCGAACGACGCAAAGCACGAGCTTGCCATCAACATTGAAGGCGACCGATTTAAGAGTCTTTTCCGCCGGCATATTCATGAGCTTGTGCAAATCCTCTATCGTTTTGCAGTCGCGCGTTTCGATGAGAGCCATTTCCGCCATTTCTTCGTCGGCAATTTCCAGTGCGTGCGGCTCCACCTTTTCGACATTGGCAGCAAAATCACACTTCGTGCAGTGGACGACATCAGCTTCACCCGAGGCAGCAAGGGCCATGAATTCATGTGTGCGACTGCCGCCAATCTGGCCTGAGTCAGCCTGAACGGGACGATAATCGAGACCGCAGCGGTCGAAAACGCGCACGTAGGCATTGTACATGAGCTCGTAATTCTTCTTGAGCCCTTCTTCGTCGGCATCAAAGGAATAGCCGTCCTCCATAATAAACTCGCGGCCGCGCATAAGACCAAAGCGCGGGCGGATTTCATCGCGGTATTTATTCTGAATTTGGTAAAGATTTACCGGCAGCTGCTTATAAGAGCGCAGCTCATTTCTGACGAGCGTCGTTATGAGTTCTTCGTGCGTCGGCGCAAGGCAGTATTCATTGCCGTGCCGGTCCTTGAGCTTGAACATTTCTTCCCCGTAGACATCCCAGCGACCCGACTCGCGCCAAATTTCTGCCGGCTGCACAATAGGCATCATAAGCTCCTGGGCGCCTGCATTTTCCATTTCTTCGCGGATTATCGCTTCAATCTTTTTTACCACGCGCCAGCCCATCGGCAAGAGCGTATATACGCCGCTGCTGTTTTTTCTAATCATGCCCGCCTTGAGCATGTACTGATGACTTACTACTTCTGCTCCCGCCGGTATTTCGCGCAGCGTGGGGCAATACATCTTGGATGCTAACATCACAAAACCTCTTTTCTAAAATTTAATCCCGCCCTAAGGCGGCAATCAGCCTATTTCGAGCAAGATGAATAACTGCCAGCTAACTGGCCGCAAAAGCTATTTCTTTTAATCATAGCAATTTTTTTTTGATACTGTCAATAGCCTTCTGCCCTTCAGCACAGACAATAAGCCTTTATTTTATAAAAGCCATTATATAGCATCAGCAAAAATTAGTCGAGAACGAATGTCCCGTATAAAAGCGAGCGCAAAATGTTACATTTTTCTATAATTAATTGTGCATAATTTCACTTTTATTCATTCATTTACCACAATACGATAAGTATTGAGATATAATATTCAGTATATGTATTGTTTTTATGATATAATTACATGATTTTTTTATTTTTTTACTATTATCAATTGCGAATAAATTATTATTATGATATTATTGTTGTGACAGATGGATAAGCGTATTTGTTAAATTTTCCCAATATTAGCAATTAATTTTAAAATTTAGAAAGGAGGATGAGCATGCCAGATATCAGCATCTATTTGCGCCAGCACGTCGGTGATGCCTGCCGCCCGATTGTCAAAGTCGGCGACAGCGTAAAGCGCGGTCAGCTCGTTGCCGTTCCTTCCGGCCTTGGCGCCAATATCCATGCCAGCTTCAGCGGCACGGTGTCCGCCATAGACGAACAAAAGATTGTTCTTGCAGCCGACGAAAAGCAGGATTTTGCTTCTTTTATCCCGCTAGAACCAGCAAGCGATATTTTGGAAACGATTGAAAAAGCCGGCATCACGGGAGCGGGCGGAGCCAGCTTTCCCACCCACATAAAGCTCAAGACGGCCATTCCCAACGGTATTTTTGTCGCCAATGCGGCGGAATGCGAACCGCTTCTGGCACATAATATCGACCAGATTGAAAAAGATGCTCCCGCCCTTTTGCGCGGCATACGCTATTGCCTTGCGGTTACGCAAGCCAAAAAGGGCATCATCGCCATAAAGCCAAAACACAAAAAAGCCGTAACCGAGCTGAAAAAGGTGCTTTTGGCCGAAAAGGCGCAGGAAAAGCCGATTGAGCTTCATTTCTTGCCCGACCTTTATCCCGCCGGCGATGAGCGAGTCATCGTGCGAGAGGTAACAGGCATCGAGCTGGAACCGGGCCATCTGCCATTAGAAGCAAATGTCATCGTCGACAACGTTGAAACCATCAAGCATATTGTTGAGGCTGTCGAACTAAGAAAGCCCTTTATCGACAAGGATTTGACAATTTCTGGGCGCGTGCAAAAACCCAAGCAGGTACTCCACGATGTGCCGCTCGGCACGACGGTAAGAGAGCTTTTGGAAAAGGCGGGCGGCTACGTACACCCGCACGGAGAAATCGTCATTGGCGGCCCCATGACCGGCCATCACGGCGAAGAAAGCGACTGCGTAACCAAGTCCTTCGGCGCCATGCTGGTAGCAATGCCCTTCCCGCAGGAAAAGCGGCGCGCCGGCATCTTGGTGTGCGAATGTGGCGGCTCCGAGCAAAGGCTGCGTGAAATAGCCGCAGGCATGGGAGCTCCTGTCGTCGCCATGGAACGCTGCAAGAGAATGACCGAGACCAAAGGCGGCAGGTATCGCTGCAATCTGCCCGGCGTCTGCCCTGGACAAGCGGCCAAGGTAATGGCCTTAAAGAGGCAAGGCGCTCAGGTGATTATCACGGGCACCTGTTCTGATTGAACAAATACCGTAATCGGTATAGCTCCTAGGTTAGGAGTTCCAGTTTATCACCACACGGACCATGTACTGAGGGCAGACGGGCACCGGCTCTTCCGCAAATTGCCGTCCAGCAAGAAGCCTTCTTAAAAAGAAGATTTTACAATATGGCCTTTTGAACGCCTGCAGAAGCGTTCTGGTAATAAAGAAAAGAGAGGTGAATAAGCTGCTATTTATTCTGCTTGCCAGCTTGCTGGCATTAAATAGCAGTATGCTCTATGTCAATAACTGCCGAATTAGCCAAAGAGCACGCCAAAGACCCTGCAGTACTGTGCTGCCGTGCTGAAGCGGGCATTACAATTGAGCCTGCCCGCTTAGAAGACCCAGCCATATTTGAGGACCTCATCGACTCCGGGCTTTTAAAATTGCCCGACAATGTACTTCGCATTGAACAGGTTCTCGGCACTACTTTGAAAGAAACCACAGATGCTCTCGTCCCCTTGACTGCCGATATGCTCGACGGCCTTTCCCTTGCAGCCGAAGAGCCGAAAGAAGAAGGGACACAGGCCGCTGCCCCGAAAGAAGCTGCCTCTAGCACTGTGAACACCTGTTTTTCCAGCGGACAAAGTGTCAAAATTCACATTGAAGAAGGCCGTGGCATCAATCTTGAAATTCCCCTATCCGCAGCCATCGCCTCGGGCCTTTCCGCGCTAGCTTCCCCGACCGCTGCCAAGGCCGAAAGCGCTCCCGAAAAAATAGCAACCGCCGCGCCGAAAGCTGAGGACAAGGTTATCACGAAAAAAATCCGCAGCGTGCGCCATGACCACCTCAAGATTGACAAAGTTGTCTTTGGCGACGAAACCAAAATCGAAGGCACGACCTTGACCATTCGCCACATGGACGACATTTGCAAGGAAGCTGCGGCAACACAAGAACTCGTCGAAAAAATAGTCCTCGACATCATCACGCCCGACCGCTACGGCGAATACAGCGACACCATCATGGACGTCCAGCCGCTGGCCGCAAAAATGGAAGGCGGCATTGGCGAAGGCATAACGCGCGTTTTAGATGGCGTCATTTTCATGGTCAGCGGCACCGACACGCGAGGCGTGCAAATTGGTGAATTTGGTTCTTCCGAAGGCGAAATGGACCACAATATCATGTGGAACCGCCCCGGCGCGCCGGATAAAGGCGAAATCTTCATTAAGACCAAGGTTACCATAAGAGAGCGGGCAAATATGGAACGCCCCGGCCCCTTGGCCGCCCACCGTGCTTCCGACTATATCGCCGATGAAATCAGAAAGGCCATCAAGAAAGCCTCTTCCGACCTCATCACCAGCTCAGAAGAAATTGAGCAACTGCGCCATATCGGCAACAAGAAGGTCCTCATCGTCAAGGAAATCATGGGACAAGGCGCCATGCACGACAACCTCATCATGCCCGTCGAACCCGTCGGCACATTGGGCGCCAAGCCCAATGTCGACCTTGGCAACCTGCCCGTCATGCTCGCCCCGACGGAAATCCTCGATGGCGGCATCCATGCCCTGACCTGCATCGGGCCCGCCTCGAAGGAAACTTCACGCCATTATTGGCGCGAACCGCTCGTCAAGGCGGCGATGAAAGATGATGAAATCGACCTTGTCGGCGTCCTCCTCGTCGGCTCGCCACAGGCCAACTCGGATAAATACTATGTTTCCGAACGCCTCGGCATGACCGTTGAAGCCATGGATATCGACGGTGCCATCGTTACGACCGAAGGCTTCGGCAACAATCATGTCGACTTTGCCTCGCATATTGAACAAATCGGCAAGCGCGGCGTCAAGGTTGTCGGCGCTTCCTACTGTGCCGTCCAGGGCGCCTTGGTCGTCGGCAACAAGTACATGGGAGCCATGACAGACAACAACAAATCAAAGCAGGGCATCGAAAACGAAATTCTCGGCAACAACACCTTATGTGCCGAAGATGCCATCCGCCAGCTTGCCATGCTCAAGACCCTCATGGGCGGCGGCACGATTGAAAAGGCACCGCGCAAATGGAATCCCAATGTCAAGCTCAACAACATTGAAATAATCGAAAAGAAGCTCGGCATCAAAATTCCGCTCGAAGAAAACGAGCAGGTGCTCCCCAAGAGCAAAAAGCGCCGTGAAATCTACGAAAAAGACGCCTAGCCAAAGGGGATTGTCGCATGGAAAAAAAGCACGAGCTAAAATACATGTCCTCCGAGCAAATGTTTGAGGGCGTTATTGTCGAGGTACACGATGCCGGCGTCGTCATCGACTTAAAAGGCCGCCTTGGCCAGCTCAAGATACCGCGCCGCCTCATCATCTCGCAATATGACCTGGCAGTAGGCCAGGAAGTCGGCTTCTTGATGTCCTATCCGGAAGTATTCAGCGAAGAGCCGAACGAGCATTATATAAAAGCCCTGCGCCATGAATAAGGCAGCAATCCAAGAAAGGAAAAGCTACGTTTCTTCCAAGTAGCAGGTGAAAAACATGAGCCTAACAGTATTTGAAGGGCTGCAGTCGGAAATTTACGTTCCGCTCACCCCAAAATCAATCTTTACGCCCGTAAAAAAAGAGCTAAAAGATATGCGCGTCGCCTTGGTCTCAGCAGCCGGCGTACATCTCAAGAAAGATAAGCGCTTCAATCTTGCTGGCGATACATCATACCGCCAAGTGCCGGATGACACGCCAGTAAGCGACCTCATGGTATCGCATGGCGGCTACGACAATACGGACGCCAACCGCGATATCAACTGCATGTTCCCCATTGAACGCCTCCACGACCTTGTAAAAGAAGGCTTCATCAAAGAATCCGCCCCGGTCCATTACACATTTATGGGTGGCGGCGGCAACCAAAAAGTATTCCACAATGAAACAGGTCCGGTCATCGCCAAAAAACTCGTTGCCGAAAATGTCGATGCCGTCGTCCTGACCGCCGGGTGAGGTACCTGTCATAGAACTGCCGTGATCGTGCAGAGAGCAATTGAAGAAGCAGGAATCCCCACCATCTTAATCGCCGCTTTGCCGCCTGTTGTGCGGCAAAATGGCTCACCGCGCGCCGTTGCCCCTCGCGTGCCGATGGGCGCCAATGCCGGCGAACCCCACAACATTGAAATGCAGATGAATATTTTGCGTGATACGCTTCGCTGCCTCAAGGAAATTCAAACGCCGGGCAAAATCGTTCCTTTGCCCTACGAATACATCGCCCACATCTAATAGCAGCCCCCTTCTTGCCCTCGCGTCAAAAGCGCGGGGGCATAATCCTAATGAGCGCGAGGTGATTACGTGTCCAAAAGCTCCTTAAAAATCAAGGCCTTTCACATCACTTCCTGCCAAATAGGGAAAAATTGGCAGATTTCTCCCCACGAACTCACCGTGAAAGGCGATTTTGCCGCAACGCCACTCGACTTCGTGCCTAAAAAGGCCCTCGAGGCAATGCAAAAGATTTCCATAAGGCTCTTGCCGCCGGGAGAACTTGCAGTAAAGACCAACACGATTATGGATATCGTGCCGATTTCGACCAAGGTCATCGGTTCACTGGGAAATGGCATCACCCACACTTTAACGGGTGTCAGCTTGATTATCACAGGTGCCATAGATGGGGGCGAGCAATTCCACGAATTTGGCTCATCGGAAGGAACTTTAAAAGAACACCTGAAATTAGACCGTGCCGGCACGCCGCAAAGCGATGACTACATCATCCTCATCGACTTTCTCGCCAAGCGGGAATGTTCATTTACGCGCGAGCTGGTAAATGGCGTTTTCGCCTTGGCAGACGCCTATTTAGGACCGCTGCGAAAAAAGCTAAAATTCTTAGACGGGCGGGATGCCGCCGAAACCTTTACCTTCGAAGAAAAGCCGCCTTGCCCCGCTAAGCCAAATGTCGTGCTCATCAAGCAAGTGGCAGGTCAAGGAGCCATGTACGATACATTGCTTTTTCCCAAAGAGCCAAGCGGTTTTTTGCACGGCCTGTCAATTATCGACCTAGGCAATATGCCCGTCTTCTTGACGCCGAACGAGTACCGCGACGGCGCCATACGGGCGCTCGTCTAAAGAGGTGATTTTATGGGCATCGGACCCTCTACCAAAGAAACATCAAAGCATCACTTCCACGACCCGTTAGTAGAAGCGCTGGGAAATGATGCTGACATCAATTTCAAAGGCATCATCATCGTCGGCACACCCCAAGACAACACCTTGAAGCACCTCGTAGGTCAAAGGGCGGCCGCCCTTGCCAAAGCCATGGACTGCGACGGCGCAATCATCTCCACCGACGGCTGGGGCAATTCCGATGTCGATTTTGCCAACACCCTAGAACAAGTAGGAAAAAAGGCAATAAGCCCCATCGGACTCAAATTCATTGGCAAGCAGGCAAGTTTCGTCGTAGAAAACGATTACACCAATTTTGTCATCGATTTCAACAAATCGGCTTCTGGCACGGAAACGCAAGTCGTAGGCGAAAATGCCATTGCCCCCAAAGACGCCCAAAAGGCGCTCGCCGCAATCAAGCTCAAGATGCGCCAGGATAAAAAATGTCAAAGATAGCTCTTGTCAAATAAAAAATGGAAGGAGGCACTGCGGGAGTGCGCCCAAATCCCGCAGCGACATTAGCATGATTTCTACAAAAATGATTTCTGCTGTTGACTCCCATACGGCTGGAGAGGCTGCCCGCATCATTATCGGCGGCATTCCGAATATTCCCGGCAAGACAATGGCGGAAAAAAAGCTGTATCTCGAAGAAAATTCCGATTATCTGCGCCAAATGCTCATGTTTGAACCGCGCGGCCACCGCGACATGTTCGGCGCTTTCATCTGCCCGCCCGAACACCCCGAAGCCGACTACGGCATAATCTTCATGGACTCCGGCGGCTACCTCAACATGTGCGGCCATAACACCATCGCCGCCATGACCGTCGCCGTCGAATGCGGCTGGGTGGACATGCCAAAGGGAGCCAAAAAAGTCAAGGTAACGCAGGATACGCCCGCCGGCCTCATCCACGGCATCGTCAACCTGCGCGATGACAATAGCGTTGAATCCGTTTCCTTTGAAAATGTGCCATCATTCCTCTACAAGGAAAATATCACCGTTGACGTGCCCGGATATGGGCCGCTCGCACTCGACATTTCATTTGGCGGCAGCTTCTTTGCCATCTTGCCAATTGAAAAAATTGGCCTCGACATCGCCCCTGAAAATGCCTCAGAAATCGCCAAGGCTGGGCTTGCCATACGCGCCGCCGTCAACGAGCAGGTAAAAACACAACATCCTACCCTCAAGCACATAAAAACCGTCGACCTCGTAGAGCTTTACGGCCCGCCCAAAAGCCCCGACGCCACCTTCCAAAACGTCGTCGTCTTCGGCAGCGGCCAGCTCGACCGCTCTCCTTGCGGCACGGGAACGAGTGCCAAACTCGCCACGCTTTACGGCAAGGGGGAACTCTCCGTCGGCGAAAGCATCATCTACGAAAGCATTATCAAGACGAAATTCAAAGGTGAAATTGCCCAAAAAGCACAGCTGAATGGCTACAAGGCCATCATTCCCCGCATTACGGGCTCCGCTTACATCACAGGCTTTAATTCATTTTTAGACGACCCGCACGACCCGCTCAAAAATGGGTTCTTGCTCGGCGCATAGCCCGGCAAAAGGCTGCGGTCCCAAGCCGCAGCCGCCAGAAAGGGGTATTTAAATGGTCAAAACTCTGCTCGGCCTCTTGGGCATCTTGTTCATCTACTATTTCATCTTCTTTGTCCGCGACGTTTATCGCAATCGCAAAGACCTTGGCTATGGCAGCTTTCCTGTCTCGACCTGCATCGGTTTTGTCACAAATTTTCTCGACACCTTGGGCATCGGCAGCTATGCGACGACTACCATGCTGCTCAACATGACGCACCAGCTCAAGACCGACCGCCACCTGCCCGGCACCCTGAACGTTTCTTGCACAATTCCCGTCATCGTCGAAGCCTTCATCTTCATCACGGTCGTCAAGGTAGAGGCCCTAACCTTGTTCTCGCTCGTCATTGCCGCCATTTGCGGTGCCGTCATCGGGTCGCGCACCGTCACGAAGCTGCCCGAAAAATCCGTACAGCTTTATATGGGCATCGCCCTTTTGATTACGGCCGCCCTGATGGTAGCCAAGCAGCTCGGCTGGCTCTCCATCTTAGGCTCGGGCAACACGGCCTTAGGGCTTTCCGGCATCAAGCTGATTATCGGCATTGTCGGCAACTTCATCTTCGGCATGCTCATGACCATTGGTGTCGGCCTTTACGCACCGTGCATGGCAATGGTATACTTATTAGGGCTGAGCCCCATCATCGCCTTCCCTGTCATGATGGCTTCTTGTGCCGGCCTCATGCCCGTGGCAAGCAAGGAATTTATCGTTGCGGGCGACTACGCGCGCAAGGTTAGCCTAGCCATTGCAATAGGCGGCCTCATCGGCGTCATCATCGCCACAAAATTCGTAACAAGCCTCAACCTCAACGTTCTCACGTGGATTGTCATTGCCGTTATCATCTACACTGGCATCTTATACATCAAAAAAGGCAGGAAATAAAAATACGCCCGGTTTTTAAACCGGGCGTATTTCCACAGCATTTAGCAAGAATATTTCAAATATATCTATTTAGCTCTATTTTTTATCCTCAATATATTTTCTTAATCGAGGATAATCATATTTTGATGCCCTTTTCAATAAATACAAGCAAACATCACGCTCGTTTTTAAAAAACTTTTTATTAAATTTTTCATACCGTTCTTCTTCAAAATAGCAAAATCCATTATCGATAACCTCTATACCGCACCCACTCTCAGCCAAAACGTGTTCATCGGGAGGGAATGCAAAGCTACTCATAAAAACATTTTCTTTTATCAAAATCTTTTTTAGTTCATTTATCGTCATTATCATTCACCTCTTCAATATAGCCATTATCTAATAATTCCTGGACTCTCTGCTCTAGTTTATATTGCGTCCCTCTGCCTTTTTCTCCAAACCAAGGAGCAACTTTTCCTGTTAGGCAGACAAAATCTTTTTCTATTTTATATTTGTGATATTCAGCGTGAATAGCTATCCGCGGTAATGCTCTTGACTCTAATTGTACACCAGTAGGAGATACAAATGTTCCTTTGCTATCCCCATATCTATCAACGATAGTACCAGCTTTTAAGATTACCCTCTTCATTTCACCAATGGCACCGTCATTCTCTGGGTATATCGGCCTTCCATTGTCGGCGTAAAAACGCTCATTGCCTTTCTTGCCTATAGTATAGGGCAGTTTATACTTATCTGCAATGGTTTTCATAATCCGCCAGAAGACTCCTTCCTCTTAGGTGGGAGATGAATGGCGACATCTTGTGCGGGCTCAATACCCGCACAAGATAAAATTCAACTTAGATAGTCTTG
>JAHHSR010000012.1 GCA_020025075.1 Pectinatus sp. | reverse complement strand
CCGCCATTCATCTCCCACCTAAGAGGAAGGAGTCTTCTGGCGGATTATGATAAATAGCAAAAGATGGCTTCCCTTGAGATGATTATAGTCTGTGTCTGCCTCTGAGGGCAAGAGGTTCATAAGAGAGATGTAAAATATGATGGGGATATGTATTACTCTATTTCAATTATTTTTATATTGCTTTTTTTTAGCTTTTCTATCTCAGATGGGTTGCCGCCTTTGGTAGTGATTAATGTTATATTGGGAAGAATGCTGCTGCTAATAAAATTATTGTTGCGACCGATTTTGTAGTTATTGGCGAGTATATAACGCGGTCCGCTGCAGCGCTTGAGCATAGTATGGTTAATTGTGGTTTCTTGTAGGACGGAGGTACTGATGCCGCCGCAGCTGCTGATGCCGCCAATGCCTAGGAAGCATTTGTTGGCCGTTATTTTATTTAAAGTATTTAAAGTAAATTCGCCAATCATTGAGGGTTATTTAGGCGATAAAAAGGCAGCCGTAATCAAGATAAGAATGCTGCAGTAGATATTCAAGAAGAAGTTAGGCGAATGCCTATCTAATTTATCTCGTAAATACCGTGGGTATATGGATTTGCGCTTGTGGAGAGAGCGTAATGTGACATTCTCCTAAAATTAGAAAACTGCGTCTTTATAGGCTGGAGCGCATTTACAAATAAAAATAGCTTATATTTTCTCGCTTTGATATACTATAACAGTAGATAAAGAAAGAAAGGTGACAATATCCCTCTTGCAGTAATTCCTTTTGCGGGAGTTTAAGAGGGTTAAAAATATGGAACTGCCAAATATACAGCAACTAGAAAATTTTCTTATTTATGCCCGCGTGCGCAATTTTACCCTTGCCGCCCAGGAGGCCAATATAACGCAATCGGCTTTTAGTTTTCAGATGAAAAAGCTGGAAGAACTGGTTGGCGTGCAGCTCATTATGCGCTCTAATCGGGGCAGCGATTTGACGAAGGCGGGCGAAAAATTTTATGCCGACGTGCAGCGCATCATTGGCGATTTGTCTAAGTGTATCCATGAGCTCCACGCTTTAAGCGGTCAGCGTGAGCCATTGGGCGTTGGCACATTGATGTCTTTAGGCGATGTCCTTATGAATAGGCATTTGACCTATTTTCAGCAGCATAACTTGGACTTAACGATTAATGTTTATAATTTGGAAGCGCGGGAAATGCTTCGCCACCTGCGTGAAAACAGACTTGATATTATCTCTACCTTTCTCTTGCCGCAGCTTGATATTGACGATTTTGAGCGTGTTTATTTTTGTGATGAGAAGATGGTTTATTTTGCACCGAATATTGAAAATAAGAAGGGATTTTTCACAGCGGGTGAGATAGCCTCTTTGCCCTTTGCGCAATATTCTCCTTACTATTATATGAACTCTGTCATCGACCGCTATTTTCAAGACAAGGACTTGTGCCCTTCCGTTGAAGCCTGGCTTTCAACACCGTATGCGATGATGAACTACTGTCAGCAAAATAGGGCGGGAGCTATTTTGTCGCAGCGTTTTTTGGATGCGATGAATATTACAAATGGATATTATGATATGGACCCCGCCTTTTCTCTCAAATGTTATCTCGTCTACAAAAAAAGTAATCCCAAATACGAGCAGATGAAAATTTTTATTGATTATATATGTAAGCTGCACGAAAAAGAAACTTGTGCCGCGCAGCACTGAGCCTTGCCGGGGCTTTATGAGGTGTCTGCCATCACAAAATTTTATCTCAGGTATTTTTTTCTTTTGTTATACAAGCGCCTTTTTTAGGTATATAATACGCAAGTATCAAAGGAAATGGAGATGATTTTTTGGACACTAAGTCCCTGTGGAATAAGGATTTCCTGCTCGATACGGGAATCAATTTCATTGTTTTTCTTATTTATTATTTGCTCATGGTTATTATTGCCGTCGTAGCAAAGGACCAGCTCAATGCCTCTTTGAGTGAAGCTGGCCTTGCTTCTGGGATTTTTATCGTGGGCACCTTGTTAGCTCGTCTGCAATTCGGTAAGGAAATAGAAGTATACGGGCGTAAGCGCACTTTATATATCGGTATTTTTATCTATTTTGTCACGATTTTGATGTATTTTTATATACCAAATCTGCTCATGATGTATATAATACGCTTTTTAAATGGTATGGGATACGGAATAATTTCCACGGCCACCAATACCATTGTCGCCGGCTGTATTCCTGAAAAAAGACGTGGCGAAGGCATCAACTACTATGGCTTGAGCACGAGCCTGGCAGCTGCTATCGGCCCTTGCCTCGGCATGTTCTTGATGACGGTATCGAGCTTTAAGATGATTGTCGTCTTGTGTGCGGCTCTTACAGGCATTTGCGTTGTTGGCTGCTTTTTCCTCAAGGCACATGAAGTCGAACTCACGCCGGAAGAAAGAGCGCGCATCAAGAAAATATCGCTGGAAAATTATATTGAACCGCGCGTTGCCGTTATTTCAATTCTCGGCTTTTTGATGGGCTTTTCGTATTCAAGCGTATTGAGCTTTTTGGCTGAATATACGCGTGAAATTCACCTCGTTACGGCGGGCACTTTCTTCTTCGTCGTCTATGCCGTCGTCATTACGATTACGAGACCGATGGCTGGCGTTATCTTCGACCGCAAAGGTGAAAATTACGTCCTTTATCCGTGCTATTTTTGCCTTGCGCTCGGCATGTTCATGCTCAGCATTACGCATACAGCTTGGTTCTTGCTCTTAGCGGGCGTGTTCATCGGCCTTGGCTATGGTACGTTCATGTCCAATGGTCAGGCTGTCTGCATCAAGATTGTGCCGCCACATCGCGTCAGCGTAGCCCTTTCGACATATTTTGTTGCCCTCGACTTGGGTATCGGCGTTGGACCTTATATTCTCGGTTCGATGCGCGATTCGCTTTCCTTCCCCGGCCTTTATATCGTCTCGGGCATGGTTGCACTATTTTGCTTTGCCTTCTATTATCTGTTTTATGGCCGCAAGGCGGGCAAGCGCGTCTTGGTTGAAGAAACGAATTTACAGTAAGAAAAAATCCTGCCTTTAAGGCAGGACTTTTTTATGGCAGCAAAGCCGTCAAAAAACTGTTGGCACTTGTAAAACTGCCGAGAAAGGAGTTGCCGTTATAGCGGTGCAAAAAGACGCTGCTGACGACAACTTTTTGGACGTTTTGATAGGTTCCGTTTTCATAGTAGCCGCCTAGTGCATGGATAATGTACGGCGTATTGCCAATACTTCCGACATAGAGCATGGTGTGTCCGTCCATGTAAAATAAATCGCCCGGCTTTAAAGACATACTGATTTTTTGCAGGCGCGCCTTTTGGTCAAGCCCTGAAAAACTCAAATGCCTAGCAAAGGAAATTTCCTGCTCGTCGGCGTTGCGCGGTAGCTCTATGCCCACGCAGTGATAGACATCAGCGACAAAGCTCGAACAGTCGACACTGTCTTTTAGCCCTCCCCAGCCGTAGACGGCGCCCAAAAAGCGAAATGCCTGCGCTAGGATATTGTCGCGCGTGCAAGGAAGATACCCGATGTGCAGGTCTGTCCCTTCCTTTAAATAGGCTTCTTGTTCTTTTAAATAGCCGTATTGGTCGCGGCGTGGCAAAAGGACCTTGGCAAATCCTTTGGAATCGTATTTGACGATAGGTATTATGGCGCCCATTTGGTAAAGCGTCGTTTGGGGTGGCCGCTTGAGGTAAAATTGCGGTACCGTAACGACGAAGAAGTCCTTGGGCGCAGCGTAAAAGAGCCATTTTTGCCGCGTGGTAAAGGCCAGGGCATCGGTAGGCAGCCAGCCTTTATAGTAGCGCGTTTGCACGAAGCAGTAATTGTTGGAGCGGCTGATATGAAGGACGAGTACCGCTTCGCTAGGGTCGATGGCCGTTTCTTGCAAAATGTCATCGCCGCTATACGGGCGGGCGCGCCAGCAATCAGGACAGGGCAAATTGCGCAGATTGGAACGCCTTACCGTCACGGCGTAGCGCACGGACGTCGTTGGCTTTATTGAAGCGAGGTTCATCTCCTCTTTAATGCGCTCTTTGTAAGTACTGTCGGCGTAGATGCCATCGACATAGGTGCTTTGGCTGAGGTCATTATCTTTGAGAAGGAGCGCTTTGAGAGAAGCGGCGCTGATACTTTCGGGATATTGCACAAGGTCAAAGATGGTGTGCGAGCCATTCGTGCGTATTTTGGCGTTGAGCATTTTTAACTGCGCTGGAGACAGTAAAACCTTATTGCCGTCGGGCGTCTTTTTTTGCCAGTAGGAGGCCTGCAAAAGGGGGGGATAGTGCGTTATGCCCACGGCAGAACATTTGCTAAGGGGCATAATGCCGCTTCCAAGGCAAAAAAAACTGAGCAATAAACAATAAAAAAAGCGAAAAAGCATTTATCTACCACCTTTCTTTTCTTTGCTTTTGATTATAGCACGCTTAGACGATGAAAATAAGGACTATCTCTTGGAAAAAGGTGGCTTCTCACATGAGCTGATTTGTGCTTTTCCCTTGCACATTATTGATATTAATGCCATAATAGAAGCTATACGATAAAAGAGGAAGGTGAGCATATGCGTCTTTCTTTTAAGAGCTTTCGCGTGCGGGCAATCATTGCGGGCCTTATCGTTTTGGCGATTGCCTCTGCGGGAGCATATTGGTATTTTTCAATTTATACTAAGACTCCGTCCTATACTTTGCAAATGACGACACAGGCCATTCAAAAGCACGATTTAAAACAGTTTAATAAGTATGTGGATACGCGTAAGCTATCAAGTTCGGCTGCGAGCGCGATGGTGGATAAGATGATGGCGGCAAATGGCAATTTGCCCGATGACGTGCAGCTTGCCATGACCAGCTATACGGAAATGTTCAAGGAAACGTTTGCGCGCGGCTTTACAATGGCAATTGATAATTTTGTCAAAAATGGCGGCTGGGAAGATGGCAAGAAAACGGCAACCGGCGGCTGGCCCATCGACTATGCGACGCTGCTCGACAACTCGGGGCTAAAAGGCCTTACGGTAAAGAATGTCAAAATTGTCTCCGTCAACAAGGCAGGCGGCACGGCCCTTTTGCAAATTGATGCCGTGCAGACGGAAATTGACCAAAGCTACGCTTTTAAATTGACCATGAAGCGCCAAGCTAGCGGCATATGGCGCATTGAGAGCGTGGATAATTTTGGCGGCTTTATAGCTCTTTTGCAAAAAGGGCGGCGGCAGTCCATGCTCGATTACATCGACAATACCGAGTCCATCATGGCCACACAGCGCAAGAGTTTTGCCCAGCTCGACAGCCAGATAAGGGCGATTATCAACTCGGGCAATTTAGCTGACACTTCTGTCCGGGATAATTTGGAGCAAATTATCTCTAGTCAGATGCTTCCCTTGTGGCAGAATTTCCGCGACTCTCTGCAAGCCGTAAATGTTCCGCCTCCGGCGCGGACTTTGCAGAATTTGCGCCTGCAGATTTGCGACCTTTATATCTCTTATTATCAAAATTACAGCCAATGGCTCAAGACGCGCAAGATAGACAACTTGCACAAGGCAAATGATGAAATGAGAAATGCCAAGGTGCTCGAGGCCAATGAGCTGGACTTGACCAATATTGTAAAGCACGATTTGGCGCATTAAGTGCTTGTTTTATTTTGGCCGCTGCCGCAAAAGACAGCGGCTATTTCTGTACAAAAAGGAGGAAGGGCGGCTTTGCCGCTACGATTATGAAAAAGATAAAAAAAGAAAAGGTGCTGCTTTATAATTTTTGTGAGGAGGATTTTTTGCAGCGGCTACTTGCTGTTTTTGCCGACTTGAAGATTGAGGCCAAAGTTTTGGAGCAGGCAGCGCATAATGAAAAAATTGGCTATCTTTTGGGCTTGAGCGGTTTTTCTGCCTCTGAGCAATCTGCAGAGTCATTTGAATTTTCCGATGGGGCAGTCGTATTTCACAATATTGCCAGCAAAAGGCTGGATAAGGTCTTGGCGCGCCTTAGGCAAGATGAACTTTTCATCCCATATAAAGCCGTGGTGACACCCACCAATCGCTTTTGGAAATTGAGCCGCCTTTGCCTTAATATGAAAAAGGAACACGGCGCGATGATTGAATATCAAAAAAATGCTCAGGCAAAAGGGCAAAATGAGTGAGATATAAGCATGGATAAGGGAACAGGACGCAATTTTAGGACAGAGGAAGAATTGCAAAAGACGCGCCTGCTGGAAGAAGAACTCGGTAAGACAGGCGAGCTGCCCCCGCTTAGAGTGCGCGAGGATTTGAAAATTGAAACTGTCGCTCCTGCGGTGCGCCCTCAGAAAAAAAGGTGGAAAAAGCGCCTGCTTTGGAGCGGCGTTCTGCTGGGCTTTTGCGCTTCTTTGGGGCTGGGGTTTTATCTTTGCGTCCAGTATAACGATTACCAAAAAGCGCGCTTTGAGGAACGCCTGAAAAATCAAGCTCAGCTTGATGCGGCTCAGCGCCAATTAGATGCACAGCGCGCGCAGCTTTTAATGGAGCAAAATAATCTTGAAGCCCAAAGGGCGCTTTTGGCGCAAAAGAGAAATGAGCGCGCCCAAGAGAGCACCGCTCCCGCGCCCGATGATTTTTTCGGTAATTTCTTTGCTGATGTGACGGGTGAGCGTCAAAAAAAAGAGCAGCAAAAGCAGGCTGATTTGGCTTTCTTGCAGCAAAAAATAAATGCCCTTGGGCCGCAGCTAGCTGCCGTCAAGGAAAAAATAGGCGAAGTAAATGCAGCGCAGCAGCGCCTTGCTGTCATTAAACAGCGCTTAGAGCGTACGTATGAAGAAAATCAGGGGTTTTTGGATACGCTTAAGCTGCAGGCTGAAATTTTGTTTGACAAAATAAAAAATAAATAATTTTGGGAGTGGTCCATAAGGAAAATATGAAAAAAAACAAAGAAAAACAAATTTATTCGAAGCGGATTCACAAAAAAAAGTCTGCGCATTACCTAAAAAAATACTTACTTTTGACTTTGGGCGCAGTGATTACTTCTCTTGGGCTGGAGCTTTTTTTGATACCCAATGATGTTATCGATGGCGGCGTAGTTGGTCTTTCGATAATGGCAAGCTATATTTGGCATACACCTTTGGGGATTTTTCTTACTGCGCTGAACATTCCGTTTTTATACCTCGGCTATCGCAGCATGGGACATTCCTTTGCTTTTTCAAGCATTTTTGCGATTTTGGCTTTGTCCGTGTTCAGTGGCTTTTTTTCTTCTTTTGGTGCTGTTACACAGACGCCTTTTTTGGCCGTCGTCTTTGGCGGCATTGTGACCGGCCTTGGCGTAGGCATCATTATAAGAAATGGCGGCTCGCTTGATGGCACGGAAATTGTCGCCATCATTGTCGATAAGAAAACGCCTTTTTCCGTAGGGGAAATCGTCATGTTCATCAATCTCTTTATTTTGAGCAGTGCTGGCTTGCTCTTTGGCTGGGACAGCGCAATGTATTCGCTCGTTGCCTATTTTGTCATTGCCAAGACGATTGATGCGGTGATTAAGGGCTGGGATGATTCTTACGGTGTGATGATTGTCACGGACGCGCATGATTTAATAGCCGATAAAATTATCAATGACCTAGGTCGAGGCGTGACACTTTTGCATGGTGAAGGGGGATATTCGCGCGACGCGAGCAAGATTTTGTATTGCGTCGTTTCACGCCTTGAGATTGACAAGCTCAAGACAGCAGTTCTCGCTATTGACGAGGCGGCTTTTATGACGATTTATCAGGTGAATGATTTGATTGGTGGGCATTTAAAAGAAAAATAAACTGTAAATGTGTAATATAAATAACACTTAATCAACACAAAACAACAATAAACGACAACAATAAAAATGATTCATAAGCGCTTCATCTTTGCTTTTTGTGGTCGAGATGAAGCGTTTTTTTGCGTTGCTTTTTTTTGGTAAAAAATAATCTTGTAAATATATTGACTATTTAGAAAAGATATATTACGATAAAGGCGTACATAGTAAGAGTACAGATAAACGATAAAATTCTGTGCAGCAAAATAAATGTTTCATACTAGAGGAATTATATTATGAGGAGGTATTTGCATGACAAATCTATTAGGGGAGTTTTTGGGCACGGCCGTGCTTTTAATTTTCGGCTGTGGCGTTGTCGCCAACGTGTGCCTAAAGGGTTCGAAAGGCGAAAATAGCGGCTGGATTGTAATTACAGCCGGCTGGGGATTTGGCTGTATGCTAGGCGTATTTACTGCTGTTGCACTTGGCGCGCCGCAGGCCGACATCAATCCAGCCGTCACGCTTGCCAAGACGCTAAACGGTGTTTACACATGGAGCCAAGCACTTGTTACCATGGCCGTTCAGGTGGCAGGCGGCTTTGTGGGAGCAGTTATCGTTTATCTTGCTTATTTGCCGCACTGGGAAATCACGGATTCGCCGACAACGAAGCTTGGCGTATTCTCGACCATTCCCGCCATTCGCAATTACGGCCAAAACTTCTTGTGCGAACTGATTGGCACCTTCGTGCTCATCATGATGATTTTTGCCATTTTTTCCGCAAACAACGGTCATTTTCCTGCTGGTTATGGACCTTATCTCGTCGGTATTTTGGTTTGGACGATGGGCCTTGGCTTAGGCGGTCCTACCGGTTATGCCATCAATCCGGCACGTGACCTCGGCCCGCGCATTGCTCATGCTATTTTGCCGATTAGCGGCAAGGGCGGCTCTGATTGGTCGTATAGCTGGGTTCCCATTTTAGGACCTTTAGCCGGCGGCGGTTTAGCTTATATTTGTGGCAAATTAGTCGGACTTATCTGAAAATTTACCATAACTCGTTAATTCTATAAAAATAAAAAGGAGAAGCTGCCCACCTCTTGCAGCAGATTTTCTTGCCAATAGTTGTCATTTTGGTGTAAAAATATCGTTATATATTGGAAAGAAAAATTTAAAGCCCTGAGGTAAAGTTTGGGTAGCGGTGTAAAAAATGGAAAAAAAATATATCTTAGCTCTTGACCAGGGGACCACGAGTTCCCGCAGTATTCTCTTTGACCACAATTCAAATATTGTCGCAGTCGCTCAGCGTGAATTTACGCAAATCTTCCCCAAACCGGGCTGGGTAGAACACAATGCCAACGAAATTTGGTCGACGCAGGTTGGTACCATTTCCGAAGTAATCGCCAAGGCCAACATCAACCCAGCAGAAATTGCCGCCATCGGCATTACGAACCAGCGCGAAACGACGGTCGTTTGGGATAAGGCAACTGGTCAGCCGATTTATAATGCTATCGTTTGGCAGTCGCGCCAGACAATGGATATTTGCAATGAACTGAAGGCACGTGGTCTTGATGATACATTCCGCCAAAAGACCGGCCTTTTAATTGACGCCTATTTTTCCGGTACAAAAATAAGATGGATTTTAGACCATGTTGAAGGGGCCAGAAAAAAAGCCGAGGCGGGCGAGCTGCTCTTTGGTACGATGGATACATGGCTTTTATGGAAACTCACGGGAGGCAAGGTACACGTAACGGATTATTCCAACGCTTCTCGCACGCTGATGTACAATATTCGGGAGCTTAAATGGGATGATGAGCTTTTGGGACATTTGCGCGTTCCCAAGTGTATGTTGCCAGAGGTTAAGCCTTCTAGCGAAGTATATGGCGTTTCGTTGCCGAACATCACGCAGGGCGTGGAAATTCCCATCTCCGGTATTGCCGGTGACCAGCAGGCGGCACTGTTTGGCCAGACCTGTTTTGAAGCTGGCATGGCCAAGAATACCTATGGTACGGGCTGCTTTATGCTCATGAATACGGGCTCGCAGCTTTATAACTCCAAAAACGGCCTTTTGACAACGATTGCTTGGGGCCTTGATGGCAAGGTCGAGTATGCGCTGGAAGGCAGTATCTTCGTTGCCGGTTCTGCTATTCAGTGGCTGCGCGATGGACTCAAGATTTTGGATTCGGCTCCCGACTCGGAATATTATGCGGGCAAAGTTAAAGATGCCGATGGGGTTTACGTCGTTCCGGCCTTTGTTGGCCTTGGTGCTCCGTACTGGGATATGAAGGCGCGCGGCGGTATTTTCGGGCTTACGCGTGGCACGAGCAAAAACCACATCATTCGCGCGACACTTGATTCTCTCGCCTACCAGACCAAAGACGTTCTCGATGCCATGCAGTCCGATTCCGGCATCAAGCTAAATGCCCTCAAAGTTGATGGCGGTGCCGTCGCCAACAACCTTCTCATGCAGTTCCAAAGTGACCTTTTGAACGTTCCTGTCGACCGTCCGCGCGTCGTTGAAACGACGGCTCTCGGCGCTTCTTATCTTGCCGGCCTTGCCGTTGGCTTCTGGAAGAACAAAGAGGAACTAGTCGATAACTGGCAGCTTGACCGCCGCTTTGAACCGAATTTGGACGAAGAAAAGCGCAATGACCTCTACGTCGGTTGGCTCAAAGCCGTGCGCCGCACGATGAATTGGGAATAAATGACAATAAAGAAATTAAAAAACAAAAAAAGCGCATCGAATAACAAATTTTCAAAAACTAAACGCAAATAAAATTGTCTTGAGGCCATGATTTACCAGAATTGGTGTGCATGGCCTCAATTTTATCGCTTGAAAAAAGATATTGTGAAAAAATTATTAATTTGCTATAATCATAAACCGTATATAAATTCTGCACCAATTTTGCGGGCAGAAGCAGCAGAAAATCTGCGATTATCAAAGGGGACGCCGCCATTTTGGGCGGTATGCTTGCTGATTTTTGCAATAAGGTGTATCTTGATAATGAACGGTGTTAACCGTGGCGGCCTCATAGTCAATTAAATTTGTAAATTGTTTGATCTTTTGTGATATTTGCAGAGACGTTTTTCTGTAATTTTGAGGGGGATAAATATCGTGTTAAAAACAACTGTAGTAGTCATCGGCGGCGGCGTCACCGGTGTCGGCATCTTGCGTGACCTCTCGATGCGTGGCATCAAGGCAATTCTGGTCGAGCGCGATGACCTTGGCTATTGGACTAGTTCACGCTTTCATGGTCTTTTGCACAGCGGCGGTCGCTATGCCGTAAAGGACAAAGAAGCAGCGCGCGAATGTATCGAGGAAAATACCATTTTGCGCCGCATTGGCAGGCACTGCGTCGAAGCTACGGAAAGTATTTTTGTTCGTGCGCCGGAAGATAGTGAAGAATATGAACAAGAGTGGGTAAAATCTTGTAAGGAATGTGGTATCAGCGCCATTCCCATTACGATGGACGAAGCCTTTCGCCTAGAACCCAATTTGAGTCGCAAGATTGTTTCGGCCTATCGCTGCCCGGGCGCTGCAGTCGATGGTTTCCGCCTTTTGTGGCAGACGGTCGCCTCCGCTCAAAGATACGGCGGCCAGTTTAGGACCTATACAGAAGTCATCGGCATCGAAGTAGAAAATGGTCTCGTCTGTGGCGTCAAGGTGCGTGACCGCTGGACGGGCCAAGAAGAAAATATCGCTTGCGATTTCGTCATCAGCGCGGCCGGTTCGTTTGCCGGTGAAGTGGCACATATGGCGGGCCTTACAGTCAACGTCAAGCCCAGCAAGGGAACGCTCATCGCCTTTAACCATCGCCTTTGTCAGCGCGTCATTCATCGCCTGCATAAATCTTCTGATGCGGATATTTTCGTGCCGCATGGCTCTATCACCATCTTGGGCACAAGCTCAATTGATAGTGCGCCTGACGATACGAGCACGGAGACGGCAGAAGTAGAAGCAATGCTCAAAATCGGCCAGGTTACCTTTGAAGATATTTACGATTACCGTATCTTGCGCGTCTTTGCCGGCACGCGTCCCCTTTATAGTGCCGACCCCAATGCCAAGGGACGTAACGCTTCGCGCGGTTTTGTAACCTTAGACCATGCCCATGACGGCATTAAGCATTTCATGAGCGTCTGTGGCGGTAAATTTACGACTTATCGCCTCATGGCTGAAAAGGTTGTCGATATTGTTGCCGGTCAACTTGGCGTCAACGAAAAATGCCGCACGGCAGAAGAAGACCTCGTGCCGGACCCGACACCTGAACTCATGGGTCGCGCTAAGCGCCTCTTCCCGAGCTATGGTGCAGAGCTTGCAGCTTCTCGCCTTGGCAATGAAAAGCTTGAGCGCGTCTTAGAGCGCATGGAAAAGAGCCCAGAAGAAAAAGAACTCGTCTGCGAATGTGAAAATGTTACTTTGGCGGAAGTGGAAGAAATCGCTTCTGAGCCGACAAGCCATACGGTGAGCGACATTCGCCGCCGCACAAGACTGGGCATGGGCACCTGCCAAGGGACTTTCTGCGCTTATCGCAGTGTCGGTGCAGTCGACAGAAAGGGCGTGCCTTGGGCCAAGGATACCGTTGAACTATTCAAGGAATTTTTGGAAACGCGCTGGAAGGGGATTCGTCCCGTCCTGTGGGGGAATATGCTGCGCGATACTGAATTGACGCGTGCTATTTATGACGCGGCATTAAATCTGACCGGGGTGGAAGAAATAAAATGAAAAAAACGGATATGATTATCGTCGGCTGCGGCCTTTCCGGCCTTTTTGCTGCTTGTGTGGCGGCAAGCCGCGGCAAGAAAGTTCAAATACTCTCATATGGTGCCGGCACGCTTGCCATTGCCGGCGGCATTGTCGACCTTTTAGGCTATGGTGATGACGGCAAATTCTGCGCTAATCCCCTTGTAGGCATTGATAAAATTGCTGCGCAACACCCGTACCAGAAGGTAGGGGGCTCTGCTGTTGTCAAGCGCGCCATCACGGAATTTTTGGAAATTGCTAAATCCTGCGGCTATCCCTACCTTGGCACGCCGGAGGAAAATGTTTGGGTGCCTACCGCCATCGGCAATTTCAAGCCGAGCTGCCTTGTTCCTAAGAGTATGGATGCCAAGGCTTTACTCGCCAGCAAGAAAATTCTCGTCGTGGGCTTCGATACGATGAAGGATTTTTATGCGCACATGGTCGTCAAAAACTTTACCAAGCGCTTGGGTGAAAGCCGTACAATTTCCGAGCATATCGTTGCCCTCAATTTTGAATACGGCAAGGATTTGCGTGATATAAATGCCATGGATGTGGCCCGCTGGCTCGAAACGCCGGAAGGCCAAGCTTCATTCATCAGCCAGGTTAAAGATAAGGTTGATGCGGATACGGCGATTGTTTTGCCGCCCGTTTTGGGACTTGAGCCCAATTACGAAGTGTACGACAAGCTCCATCAGGCGCTCGGCTGCTCCATCGTCGAAGTATCTTCAATACCGCCTGCCGTTACGGGCCTTCGCCTCGACAAGATGCTGCGTGCCTACGCCAAAAAGCACAGCGTGCAGATTATTGAAAAGGCACGTGTCGTTGGCGCTGAAATAGTCGATGGTCGCTGCGAAGCCGTAATTACGGAGGGCTTTGACCGCAAGAGAAAATTCTATGCCGACCAGTTTATCATTGCCACGGGCGGCGTTTACGGCGGCGGCCTAAAGACGTTCATTGGCCAGATGAAAGAGCCGATTTTGAATATCGACATCGAAGTGCCCCGCGTGCAGACACAATGGTCTCACAAAAAACTCTTTGATAACCAAAAACAAATTTTTGCCCAATACGGCGTTTCGGTTGATGAAACGCTTGCCCCGCTGTCTGCGGGCAAAAAGGTGGCATCAAATGTTAAGGTCATCGGCCGCAGCCTTTCCGGCTATGATTTTTGCTATGAAAAATCCGGCAACGGCGTTGCCTTGACGACGGCTTATAAAGCCGTAGCCGCATTTTGTGAGGAGGATTAATATTAATGCGCCATGTAATCGACCCAGATAAATGTACGGCTTGTACAATCTGCCTTACGGTTTGCCCGGTGACGGCAGCGACGAGAAAGTTCCGCGGCCCGAAGATGACCGGTCCGGCCTTGACGCGCTTGCGCAAGCTCGTTTCCGATGATGACCCCATGCTGGATTATTGCTCCAACTGCAAAAACTGTGATATGGCCTGTCCTTCCGGCGTGCCAATTTCCACTTTGAATATGCTGGCTAAGAATGAGTACTACAAAAAGCATCCGCGTAAGTCAAAAGCCGACGATATGCTTGCTCACAGCGAAAAAATGGGCAAACTCATCACCTCGTTGCCACTCGGCGCTACCTTTGCCAATCTCGGCGCGGCCATCGGCAAGAGCATCGGCATGCTCGGCTCGATGGGAATTGCCGAAAAGCAGGAATTGCCCAAATACGCCAGCGAGTCGTTTTTGAGTAAGTTTAAAAAGATTAAGCAGACACACGGCAAGCGCAAGGTCGTCTTCTTTTCCGGCTGCTTCATCAACTACAACCAGCCCAATGTCGGCGTTGACCTCGTCAAGGTTTACCAGCATAATGGCATTGAAGTGGCGACAGATGAGCGCTTCGTCTGCTGCGGTTCGCCGATGGTTTCGGGCGGCTATATAGATGATGCTCGAAAGAATGCGGAAAAAAATGTCAAGCTTTTGAAGCAATGGGTGGACAAGGGCTACGATATCATTACGGCCTGCACGAGCTGTGGCCTAATGCTCAAGCAGGAGTACCAAGAATTATTTGACTTTGCGCAGATGTCCGATTATGCTGCCCACATGTACGATTCGATTGAATATCTGGAACGCCTTTACGAAATGGGTGAATTAAAGACCGATTTCAAGGCATTGAATAAAAAATATATCTACCATGCACCGTGCCATCTCAAGGTACAGTCAATCGGCCGTCCGACAATGGAAATTTTGCCGCTTGTGCCCAGCGTCAATATTGAAGAAGCCGATGCAGGCTGCTGCGGTATTTCCGGTAGCTACGGCTATAAGGCAGATAAATACGAAGTAGCAATGAAAGTCGGTTCAAAGCTATTTAATCGCATCAAAAAATCCGGTGCCGAAAAGGTCGTTTGCGAATGTGGCACTTGCCGCATGCAGATAAAGCATGGTACGGGCGTGGAAGCCATCCATCCGCTTACCGTATTGCGCAAGGCGTACGGCTTATAAGGTTATAGGCGGCGAGTTTTCTCGCCGCGCATGCCAATGGACAGACAGCAATGCCTGCCCATTTTTGCCAAATTAAGTCGAAAAATTTAAAATTAAACAATAATTACGAATAAATTTACCAAATATCTTGGAAAAAGTGTGGAAAAGAAGTATTTTTTGAAATATAATATAGATATGGATGCTAAGAATTGCCCTTTGGCTCCGAGACGCACTTTTCCTCGAGAAAATCATTTGTCGTTTTTCTTTCAATGGGGGTAACGTCATGAAAAAAATCATTAATGCACCAGCTGATGTCGTAAGTGAAATGCTCGAAGGCATGGCCGCCGTTCAGCCACGCTATGTCAAAAAGCTTTTAGGCTTTAATGTTCTTATTCGTGCCCAGCCCAAAAAAGATAAGGTCTGCCTTGTTAGCGGCGGTGGCAGTGGCCATGAGCCGGCGCACGGCGGCTACGTCGGCTATGGCATGCTCGATGCTGCCGTATCGGGCGCCGTCTTTACTTCGCCGACGCCCGACCAGATTTATGAGGCGATAAAAGCCGTCGATACGGGGCACGGCGTTTTGCTCATCGTCAAGAATTACAGTGGCGACGATATGAATTTTGACATGGCGGCAGAACTGGCTCAGGCCGATGGGATTAAAATCGAAAAGGTCATCGTCGCTGATGATGTCGCGGTCGCCAACAGCACATGGTCGATTGGCCGGCGCGGCATTGCCGGTACGCTCTTCGTGCATAAGATAGCCGGTGCCATGGCCGAAAAGGGAAAAAGTCTTGCAGAAGTAAAGCGCGTAGCACAAAAGGTCATTGCCAATGTCCGCTCGATGGGCATGGCCATTGAGCCGTGTGCAGTGCCGGAAGCGGGCAAGCCCAGCTTTGAATTAAAAGATGACGAAATGGAAATTGGCATTGGTATTCACGGCGAGCCGGGCACGCATCGCGCTCCGCTGCAAAAAGCCGATGAAATAACGGCGGCGCTTTTGGATAAGATTATGGACGAAGGCATTTTTTCTGAGGGCAGTCGTGTAGCTCTGCTCATCAATGGGCTTGGCGCTACGCCACTTATGGAGCAGTATATTGTAGCCAAAAAGGCCGCTTCATATCTAAAAGAGCGCGGCATTGAAATTGTCGCTAGCCAGGTTGGCAACTACATGACTTCTTTGGAAATGGCCGGTTTTTCGATAAGCCTTTTGAAGCTTGACGACGAGCTGGAAGAATTGCTGGAAGCGCCGGCTGATACGCCGGCTTTCACACGGCGCTAAGGGGGAATTTTTTTGCACGCAAAAGAGATAATTTTACAAATTGCGGCGACAGTTATCGCCCACAAGGACCAACTGACCGACCTTGACCGTGCCATTGGCGATGGCGACCACGGCATTAATATGGCACGCGGCTTTGAAAGCGTTACGGCAAAGCTTTCACCGCTTGCCGATGATACGGCGCCGGCAGAAATTTTAAAGACGGTTGGCGTATGCCTTATGTCGACGGTGGGCGGTGCATCAGGCCCGCTTTATGGCACGGCCTTTATTCGCTTGGCAGAAGTCGCCAAAAACGGCTTTTCGCCTGATAATGTCGAAATAATGTTTGACGCGGTCATCAAGGGGATAAAGGACCGCGGCAAGGCTGAAAAGGGTGATAAGACCATGCTCGATGCTCTGCTGCCTGCTAAAGAGGCTTTTGCGGAAGCCTTGCGCGGCGGCTCCTCGCTTTATGAGGCGCTTCATGCCGCAGCGCTTGGCGCGCAAGCTGGCTCCGAAAGGACCAAAAACCTTTTGGCCCGCAAAGGGCGCGCCAGCTATCTGGGCGAGCGTAGCATAGGTCACATTGACCCTGGAGCAGCTTCTAGTGCGCTCATCTTGCAGACGCTGGATAAATTCGTCGCTTCTGTACGGGGCTGATAGGCTCGGTAAGCAGGACCCGAAGTGACAATAGTTTAAAAAGAAGGTGTAGGTTGCTGCCGACCTGCAAAAATGCCGCGCGGCATTTGGGCAGCATGATTTATATGGTAGGAATAGTTATTGTTTCGCACAGTGCCAAAATTGCGGCAGGAATAAAAGACTTGGTCGACCAGATGGTACGCGACCACGAAAGGTTTTTTGCTGTCGGCGGCACATCTGATGGCTCATTGGGAACGAACCCCGTGGCTATACAAAAAGTGATAGAAAAAGCCGACATGGGCGATGGCGTCGTGGTCCTTGCCGATTTAGGCAGCGCCGTTATGAGTGTCGGTCTAGTAAAGGAAATGCTTGACAGCGATTTATCGCAGCGCGTCATCTTGGCGGACGCTCCCATTGTTGAAGGGGCAGTGAGTGCTGCTGTCGAGGCTTCTTTTGGCAGCAGCCTGCAAAAGGTAGTCGCTGCTGCCCAGGCGGCGCGGCAGATTGAAAAGATTTGCTAGCGATAGATTGTTTCAAAATAAAAGGGGGATTTTTATGGAAAAACATTTACTGCTTTATAAGTGCGACCTTTGTGGCTATGTTCTTGAAGTACTCGATATTGGCAAGCGTACCCTGCATGAAGATGGTCAAGGTTATACGCGAAATCTCACCGTTGCTGATGCGCATCTCATCTGCTGCGAAAAACCGATGCGCCTCATCAGGGCCAATACGGAAGAAGCGTCTGCTGAAAAGCATTTGCCCGAGGCGAGATTTGATGGCGATAAGCTCATTGTCAGGGTTGGCAGCAAGCTGCACCCGATGACAGATGAGCACCATATCGAATGGGTGACAATCCTTTATGGCGACACCGAGCAGCGCAGCTGCTTTGAGCCGGGTGATGAGCCGGTAGTGGAATTTAATGTCGGCAAGACCTTACATGCCAAAGTTTACGCTTATTGCAACCTGCACGGCCTTTGGCTCACGGAAGTAAAAAGATAAGCTGGTTTTGCAGGCGGGCGCTCCTAGGGGGTCCGCCTGCTTTTTTTGCGAAAGCTCTTGCTAAAAGCAGGTTTTTTGCTTCCCTTTGCCGAACATAAAAGACAACATCTCGAAAAAATCATTCCCTAAAAATTATTTATTCCAAATGCAAGTAATTATAAATAGAATTTTTTCAGCTTGACGTGAAAAATAAATGGAGCATATAATAGGTGGGGAACTGATTAAAGTAATTGGGGATTTTTAGGGCGTTTGACAGCCCTGCGGGCAGACTGAGCGGGTTTTTCCGCTAAGTAGTGTTCGCAAACATGTCAAATACTGTTTGCTGAGGAGGAATACCATGGAACGTTATACTTCCATATGGGACATGTATCAGAAAAAAGGTATGAGCCGCAGAAGCTTCATAAAGACCTGCACGGCCATGACGGCAATGCTCGGCTTATCACCTTCGATGCTGTCTGATGTTGTTGAGGCAGCGGAAAAAAGGCTGCCGGTAGTAATTTGGCTGCACGGCATGGAATGCACAGGCTGCACGGAATCATTTATCCGCTCTGCTTCGCCTTTGCCGACGGACGTACTCATCAACATGATTTCGCTTGAATACGACGATACGCTCGCCGCAGCTCAGGGCGAACCGTTTGAAAACCATCTCAATGAGGTTGTCAAGGCCAACTATGGCAATTATTTTCTCGCCGTTGAAGGTGCCGTGCCTACTAGTGCCGATGGCGGCTACTGCATGATTGGCGGCGAAAATTTCCTCGACCGCCTAAAGACGCTCGCTGCTGGCGCCAAAGCCATTATCACCTATGGCTCCTGCTCGTCTTGGGGTGGTATTCAGGCTGCTCGCCCGAATCCGACCCAATCGGTAGAAATTGATGATATTATCAATAATAAGCCGATTATCAAAGTACCGGGCTGTCCACCCATTCCGGAAGTAATGACCGGTGTTCTCGCCTACTATACGATGTTTGGCAGCATACCGCCGCTTGACAGCCGCGATTGTCCGACGCAATTTTTCGGCAACCGCATCCACGACACCTGCTATCGCCGTGCCTTCTTTAATGCTGGCATGTTTGCCAATAGCTTTGACGATGAAGGGGCAAAGGCTGGCTGGTGCCTTTACAAGTTAGGCTGCCGCGGACCGGAAACGTATTCGTCTTGTGGCAGCTTGCGCTGGTGGCAGGGGATGTCCTATCCCGTTCAGTCCGGCTATCCGTGCATCGGCTGCACGGCCAAAAATTTCTGGGATAATGGCCCGCTTTATTCCCGCCTGCCCGTATACGCCGGCATTCAGCTTGGCAACATCGACAAAATGGGCGCCTTTGCAACCGGCGCTATGGCCGTAGGCATCACCGCGCATATGGCAACTTCGACTATCCAGAAGAAAAAGCGCGATGCCAAAGAACGCCGTGAACGCAAGGAAGCTGTTGCAAAGCAGGCTGCCGATAATGTAAGCCAGGAAGAAAAGAAATAAGAAAGGATTGATATAGCCGATGAAAAGAGTCGTAGTTGATCCCGTAACACGCATAGAAGGACATTTACGCTTGGAAATACAAGTAGACGAATCGACCGGCAAGGTATCCGATGCCCTGTCGAGCGGCACCGAATGGCGCGGCCTGGAAAATATCGTCAAAGACCGCGACCCGCGTGAAGTGTGGGCATTTATTCAGCGCATTTGCGGCGTCTGCACGAGTGCACACGCCCTCGCTTCCGTTCGCGCCGTAGAAGATGCACTCGGCATCAAGATACCGCGCAATGCCCATTATATAAGAAATATCATGGGTGGAACGATAAACTCGCACGACCACCTCGTTCATTTTTATCACCTGTACGCTTTTGACTGGGTAAGCCCAATGGAAGCTTTGAAGGCTGACCCGGCTGCTACGGCGGCACTGCAAAAATCCTTGCTCGATGGCTATCAGCTGCCGCTTCAAGGCCCCATTCAATACAAGTTCTCCGGTTATCCGAAGATTTTCCCGCAGGCTTCTGCCAACTATTTCGGCGCAATGAAAGACAAGCTGCAAAAGCTCGTTGAAGGCGGTCAGTTTGGCCTTTTTGCTGCCAACTGGTGGAATCATCCGGCATACAAGATTTTGCCGCCGGAAGTACATCTTTTGGCCATCACGCACTATTTGAACCTGCTCAATTTGCAGCGTGATATCGTCATCCCGCACGTCGTCTTTGGCGGCAAGAACCCGCATCCGCACTATGTTGTCGGCGGCATGGGCTGCGCTATCTCGATGAACGACATGAATGCGCCCGTCAATACGGCACGCCTCGACATCGTAGCCGGAGCGATTGATAAGACGCTCGATATGATTAATTATTACATGCTGCCCGATGCTCTTGCCATCTGCGCCATTCATGCCAAGGCTGGCAGTGCTATGGATGGCGGTGGCCTCTCTGGCGAACGCGTCATCGGCTTTGGCGGTTATCCTGAAGAACCGTTTGCCGGTCATATGGACTTTGCCAAGACAGCACTCGTACGTTGCGATGGCGTAGTCGAAAACTTCGCCCAGGGCGTTGCCAACGCTAAGTACTATCCGCTCGAAGGCAAGGACTTCAACGAAAAAGATGTCATCGTCGAAACCTCGCGTCATTCTTGGTATAAGGACAATGCCGACCTCCATCCTTGGGAAGGCAAGACCAACCCGAACTATACGGGCGACATCAATGGCGACAAGGCACATTGGTCCTATCTCGACCAAAAAGGCAAATACTCTTGGGTCAAGACGCCGAAATGGCGCGGCAAAGTTTGCGAAACCGGTCCGCTTGCCCGCTACATCATCGTCTATACAAAAGTTAAGCAGAGCATCATCGCGCCGACATGGGCTGAACAGATGATGGTAGCTCAGATTGACCGCGTTTCCGCCCTTTTGGGCATGCCGCCGGAAAAATGGCTGCCTTCCACCGTTGGCCGTACGATTACCCGTGCGCTCGACGCGCAGATTGCCGCCAACATGGAACGCTTCTTCTTTGACAAGCTTGTCAACAACATAAAGACGGGCGATACAACGATTGCCAACACTACCAAATGGAATCCGTCCTCTTGGACCGATGGCGAATTTAAAGGTGTCGGCATGTTTGAAGCACCGCGTGGCGCCCTTTCTCACTGGGTTGTCATCAAGGATAAGAAGGTCAAGAACTATCAGGCCGTCGTTCCGACCACATGGAATGCTTGCCCGATTGACGATGAGTCCGGTCATGGTTCATTTGAAAAATCCATGATTGACACCCATGTCGCCATTGCCGACCAGCCGCTTGAAATCGTTCGTGCCATCCGCTCCTTTGACCCGTGTTTGGCTTGTGCTGCACACGTTTATAACAGCAAGAAGGAAACGGTTGCCAACATCAATACGGACCCGTTTATCGGCTGCAGCACCAAATAGAAAATCGAGGTAAGAAATATGGAAGGAAAAAAAAGTGAGTTCATTGCGACTTCAGTTCCCAATGATGGACAAAAGCGCAAGCTGACACGCTATTACCTGTTTAGCCCGTTTTTGCGCATCTATCACTGGATTATGGCAATTACCATCACAATCCTATTTGGCACCGGCCTCGTCATCACGACGCCGATGTCCCTTTCCGGCGAATTTGTTTCCTACAATGGCTGGTTCTTGTCGCTGGGGTTCATCCGCTACCTGCATTTTTTATGCGCCTTCATCTTGACCGCAGCGCTCGGATTGCGTATCTATGGCTACATCATCAACAAGGGGGACAGGCTCCTCCCGCATATGTTTAACACCAAGTTTTGGGACGACTTGGCAGAGGTAATGATGCACTATTGCCTCATTAAATACTCTCACAAAGAATTTCTCAGAAACCCGATGGCGCGCCTATCGTATCTTGCCATCTACGTCTTGATTATCATTGAAGTATTTACCGGCTATGCCATGTACTTCCAGATGGAACCAAATAGCTTCATGGCGACGCTGTTTGGCTGGCAAATCCTCTTTGATGGCGAAATGCTCCTGCACGTCATTCACCATCTTGCCGCTTGGGCCATTTTCCTTCTGGCGGCCGTCCATATCTACATGGTCATTCGTGCCGACTTCATGGAACGTGAAGGTGAAGCTTCGAGCATGTTCTCCGGCACCAAAGTTTTGGCTGAAGTGCCCGATGACATCGAAGACATCACCGACAAGCATGGTCGCGTCATCAAAGGCTGATTTTGCGTGAAGGCTTTGGCGGCATTTTGCCGCCAGGCTTTTATATATTTTGTAAAGGGGGAAACTGCTTTTTCACTGGAAAAAGCGGTGCATACATGTGTAAAACTTGTGGTTGCGGCGGCCATGGTAATGGTACGCAGCTTAATTTCTTCGTTAAGGGCTATACGCCGGAAAATGCTAAGCAGGCAGAAGAAAAATTGCTGGGCCTTAAAGGCGTTCTCCATGTTCATATCCATGCACACGATGGAGAAACAATGCTCAATTATGACCCCGCCAAGACGACTCTTTCTCAGATAATGGGAGTTTTAGAAGAACTGGGCCTCAAGGCTGTCCTCTAAGGCTTTCTTGGAAGTTTATAAAAGTCGAGCTGCTGTAAAATTTATTTTGCAGCAGCTTTTTAATAGGAAGATGAAAATGCACGAAATGTCAATGGCACAGGGCGTTTTGGACATTGTCCTCGACTACGCCGCAAAAAACGAGGCCAAGCGGGTAAAGGAAATCTCGCTTTTAATCGGAGAGATGACGGGCGTCGTCTTTGAATCGTTGGAATTTTGCTTCACCTCGCTGGCCAAAGGCACCATTGCCTCCGAGGCCAAATTAAAGCTCAATCTCGTTCCCCTCGTCGGCCAATGCCCCGACTGCAACTGGCAAGGCCATATCGAGCGGTACAATTTTTTGTGTCCCCAGTGCGGCTCGGCCGCTTTGAAGGTCATCTCGGGGCGGGAATTGCGCGTTGAATATCTTGATATCGAGTGATAAAGATAAGGAGGGTTCTCTTTGGAAGTACAAGTAATGGAAGATATACTGGGCAAAAACGATGCCCAGGCAGCAGAAAATCAGAAGGTCTTTGCCGCCCATCACATTTTTGCCCTGAATCTCATCGGTTCGCCGGGTTCGGGCAAGACGACGCTCCTAGAGCGCACGATAGCAAAGCTCAAGGGCGATTTGCGCATCGCCGTAATAGAAGGCGACCTCTTCACCAATAAGGATGCCGATAGGATTGCCGCTCACGACGCGCCCGTCATTCAAATCAACACGAGCGGCGGCTGCCACTTGGATGCCGTGATGGTGGCAGAAGCAATGCAAAAGCTCGACCTTGATGCGCTCGATTTGGTAATCATTGAAAATGTCGGCAACCTTGTCTGTCCGGCAGAATTTAATATCGGCGAAGACCAAAAGGCCGTCGTCCTGAGCATTACGGAAGGGGACGACAAGCCCTTAAAATATCCGCTCATCTTTAAGGAATCGGCTGCGGCCGTCTTAAATAAGATTGACATTTTGTCCTACACGAATTTTGACATGGAAAGCGCCGAGCATGACATTCATTGCTTGAGCCCGGAAATTTCTCTCTTTAAGACCTCGTGCATAAAAGGCGATGGCCTTGATGCCTGGTGCAGCTGGCTCAAAAACGCCGTGGCAGAAAAGAGGAAGTAAGATGAATATCACCGTTTTGGGCGTCGGCAATACGATTATGAAAGATGACGCCTTTGGTATTCGCGTCATCGAGCGTCTCAATGAAACGCATAATTATGCCAACGTCAAAGTTCTCGATGGCGGCACGCTCGGTATGGGGCTGATGCCCTTTTTGACGGGCACGCAAAGGCTGCTCATCGTCGATGCCATCAATGCACCGGGAGAAGCCGGCGATTACTTCACCTTTGAGGGAGAGGCGCTGGCGGCGTATTTTTCCAATAAAATATCCGTCCACGATTTGGGACTCAACGACCTTTTGGCTGTGCTTGATGTAACGGATAACCCCGTCGAAAAGACCATGGTCATCGGCGTCAAGCCGCAAGAAGTCGACCTGGGCATTGATATGTCAGAAAAAGTGCGCGAGCAGATTGAGCCGACCGTAGAAAAAGTCATAGAAATCATCAACAGTTGGGGCGCACAGGAAATTCCCTTCGGGGAAAAGGGTGCCAACGACCAAGATATTTTTTAAAAGAGGAAGTCATGGAAGAAATGATTATTCGCCTGCAAGTTCGCGCTTGCGGCATTGTGCAGGGGGTGGGCTTTCGGCCGTTTGTTTATAGGATTGCCAATCGGTTTAATCTTACGGGCTGGGTCTTAAATGATGACCAGGGCGTACTCATCGAAGTACAAGGCGATGATATAAGTGCTGAAGCCTTTTTGACGGCGCTAAGCGAGGAATTGCCGCCCGCCGCTACAATTGATAATTTGTTCGTGAAGGAATGTCAGCTGCAAGAGGACGAGGCGGACTTTTCCATCAAAAAGAGCCCGCGCGCCCAAAAGCGCCGCACGGCCATCTCGCCCGACCTAGCCGTTTGCGACGATTGCCGGCGCGAGTTTTTCACCAAATCAGATAGGCGCTACCACTATCCCTTTATCAATTGTACGAATTGCGGGCCGCGCTTTTCGATAATCGACGATGTCCCCTATGACCGAGCCAATACGACGATGCGGGATTTTCCGATGTGCCCGTCCTGTCAAAGCGAGTACGAAGACCCGGAAAATCGCCGCTTTCACGCCCAGCCGGACGCCTGCGGCACTTGTGGTCCGCACTGCTGGCTTTGCGACCAAGAGGGAAAGGTCATCTTTAAGACGAGCGAAGAAGCCATCTTAAAGGCGCGCGCGGCCATCTTGGAGGGAAAAATTGTAGCCATCAAGGGAATTGGCGGCTACCATCTTGCCTGCGATGCCAAAAACGAAGCCGCCGTCGCCCTTTTGCGAAAGAGGAAGCACCGCCTGGAAAAGCCGCTCGCCGTAATGGCCGGCTCCTTGGCACAGGTCGAAAAGATGTGCCTTTTAAGTGGCGCGGAAGAAAAGCTCCTAAAAAGCGCCTCAGCACCCATCGTCCTTTTGAAAAAGAAGGGCAATAGTGTCATTGCTCCGAGCGTTGCTCCCAATAACGCCTATCTTGGCGTCATGCTCCCCTATGCCCCTATACATCTTCTCCTTTTGCAAGAAGACGATGTCTTTGTCATGACGAGTGCCAACTTTAGCTCCGAGCCCATCATCTACCAAAATGAGCACCTGCCGCAAATAAGAGAGCTTGTTGACTTTTTCTTGCTTCACAACCGCGCCATCAGGATGCGGCTTGACGATTCAGTCGTGCGCATTTATGAAAATGCGCCGTACTTTATCAGGCGAAGCCGCGGCTATGCGCCGTCTAGTTTGCCCTTTTTGCAGCAGCCACTTGCTATTCTCGCCTGTGGCGCGCAGCTAAAAAACACCTTCTGCCTCGTCAAAGGCGACAAGGCCATCGTGAGTCATCACATTGGCGATTTGGAAAATAAGGCTGCCTTTGACGCATATAAGGACGCTATTTCCCACTACGAACGGCTTTTTGACGTCAATCCGCAGCTCATCGCCATCGATTTGCACCCGGATTATTTATCGAGCCGGTACGGAAAATCAATTCCCTTGCCGCACTATGCCATTCAGCACCACCACGCCCATCTGGCCGCGGTCCTCTTGGAAAATAAAATCGAAGAGCCGGCCCTGGGATTGGCCCTTGATGGTACGGGCTATGGTCCCGACGGTACCATTTGGGGGGGCGAGGTAATGCTCTTTGACTACGAAGAATATCAGCGCCTGGCGCATTTTCGCCCCTTGCCACTTCCGGGCGGCCCTGCCGCCGTGCGCGAGCCGTGGCGCTTGGCACTATACATCACACAAATGCTATCATCCTTAGAAAAGGCACCCCTTTTGGCACCTCTGGTGCCAGATGGCTGGGAAAGCCTCATGCTGGCAACCAAGGCCGGTCTCAATGCCCCGCTTACATCGAGTGCCGGGCGGCTCTTTGACGCGGCCGCAGCGCTTTTGGGGCTATGCGGCAAGATTTCCTACGAAGGTCAGGCGGCCATCGAGCTTGAGCAGTGCGCTCTCGGCTATGTGGGCCGGGAACTTCCCTATTGCATAACGGGCGAGGGCACGGCCCAGGTTCCCTTCGTCATCGACCTCTTGCCCGCCTATACGGCGCTCTTGGAAATGGCTGGCAGCGCGCCTGTTGGGCAGCTTGCCGCCGACTTTCACGCCACCTTTGCCAAAAGCTGTGCCGATGTCGTCTTGCGCCTTGCGGATATGTACGGCGTCGACGTTTTGGCCCTTGCCGGTGGCGTCTGCCAAAATCTTCTCTTTTTGGACCAGGTAGCTGGCTACCTGAAAAACTCCCTGAAGATTTGCCGCAGCCGCAGTCTGCCGCCCAATGACGGCGCAATAAGCTATGGCCAGGCGGCCATCGCCGCCTGCCGGGCGCAAAATGGCATTTTATAAGATGCCCTTGAAGAAGCTCTATGAGGGCAATTCCCTCACTTTTGCGGCTTTAGCCGCAAAAGCCAAAGATTTAAGAGAGGTTATGAATATGTGTTTAGCAGTACCCGCTAAAGTTATTGAAAAAAATGAAATGCTCGGCACCGTCGAAGTGCAGGGCATTAAGCGCAAAATAAGCCTCATGCTCGTGCCGGAAGCAAAAATCGGCGATTACGTGCTCATGCATGCCGGCTTTGGCATTCAGGTCGTCGACGAAGCCGAGGCCGAGGCGACGAATGAACTACTAAAGGAAGTGAGCATGGGCTATGTCGAGTGAGGCACTCCTTCAGAAAATAGCAGCCAACATAAGCCGTCCCGTGCGCTTCATGGAAGTGTGCGGCACGCATACCGTGTCGATTTTTAGGGCCGGTATTCGTCAGCTTTTGCCCGAAAATGTAGAGCTTGTGAGCGGTCCGGGCTGCCCCGTCTGTGTAACCCCCAACGACTACATGGACCGGGCAATCGCCTACGGTCAGCAAAAGGATGTCATCGTTGCGACCTTTGGCGACATGCTCAAGGTTCCGGGCACGACGCAGGACTTAAACACCGTGCGCGACAACGGCGGCGCGATTGAAATTGTCTACTCACCGCTTGATGCCCTGCAGACGGCGATTTTAAATCCCGACAAGAAGGTCGTCTTTTTGGGCGTGGGCTTTGAAACCACGGCGCCGCTTTCGGCCGCCGTCATCAAGACCGCCCGCGAAAAAAACATCAAGAACTTCTTCGTCCTTTCCGCCCACAAGCGCACGAGCGTCATCATGCGTGCGCTCTTAGCCGACCCCCAAGTTCACGTCGATGGCTTTTTGCTGCCCGGTCACGTCTGCGTGATAACGGGCGGCGCGCCCTTTAGCTTTGTTTCCCAAGAATACAAGATACCGACCGTCATCGCCGGCTTTGAGCCGCTCGAAATTTTAAGTGCCATCTATCTTCTTTCGCGCCAGGTTAAAAATGGCACGCCCCTACTGGAAAACGCGTATAAAAGCGTCGTGCATAGAGGGGGAAATGAGCACGCCCAAAAAATGATTGGCGAAGTCTTTGACGATGTGACGGTCAACTGGCGCGGCTTTGGCGCCGTGGAAAAATCGGGCCTTGCCATAAATGACGCCTACGCCGAATTTGACGCTGAAAAAATGGTCGCCGTAGAGCCCGAAAAATCGCGCGAAAATCCAGGCTGTCGCTGCGGCGAAGTCTTACGCGGCCTCATCAAGCCGCCTCAGTGCCCGCTCTTTAAAAAAGTCTGCTCGCCAGAAAAACCCTCGGGCGCCTGCATGGTCTCCATTGAGGGCACCTGCCACGCCTGGTACAAATACGGCCAGGGCAAATATGCCTATGGCAAATGAGGAAGGCTAACATGGAAGAAAAATATATTACCTTAGCACATGGCGCCGGCGGCGCCAAGAGTCAAGAGCTCGTCGAGCAGGTCATGCTCCCCGCCTTTGATAATGAATTTTTGCGCCAAATGCACGATGGGGCGCGCCTTAATTTAGACTCCGGCAAGATAGCAATGAGCACCGACACCTATGTCGTGCAGCCACTCTTTTTTGCCGGGGGCAACATAGGAAAGCTCGCCGTCTGCGGCACGGTCAACGACCTAGCTATGACGGGGGCCGTCCCCAAATACTTGTCCGTCGGCATGGTTTTAGAAGCGGGGCTTCCCATTGATGACCTGAAGGAAATCACCAAGACCATGCGCAAGGCGGCCGACGAAGCGGGCGTCTTTTTGGTTACGGGCGACACGAAAGTCGTCGGCAAGGGCTCGTGCGATGGCATTTTTATCAATACGGCCGGTGTGGGTGAGCTCATCGCGGGAGCGGATATTTCGCCACTAAACGTCAAAGAGGATATGGATATAATAGTCAGTGGTACCTTGGGCGACCACGCCGCGACGATTATGTCCAAGCGCCACAGTCTCGAGCTTCCCGCCGATTTAAAAAGCGACTGCGCGCCCTTAAACCATCTGGTAAAAAAACTGCTCACAGCCGTGCCGCAAATTGCCGTTCTGCGCGACGCCACGCGCGGCGGTGTTGCCGCCGTGCTGAATGAAATTGCTAGTCAAGCCAAGGTCGGCATCTTGCTCGAAGAAGAAAGCTTGCCCATCACGCCCGCCGTGCGCGGCTTTTGCGAAATTTTGGGCTTCGAGCCGCTAAACCTTGCCAACGAGGGCAAATTCGTGCTTTTTGTGCCGCCGCAGTACACCGAGAAAATTCTTTCCATCTTGCACGCTGATGAATACGGCAAAAACGCCTGCAAGATTGGCACGACAAATGCCATCTCGCGCGGTGAGGTGGCGATGCGCACTCCAGTGGGGGGCGTGCGCATTGTCGATATGCCCGCCGGAGAACAGATACCGCGCATTTGCTGATTGATGAAAGAAGCAATTTTTATGCCGCTGGGCGGCGGACAGGAAATTGGCAACAGCTGCTATTTTTTGGGCCTTGGCGAAAATAGGCTCCTTTTAGACTGCGGCTATCTAAAAAGCCGTGCCCTGCCAAATCCCGCGCGCTTTGTGCAGGCGGCGCAAAAGATGCTCGGCACCATCGGGCTGGAGCTTAGAGACATTGAAAGGCTCTACATTTCGCATGCCCATCTAGACCACATGGGCGCCCTGGCATATTTTCTGGCGCAAAATTCCGCCTTGCAGCTTTTCATGACGGACATCACGAGCCTTCTCACCTGGCAGCAGCTGCAAAATCGGGGCTTTGCCCAAAATATCGCCCTGCGCAGCTTTATTGAGCGCAACCTCACCAAAGTGAGCTATTTGCAGTCGATACCGCAGCGCGATTACGAGGTATCTTTTTATCAGGCGGGCCATATCCCGGGCGCGATGATGACGCTCTTTAATTATGGCGGGCGCAATATCCTTTATACTGGCGATTACTCGATTGCCGCCAACTGCCTTACTGGGCGGGGCATGCTTCCCAATAAGCCGATTGACACGCTCATCATTTGCGCGCCCCATGCCCACCATGAAGACGCCTGCTCGGACAGCGACGCGCTCATGAAAAAGCTAAATGCGATTGAGCGGCGCATTGCCGCGCAAAAGAGCCTCTTTTGCCAAGTGCGCCAGCTCACCAAGGGGATAGAGCTTTTAAAATACCTCAACGAATACGGCACCTACTCGCTGCCCATCTATGTTGATGACGACATTTTCTACACGGCAAAGCAGCTCGAAAGGCTGGGATTGCGCCTCTTTCGGGATAACAACTACCTTCTTTCCAATGGCGATTTTGCGCGCCAGTGCCTGGTAATCGGCAAAAAAAACACGCTGCCGCAGCGCCTTGGCCGCTTACAGCCCTTTCGCGTCGACTTTACGCTGCACGATGACTTTGCCCAGACCGTCGCTTTCGTCAAGAAAATTAACCCGCGCCTTGCCATTATCGTCCATAGCCCCAATGCCTTAGGCCCTCTGGGGGCGCGCGATATTGAGCAGGAGCTGCTCTTTGACGGCGAGTGCCGCACGCAGGTGCTCTTTGCCGAGACGGGGCATGCTTACAGATTTTAAGGAAGTGATTACATGGAGCCCAATAAAGCTAAGTCGCTCATCGACAAGCTAAAGCAACATCTGGCCAAAATCCGCATTTTTCCCGACTCAGCAAAAGCCTATAATACGGGCAGCCTCCTATACGAGGTATATAGCCAAAAAATTGCCGACAAGATTGATTTTGCTGCCCTTTCCCGCCAGATGAACAAAAAATACCGCTGTCAGCTCACCGAAGCCGACATCAAAAAGACGCTGTATAAAAGCCGCATTGAAAACTCTTTGAGCGGCATGTTTCGCCTCAAAAAAGCGCAGTGGGAAGTAGCCGCCTTCATCGACTTTTTAGGCGAGCCGAGCCAAAAAAACTTTGACGGCTTCAAGCAGATGACGGACGCCCGCCTTTTCTTCATCTGCCTTTTTGCCCAATACGGCAAGGCCTTGCAGCTAGATGCCCTCCTGAAAAAGCTCATCTTCGTCCCCAATCACGCCTACGCTGATTTAAAGCGCCTGCTGTTTGAAGACATCTATTTTATCTACGGCTTTTCCAACGACAAGAATATCAGCGCCCTCATTTTGAGCAATGAGCAGGAGCGCCGCCGTGCCGCCGACTATGCAAGCCAGCTCGCCAAAGAGCAGCTCGCCAATAAGCGCCTGCAGGATGAATTTGAAGAACGCCTAAAAGAAGGCAAGAGCAATGAGGTGGCGGAATTTTTCGCCAAGCTCAACTCCGAGCAGTACGGCTGCATTTTAGACAGCCTCATCGCCTTTTTGCGCCAGAAGAAAAAATTGAAGGCCATGGACCTGCCGGCGGAAGTCAATGCCTTTTTCAGCATGGCAGACAACCTCATCAAATTCGTCAAGGAAAGCAGGATAAACCCCATCGAAAAAATTGGCGCGATAAAGACCGTCCGGGCGACAGATGTCGAGCACTACTCCTACGAAGGAGCCCCCTTCATCGATAATCAAGAGGAAAAAGAGGTCATGGTCATCTCGCCGGGCTGGCGATATGAAGAAAAACAGATTATCATCTCCCGCCCCCGCGTCAAGCAAATAACAGAAAACGAGAGAGAAAAATGCTGATAAACAACGAAGAACACAATGAATTGTGCGTGGGCATCGACCTCGGGACGACAAACTCCGTCCTGTCGATTATCAATATCAAGCCGAGCGGCGATATTGTCAGCAAGGTCATTGATTTGCCGCGCATAGTCGAAAATCTCGTCGGCGTAAGCCGTGATTTTCACCTCGGCAGCCAAAAGAAGCAGACGCTGCCCTCTTGCGTCTACTATGCAGAGGAAAACAACTACCAGCCGCTCGTGGGCGATTTTGCCAAGAGCCAGTATTCGCTGCGCCCACATCTTGTCGCCCGCTCGATAAAAAGCCAGATGCGCGAGCCGTTTGCCAAGGGATTGGCAGAGGAAGTCATCGACAAGCAGCCGGCGGAAATCGCCGCGCGCATCTTGCGCCACATGATTACGCAGGCAGAAAAAATCTGCCGCACGCCGATAAAAGATGCCGTCATCACCGTACCGGCAAATTTCGACCCGATTATGTGCCAAGCGACGATTGAGGCAGCGCGCCTTGCCGGCATTACGGTCATGAATAAGGACGGCAGCATGCGCCCCGTGCTTTTATCCGAGCCCAACGCCGTCATCTACGACCTCATCAATCAAATCCATAACGGCGAAATCGCCAGCACGGTCCTAGACCTTAGTGCGCCGCAAAACGTCTTGGTCTTTGACCTCGGCGGCGGCACGCTCGACATTACCCTGCACGAGATACGGCGCAACGAAAAGAACCCATCTATCGTCAAGGTGCAGGAATTGGCGACGAACCGCTACACGCTTTTGGGCGGCGATAATTTCGACGAGAAAATCGCCGCGGCGATGTACAACCGCTACCAAAAGCAATACAGCGAATATCCGGTAGTCGTGCAAAAAATTCGCGCCGAGGAAAAGAGCGTCGTACCCTACCTTCTAAATGTTGCAGAAAAGCTGAAAATCGACTTGAGCATGCGCGAAAGCGATGAGTTTGTGGGCGGCAGCGGCTGGGACGACTACATGGACGACGATTTTTCCGTCGGCAACAACATGCCCGGCATCGGCTACGCCTACTCGGACAGCTTTACCAAGGAAGAAATTGAAACGCTCCTTCGCCCGCTTTTAGGCGAGGAGCTGACCTTTGACGACTATAAGCGCCTCGACGAGATAAAGGCGACGCAAAATATCATCTACCCCATTTTGGACGTCTTGAAAAAGGCCGAGGACAAGATGGGGCGGGCGGTAAAGATTGACGCCGTAATCATGAACGGCGGCATGTCGAAATTCTACCTCATCACAGAGCGGCTCAAAAAATTCTTCGGCCTTGAGCCCATCGTCGCCTTGGACCCCGACCTTGCCGTGGCGCGCGGTGCCAGCGTCTATCACTACTATCTGCACCGCGACGCCGCCCTGCGCGAGGATATGGAAAAATCCGGCCTTTCCCGCCTGCCGCAAGATGCATCTAGGCGCCTAGCTAGCCAAAAGGCGCTAAAAGGCGCTGCAAAGCCTGCGCCCGCCGCCATCGAATGGGGCAAGAATATTTTAAATGACAGCCTTTATCTGGGCCTTAAAAACGATGGTGTGCAGGAAATCATTAAGACCGGCACGGAGCTTCCCTACACATCGAAGCTTAACGTCGGCTACTTTTTGGCCGCAGGCACGAATAGGGCCAGCATTCCGATAAAGGTGCGCACGATTGACAACAAGTACCGCACCATCGCCTCCGGCAAGCTCACCTTTAGGAAAAAGTACGAAAAGGGCGCCTATTTTACCTTCGTCATTCATATGGACGAAAGCAAGGTCATCACCATGCAGGCGTGGACCTGCCGCGATTACGAGGGTAAGGAAAAAATCGAGCGCGGCAAGGCCGTCATCGCCGTATCCAAGCAGGCGAATTTACCGCTCCAAAAGAGCAAGAATGGCACCTCCCTCAACGTCGTGCGGGCAATGCAAAGCCTAAAGGGACTCTGCAAAAAGCGCCTTTTGGGTCCGAGCCAGGAAATTTCGCAAAAAATTGAAGGCTTGCTGCGCAAGCTTTACCGTGCCGGCGATTTAGAGGGACTCAAAAAGCTCATCGTAAAAGGCCTTGCCGATGAAAACCAGTTTTATCGCGAGCGCTGCTTTGTCATGGCGCGCCGTTTTGGGCTTCCTTGGACGGCCGACGAAAAAGAAAAGCTAGCCGCGCTTTGCCTTGCTACCATAAAGCCGCTTTTCAAAGAACCCGACAAGGATAAGGGGTGTGTCGGCTGCATAATTCAGGCCATTTACACGCTTTCCCTATACGCCAAAAAAGAACAGGTACAGCTTCTTGCGCCCATTCGTGATAAGGCCCGCTACTTGCAGCCCTGCCTTTATGCCTACGCCAAGAGCAAGGCGGACATCAAGTGGGTTTTTGCAACCTTTGAAAACAGCTGCCGCAAGCTGCTTGCAAGCGGCGACCGCCGCCACTACGGTATTAGCACTTATTTTGTCGGCATTGCGCTCATGAACGATGGCCAAGGCGGCCATGCCGAATACCGCCAAAAGGCCCTGCACCTTTTGGAGCAAGCGCTTGACCATGAGGCGCTCATCAGCCATGACATCATCTTGAGCCTTTTGACCATCGGCTGGATTTGCGACAGGCGCTTGCCCAATGATATTTCGGAGCAGGATATATCCCTTGCCCGCTCCCTCATCGACAAATTTCAGGAGATGAAGGGCGCAAAGCGCTCGGCAGCAGTAGCACAAAAGCTCCTCGCCGGCGTAAGCCTCACCGCCGTCGAAGAAAAATTCCTCTTGGAAAAACTCGAAAAATAAAGCCCCTTTTTCTTATAGAAAAAGAGGCCAAAGCCTTGTTAAGGGCGCAAAGCGGCTTTGGCAAGGCTTTTTTGCGTGAGACCGATGACCTAGCACGGGAGATTATGCGGCAAATAGACAATATTCGCCTTTTTCGTTATCGGATTGATGGTCTAGATAGGCAGCCAAATGGCGAGACCAAAATCAAGGGATATGCCTTTAAGGTCAAGCCTTTTGCAACCGGCCTGTCAATAGATAAAAATACCATATATATGCTAGACCATGCCACGAAACAGTTGTTGGTAATGGACGCTTCCAATGATGCAATAGAAAAAAGCTATTTTGTCAGCCAAGTATCTAACCCGCAAGGATTATTTGTCCAAGGGGGCAAGGCATACGTGCTGAATGCTGCAAAAGGCAAAAACTGCTTATATATTTATCAATTGCCTGCTAAAAAATAATATTTTCTTGTTTGACTAAAGCCACAAAAAAACGGGCTGCCTTGGGCAGTCCGTTTTTGCTGTCTGAGAAAATTATTTTTTGCTGTCTTTGATGGCCTTGAGCTTGACGCCCATGATTTTTTTGTATGCTTCAACGCCCGGCTGGTCGAAGGCATCAACATCGGCGAGCTCTCCTTCATAAGCGACCGACAGGGCGAGCATGTAAAGCAGTTCGCCGAGATGGAAGGCGTTGAGTTTCGGCAGGGTGATGCAGGCATTGTAGCGACCATTGGAAGCGAGCGCATCGGCATTTGACTGGCGTGCCGCTTCGAGTGCTTCAGCCATTGTAACGCCGGCAATATCGGCCAGTTTTTGCACTTCGGGGAAGGCATTGGGAATGGCAATATCATCTTCCCACTGGGCAATCTTGATGAACTGGACAATTTTATTAAGCATACCCTGCTGGTGCTGCTGCGTCTGCGAGTGCATGTCGCGCGTGCCGATGGCGACAATTGGCGTGCGGCCGTAGCACACGTCTTCGCCCTCTTTGTTGAACTGCTTGCCGAGGGATTCGGAGAGCAGCTGGATGTACCACATCGAAAGCGATTCGAGGTCGCCGTACGGCATCATGACTTCTTCGGTGCGGCCGTGCTTTTGTCCCGCCAAGAATTTCAAGGTGGCATTTAAAAGGGCCGGATTTTTTTCGAGGTCGTCGCTCTGGCAGCAAAGGTCCATCTGGCGCGCCCCTTCGAGGAAGGCTTCAATATCAAAGCCGATGACGGCGGCGAGCACGAGCCCCACTTCGCAAAAGACCGTAAAGCGTCCGCCGACGCCGTCGGGTACGGCAAAGGTCGGCCAATTTCTTTCCATGGCCATTTTCTTTAGGAGCGTGGGATTTTTTTCGTCGGGGTCCGTTACGGCGACGACGGAAAGTTCAATATCGGGATTGTTGCTCAGGGCTGAGTAGACGATCATGAAGCTCGACATCGTATCGAGCGTGCTGCCGGATTTGGAAATGCAGATGAGCATGACCTTGTACTTTTCATCGCCCGTGTGGACATGGTGGGCCTTGGCAGAGCTTTCGATATGCTCTATGAGCTCCTTCGTGCTGCGCGGGTCGATGTTGTTGCCGCTGAAATAGACCTTGGGATAGCCGCCTCTTTCGGCAATGTTCTTGTGGTTCCAAAATGCGCCGCACTGCGTATCAAAGAGCAGCTTATTTCCCAGATACGAGCCGCCGATGCCGAGTGAGATGACGGCATCGATATTGTTTTTGACGGAGCTGCCGAAATCCTTGAGGCGTTTTATCGACTGCGGCGAGTTGAGATTGCCCTCCTTGATGTACGGCAGCTGGCTAAAGAGGACTTTTTCCGGCTGTCCATCCTTGGACAGGTGGCCGCGAATGAAACCCGTCTGGCGCATGACGCCTATCGCTTCGTGCGCCTTCTTGATGCGCGGCATGAGTGAAGCAATATCTTCCTTGGTAACGCGCTTTTCTCCGATGAGATTGTCATAGTCGAACTCAAAACCTGACTTTAATTTGATGCTCATTGAAAAGTCCCCTTCCTATTCTATTTTTTATCTCTATTGATGATGGGCCCTAGGGTGCTGGAAAGATAGCGCATGAAGCGCTCGCGCAGCTCGGGCCTCTTTAGAGCAAATTCTACAGTGGCCTCCAAAAACCCTTCTTTGTCGCCAATGTCATAGCGGCGTCCCGAAAAATTGAAGGCGTAAACTTTTTGCTTTTGTCCCAGCTCACAGATGGCGTCGGTGAGCTGAATTTCGCCGCCGCGGCCGGGCTCGGTGTGCTCTAAGATGGAAAAAATTTCCGGCGACAAGATGTAGCGTCCAAGCACCGCAAGGTCCGAGGGCGCCTCCTCGACGGACGGCTTCTCGATGAGCCTTTTGGCTAGATGGACATTGTGCTTCACCTCGCAGCCGTCGACAATGCCGTATTGGTAGACCTGGCTGTGTGGCACCTTCTGCACGCCGAGAATGCTGCCGCCTAAATCGTCGTAGGCGTCGATGAGCTGCGCCAGGCACGGCACCTCCGCATCGACAATATCATCGCCGAGCATGACGGCAAAAGGCTCATTGCCGACAAACTGTCTGGCGCACAGTACCGCATGACCGAGGCCGCGCGCCTCCTTCTGGCGGATAAAATGAATGGTGATACTCGATATTTCCTCGATTGTCTTGAGGACGTCGTATTTTCCCTGCGCCTTTAGCTGCAGCTCAAGCTCAATCGAGCGGTCGAAGTGGTCCTCAATCGAGCGCTTGTTGCGCCCCGTGATGATGAGGATTTCCTCTATTCCTGAGGCGATGGCCTCCTCGACGATAAACTGAATGGCGGGCTTGTCGACGATGGGCAGCATTTCCTTGGGCTGTGCCTTCGTCGCCGGCAAAAAGCGCGTGCCGAGTCCCGCGGCGGGGATAATTGCCTTTCTTATTTTCTGTGGCAAAATATTCACTTCCTAATATATAGTCAGGCGCGGATAATCGACAAGAGTTCCTGCGTTTTTTGCGTGAGGAGCTCCTTGTCGCCGCGCGTTTCGACATTGAGGCGGATAACAGGCTCGGTATTCGACTTTCTCAGGTTGAAGCGCCACTTGTCGAATTCGACGCTCAGCCCGTCCGTGTGGTCGATTTTTCCTTCTTTGCCGTAGCGGCCTTCAATCTCCCGGAGAATGGCGTCGGCATCTTTTACCGTGCTGTTTATCTCGCCGCTTATCGGGTAGCGCTCCATGCGCTCTTTCAAAAGGTGCGAGAGCTTTTTGCCGCTCTTGCAGAGCAGCTCTGCGACCAAGAGCCAGGTAATCATGCCGCTGTCGCAGTAGGTGAAATCCCGAAAATAATTGTGGGCCGACATCTCGCCGCCGTAGATGGCATTTTCGCGGCGCATTTTATCCTTGATGAAGGCGTGGCCGCTTTTACACATGATGGCCGTGCCGCCTGCTTCCTTGGCTATTTCGAGCGTATTCCAGACGAGGCGCGGGTCGTAGATAATCTTGGCCCCCTTTTCGCGCTGCAAGAAGGCGTGCGCCAAAAAGCCGACGATGTAATACCCCTCAATCATCTCGCCCGTCTCGTCGAAGATGAAGCAGCGGTCGAAGTCGCCGTCGAAGGCCACGCCCAAATCGGCGCCGTGCTCTATGACGGCCTTTTGCGTTACCGCGCGGTTTTCGATGAGTAGGGGATTGGGAACGCCGTGCGGGAAATTGCCGTCGGGCTCATTGTTTATGGCGACAAATTCAAAGGGCAAGAGTCCTTCAAGCTTGTCGAGAATGGGGCCGGCCGCGCCGTTGCCGGCATTGACGACGAGCTTTAAGGGGCGCAGCTTCTTCTGGTCGATGTACCCCAAAAGGTGGCGGACATAATCATCGGCAATGGCGATTGCCTCGTATTTTCCCTCGCTGTCAGCCGGGGCGGGAAAGTCGTTCTTGAAGATGGCCTCTTCCAGCTCCTTTAGCCCTGTATCGGCGCTTATCGGCCGTGCACCCTCGCGCACGAGCTTCATGCCGTTGTAGTCCTTGGGGTTGTGGCTGGCCGTAACCATGATGCCGCCGTCGAGCTTGAGGTGGGCCGTGGCAAAGTAAATCATCTCCGTGCCGCACTGGCCGATGTCGACAACATCGCAGCCCATCTCACGCACGCCGCGCACGATGGCCTCCTGGAGCGAATTTCCCGACAGGCGAATATCGTGGCCGATGGCGATGCGGCGTGCGCCGAGCATGACGCAAAACGCCTTGCCGAGGCGATATGCCAGTTCTTCATTGACCTCGGCAGGATATTTGCCGCGTATGTCATATGCCTTGAATGCCGTATGCAGTAACTCCATTTTAAAACCGCCTTTCGTTTGTTATAGCTAGATTATACCATAACTGGCGGGCAAAATTAATATTTTAGGTACTTGGTGATGAGATAGCGCAGATTTTCCTGTAGCGCCGTCTCGGTATAAAAGAGCGCCTCTCCCGACGGCATGAGCTGGCTCAGGTAGAAGCTGCGGTGGATATTCTGCGTGTAATCCGTCGGATAGGCGATGACATTTATGCCCTGCTGCTTGAAGTTGAGGACGGCGCGGCGCATGTGAAAGGCCGAGGTAACCAAAAGCGGTTCGGAAAAATCCCGTTCCTTAATTATCTTGGCGCAAAAGAGGGCATTTTGCTTCGTGTTGAGGCTCTTATCCTCGACGATAATCTTATCTTCCGGCACGCCGAGGTCGATGAGGATGCGCCTGGCGATGAGGGCCTCCTTGGCGCTGGCGGCATGTGCCGCGCCGCCAGAGACGATTATCGGCACGTGGAGCTTTCTTTGCAGGCGCACGGCCGTGAGCAGGCGGCTAGAGGGTATGCTGCAAAGCCCCCCCATGCCGCTCACATCTGGCGTATCGCGCGTGGCACCGCCGCCGAGCATGACGATGACGTCGCCCGCCGGGTAAAGCGGCGGCGTGTAGTCGCGCTCGAGCTTACCCATGAGGTAGCCGGCAAAAAGGTTGGTCGAGCAGATGTAAAGGCCCAAGGTCAAGATGAAAATCGTGCGCGCCAGCCGCACCTGCGCATTTTTGAGGCAGCAGTACGCCAAAAAGAAGAAGAGTACGATGAAGATGCCGGGCGGCAGGATGAGGCTGGCACAAAATTTCAAAAAATAAATCATGTACAACGCTCCTAAGTCCATTTTCTAAAGGATATTTTTATCGCTTGACGAATATTTCCATAATAGCACAATTCATTTTTTTAGCAAAGGTGGTATATTATGTTAGTTCCCCAAAATGAACCCGAACGCATGGAAAAAAGATTTGGCGGCCATGGCCACATCTTCATGCAGAAGCTCCTCGCAAAAGAGCAGCTGAAAGACAGTGCCGAGCTTTGCGGCATTGCGACCTTGGAAAAGGGCTGCTCGATAGGCCTTCACCGCCACATCGGCAACAACGAAACCTATCATATCCTAAAGGGAAAGGCCCTCTACACCGATGACGAAAAGCAGTACGAAATACAGGCGGGCGATACGGTCTTTTGCGCTGAAGGACACGAGCACGCCATCGCCAATGCCGGCGAGACGGACCTCGTCTTTTTCGCTCTCGTCCTTTGTGACAAAAAATAGCGAATATTCACCCAATACAAACAAGAAAGGCAGGTGCGCGGCGCGTCCCTTGCGCCGCATTTTCATGAAAAGAAGTCTTACCCTATCCCAGTCGATGTTCGTAGGCTCGATGCTTTTTGGCCTCTTTTTCGGTGCCGGCAATCTCATCTTCCCCGTCCATATGGGCCAGCAGGCGGGCTCGAATATTCTCTTAGTTACACTCGGCTTTGTCCTAACTGGCGTGGGGCTGCCCTTTCTGGGCATTATGGCTCTCGGCGTCTCCAAGAGTGCGGGCCTTTTCGACCTGGCTAGCCGCATAAGCCCCTCCTATGCCCTCGTCCTGACGGTCCTTTTGGCCCTTACGGTCGGTCCGGCCTTCGCCCTGCCGCGCCTCGGCTCCGTCTCCTACGAGATTGGCCTTGCCCCCTTCATCTCGCCCCAGCACGGGACGCTGGCGCTTTTCATCTTCTCCGTCATTTTTTACGCCCTCTCCTTGGTCTTTTCGCTCAAGCCCGGCAAAATACTCCTCTGGATTGGCAAGGTCCTAAACCCGCTCTTTTTGGTCTTCTTGGCCGTCCTCATCGGCGTAGCCTTTTATCACGTCAGCAATTTTTCTTCCTTCGGCCCCGTGCAGAGCGATTACGCCTCGGCCCCCTTCGTGCGCGGCTTCACGCAGGGCTATAACACGATGGACGCCCTGGGCGCCCTCGTCGTCGGCATCGTCGTCATCGACGCGCTGCGCAGTCTGGGCCTTAAGACGCCGAGCGAAATCACCTGCGGCCTCCTAAAGTCCGGCATCGTCGCCGTCCTCTTGATGTGCATCATCTATTTTTGCCTCTCCTACATGGGCGCCTACAGCCTCGCCTACGTGCCGCTTTCGGCCAATGGCGGCATTGCGCTCGCCCAGATTGCCAAGGGGCTCTTGGGAACGGGCGGCGGCATCCTCCTCGCCATCATCGTCACGATTGCCTGCCTCAAGACCTCGATTGGCCTTACCAGCTCCTGTGCCAACATCTTCGTCCACCTTTTCCCCCACAGCGTCGGCTACAAGACCTACACGCTCATCTTCTCGCTTATAAGCCTCGCCATGAGCAACATCAGCCTCACGCAGATTATCATTCTCGCCGTGCCGCTCTTGATGTTTTTGTACCCCTTGTGCATGACGCTCATCTTGCTCTCCTTTTTGGCGCCGTGCTTTCAAAATGCGCGCTCGGTCTATGTAGTAACGACCCTTTTTACTGTCGTCGCCGCTTTCGGCGACGCGCTAAACAACCTTCCTCCCGCGCTCCATGATAGTGCCGGCGTGCAGGGCATTTTGGCGCTTTATCATCAGCTGCCTTTCTTTGCCATCGGCATGGGCTGGACGACGCCCGCCCTCGTGGGCTTTGGCATCGGCCTTGTCGTCGCCTTTTTTTCGCGCCGTACCCAGCGGGCATGAAAAAAGCCCCCTTCTCTTACGGGAAAGGGGGCTTTTTGCACATGAGCCTTTGGCGCAGCGCGCGGTATTTTTGGAGCCGCTCGGGGGTAAAATCCGCCTTCTTGCGCAGGTAGAATTTGTGCTCACCGACAAGGCGCACGTAGTGCGCCTGCGACCGGGGGCAAAGGCAGATGTCCTCTATGAAGTCGTCGTTGAAATAGCCGAGCGTGCCGTCATTTTTCCCCTGCGGCGCGCGCAGCGAAAAGGGTATGAGGAACAGCCGCTGCCCGATGCACAGCGGCAAATTGCGCTTGCAGCCGAGAAAGGCACGCGCCGTTTTGTTTAGCGCTATGAGGTCCGTGAAATTGGCCCGGGCGAGATTTTTTATCACGGTGCGGCACTGCCGCTGGACGACAAACTCGCCGGTGGACGTAATAATGCGGGTAGAGTTGTTATTTTCATGGTAGACGGGAACGATGGCAACTAACTTTTGGATTTCTTCCGGATTAAAAAAGCTAAACCTGCTCTCCCGCGACCAAAATCGCCTAGGAGAGGTCGTTCACGCAGGGCCGCTACGCCTGCGCAGTTCTCTTATGAACTTCTTTGGCTTTCGCCAAAGCACAGACTATATCTTCTCCCTATCTAGGTAAGACTTAGGCGAAACCGCTTCGGCTATCATCGCTTATAGCCTACTCCCCTCAAGAGGGATAGTCGTTGAACTTTCTCCTGTTCGGAGCTTAGCTGCTGATGGGCAATTTTTGAGCACTTAGGATTTAACCCTATGCCATCTAAACAATTTTTTCTGCTTTCGCCGCCTTCGCACCGGAGCTTGTTTCATCTCTATGCTGTAGCTTGTTTAGCTTTACGCCTTTCCAGCAATTCAGTTTCTTTGTTGCACGACTTTTGGTCATGGCTACATACTAGTTTCCCAATATGCTTACTAATTGCGAAATGCGAGTATCTCGCCTTAATAAACTACGAGGAACCCTCCTTTTCTCTTTTTCCACGCATGTGGTATTGTAAATGCTTTTATGTTGAAAAAATTTATAATATAATCATTATCATTATTATATATTAATTTTTGCATGTTTACAAGGAGAAAAGAAAAATTTTTGTGATTTTTAAGTAAAAAACTATTTTTCATTATTTTACGATAATATATGCCGTATCTTCCTTCCTTTCTGCCGTCTTTGCCGTATCTGCCCCCTTTTCGGGTCAGATTTGCCGTAAAAGCGCCGCAATAGGAATTTGCCCCGCAAGTGGCGCTATTTTAAAATTGGATTATCAAAATGACGGAGGAGGAAAACATGCGAAAATATCAAAGGCTCATCTACCATCTCATCAATAAGCCCATCTACGCGCCCTATCGTGACGAGGCGTACGCCGTGGCGCTACTGGCCTTTTGTAAGGCACGACGCGAATTTGACTCCACGCGCGGCGTACCCTTCGTCGCCTTTCTCGTGCGGCGCATTGAAGATGCCCTGCTTCTTCTGCGGCGCCAGCACTACAAAAAAAGCCTGCGCGAAATCTCCTACGAAACGCCCCTCGGCCTTTCGGGCGACGGCGAGGCGCTGCGCCTTTTGGACGTTCTCGGCGACGATGGAAAAGACATCGAAAGAGCCGACCTGCGCCTCGACCTTTGCCAGGCCAAAGCCCTCTTGACGCCCCTGCAGCGGCGTGTCATCGAGCTTGTCGTCCACCGGGGCTTTACGCAAAGGCAGGCGGCAGAAAATTTGGGTATCTCGCAGCAGGCCGTATCCAAGCACAAAAGGCGCGCCCTCGCCATCTTGCGGCGCGCCCTGCGCTAGAAAGGGGGGCGACGACAAAATTTTACGCCAGTAACACGCTCATGAAATGATTGACAAAATTAATAAAAAGTTATATGATAAATGCGACAGAAACGTTTCTGTCGCATTGGTGCACGATTCTTATCGCCACTGGACTTATGTCGAATCTGCTCGCGAGAGGACAGATGGCAGAAGAAAAGGGGGCTTCACATTCAATCCGGCAATTGGATGCGCAAGAAACAGATTGTGCAGTTTACAAATTTTAATAAAGGAATGGTTGTATGTCTACTAAGAAAGAAAAGAGATTATCCTATCTCGTCGGCCTTTCTCTGATGGGAACGGTCGCCTTTACCGGTCTTACGGTAACAAATGTCTTTGATAATGTTCCCATGATGAGCAGCTCTGTGGCTCATGCTGCTTCTCCTGCTGCTCATGCTGCTTCTTCTACTGCTCCTGCTCCTGCTTCTTCTACTGCTCCTGCTCCTGCTTC
>JAHHSR010000011.1 GCA_020025075.1 Pectinatus sp. | reverse complement strand
AGCATTGGTCAATGAAGCAAGAACCCCGCGACTTTAGTCGTGGGAGGTTCAGGGTAATTTGCGATATAAATCGCAAAAGCACTCGAAACATCTGCCATCTTAACACATTGCCTAAAAATTGACAAGTTTACTAGCTTTTAGCTACTAAAATATCAATTTAGCAGATTACTTTTAAGAAAGGAAAATGTTTGCATAAAAGAAAAATCTACCTTTTGTGCAAGCTGCAGCGCTTGTTTTTTTTCAAGCTGCGTGCTATGGTATTTATGACTTGGTACAAATTTAAAATTAAAGGTCGGCATCAGGTTACTAGGCGCTGGCGAACTATTGAAGTCATTGCCCGCTCGGAAACCAGTGCCAAAGAAAAAGCACTTGCCGAAAATCTTCTGCCGCCTTTTACCTGCGAGCAAATTCCTTTTGCCGCCCCGACTCAGCGGCAAAAGGAAAAGCTGCAGGCCATGGGAATCGAAAAAATAGAAAATCTGACCAAAGATGATGCTGAATGTATCCTACATCGCAAAAATGATTGCTTGCCATCTGCCGGCCTTATGGCTTTTGCTGAGCAAAGAGATTTTTATTTTTCTCCCTATATTGGCAATAAAGACCTCTATCTTTTAATTTTTACCGCCCTACCATCTGAGGATAAGTGTGCCTTTTTTGCTTTTTGCCTTTTTCGCTTCTTTTCTGGCGACAAAAAGAATAATCTCGATACCCACCCATGGCGGGCACTATTTTATCGCTTTGCCACCACCGTTTGTCACGATAGCGCCTTTTTGCGCTCACTGCAAAATTATCGCGGGCCGGAGCTTTCTGATTGCCGTACACTCAGCAGTAGAACACTTGCCTATAAAACAGCCAAAAGCTTTCTAGAAAAAAATTTTACTGCCAGCTGGCAGCCCTTGTCAGAAAAAAATACCCAAAAGCCGCTTTCCTCCCCTCTAAAACGAGAAAAGAAATGGCCTGGTCTTTTTATCATCGAGAAGGGAAAAACCGTTCCGCCCGGCGCTAAAATGCTGCAAAAAAAAGTTGTCACCATTACTGCCTTAGACGATGGGAGACCTTTGTCCGCTCTTCCTTTTTATGAGCACGCTATACCTTTTGACAAAACTTCTTCCACGCCAAAAAAATCTAGCTGTCTAAGTATCTTAGCCTGTTTTGTAACCGCTTGCCTTGCAGCTGGTTACTATATTTTTCATAACTGAGGTGATTTATCATGCCGCATACGTTTCAGTTTAAAAAACTGTTTTTTGTTTTTGCCTTGTGCCTATTCCTTTTTCCCTTCCCTGCGGGCACTTTTGCTGCGCCTGCAGCCAACACGACTAATACCAATGCCAGCTCTTCCAACAAGACAACCTGGACATGGATTTCTTCTGACTCGAAATATGGCAAGTATTATGCCCCCAGTCGAATTTACATCGTCTCTAAAAAAGGCAGTATTCCCGTCTGCATAGACGCCTGGATAAAGACGAGCTATACAGGAGCCGGAGCAGCTGAAACAGTTCCAGCCATGGGATTAGAAAAGCAAATTTCTGACCCCTTAAAGCTCTCTTACAGTCTTGCTCACGTGCGAATTAATCCACAAGGCAGGACGCTTGAATACCTGCAGGAAATATTTTATGACAAAGCGGGCAACGTACTTGCCGATAATATCTATAAAAGCCCTCATGTCAAGGAAATAAACTCACAAGCCTTTGATGAAAACTTCTATGATGCCATTGTCGATGATGTCTTTCATAAAGGTGAAACAGAACACGCCAAAGCTTCCGACCGCTGGCTTTCTCTTTGGCGCATCGTAGGACCGCAGACGACATCTTCTGGCTCAGCCGATACGACTACTATACGCAAAAGAGGCAATGACCTCATCGTCTGGATTTGGGCAGAAGAAAGAGATAATACAGGCGGTACTGTAAAAGAAATAAAATTTTACAAAGAAGTCTTTAACCTCGTAACCTACAATTATAAAATCGTTGAAATGTCCGTCTGGACGCCATCTAACGGCTGGCAAAAAAGCCTCAACCTCGATGGCCAATATCTCCCCATAATCCCTGACAGCACCCAGGATATTGCCTGCCATGTGTTGCAGCGCTATGCGGCTGAAAATAATAGCTGGGTCTGCCGCTATCAGCTCGATGACTTGCCAGAAGTTCCTGCGGCAATAGCAAAACCCAAGCCGCCCGCCACAACGCCAAAACCTGCGCCGCAAAAAACTGTTTCTGCTCCCTTGCCAGCTCCTAAGCAAAAATCTGTCAATAAGGCCATTTCTGCCCCGCTGCCTTCAGTAGCAGAAAATACAAAAGAAACCCTCGGCAGCCAATACAAGCCTTATTACAGCTTCACGGAAAACAATACGAATTCCGCTGTCCGCCATTTACTATAAATAAAAGAGCATCCTTCATTTAAGGATGCTCTTTTATTTATAAAGCTGCGAAAATTATTAAATTTTGCCGTTAAAATCGACAGGCTTTTTACCACAATAAACAAGCAGTGCATGCAAAACAGTCGCCGCGCGCGAAGCCTGCGTAATGGCTTCTTGCTGCGTAATCATGCGATTTTCTTTGCGCAGCTGTGTTGCCAGATTATGCGATTGATTAGCTAAAATTACAAGGGCATTAACTATTTCATCTTCATTGTGGAAAACCACATTTTTGTTGACCTTTAGCTCTTTGGCAATAATTTCAGCACCATCAACATCGTATTTAACATCTTGTCTATCTAAAATCATATCTGTCTTCAAATGATGCGAGCGATTATAGGCATCATAAATTGTCATGTGCAGGGGCTGGCTCATATCGCCGACATAATGTGCCAGCACGTCATAATAATAGTCATCGAATTTTCCTTCTGCCGTGCGTTCCTTAGCTTCGCGAACAACATGCAAAATCTCGCCTAAAACATAGCCTTCATTGCCATCTAAGCGCTGCTGACCAATCTGATTAAGTTGTTCATAGACATCTTTTTTAGTAATTGGGCTATTAGCGTCAAAAAAATGCGCCTGAGAATCTGTTTTAGGCAAGTTGTTCAATTTAGCAACAGCATGAGAAATATCTGGCGCACAGACATTGTTGAAACTCTTTAGACCAGCCGCCAAAGCAATAGCCATATGTGTCTGGTCTGTCCAAGCATCGGCCTGCTGCGGTGTAAAACTAGCAAAGGTTATCGCACATAAGACACCTGGAATAAAACATTTTTTTAATTTTTTCGTAAATTTTATCATATTTCTCCCATGCTAAAAGGGACCTCTTTTAGAGGTCCCCCTATCTAACCAATACTTATTGTCTCCATTTATAAAGATGTTCTTTTCTGACCTTATCCTTTTGTGCCGGCGTCATGCCCCAATAGCCTTTAGCCAAAGAACCTTCCCAATCGCCGTATTCAGGATTAGGCAAAGCAATAAACTTCGTGCCAAAAAGTGAAGCATGGGCATCGATAATTGCGTTTCTTTCTTCCATGCTCTTATGATAAGTATTAAGCGGCATATCCCCGGCATTATCACCCAAGAAGACGACAATATCATACTTTTTCGCTACCTGTTCAAAGCGTCCCATTTTATTGCCAGTATCGGTTTTGAAAAGGCAATGCTGTGCATCGGCATCAGGAAAACCTAAAGCCTTCATATTCTTTATCGTGCCTGCCAATTCTTTCTTTTCATCGCGATTTGAAACATAAAAAATTGCGACTCCCTTAGCAGCAACGCCCTGCAAAAATTTTGTAGCACCTGGCATAGCCTTAGCCTGTGCTGCATCTACCCATTTCGTCCATGTCTTAGGGTTAAAGGAATTATTGGTGCCAATATAGCTAGCTTGTAAAGCGCTATTATTGAGAACTGTTTCATCGGCATCCAAAACAATAGCTAGCGGCTTATCACCTTTTTTATGGTTAGCAACTGCCTTGTCAACTTGCATCATAGCTGCATTATATGCCTGATAGCAAAGTTCTCTGTACTCTGCTGATGTCTGAACCCATAAAAGGCCCATGACTCCTTGCTCATTTAAATCCTTTTGCGTATAAGGGGCAGCCATCGCATTTGAGGAAACGCAAGCCAATAATGAAACACCTAAAATTGCAGATAATAATGCCTTTTTCTTTTTTCCAATCATTATTTATTCTCCTTTTTAGATAATGATAATAATTAATAATATAGTATATAATTACTATTTTCTGATTTTTTATAAAAATAATAAAATGACAAAATCATAATATAACAATAACTAGAAAAAATAAAGGTCAGATGTCCCTTTTATAAAAATCAATAGTAGGTGCAAAAGGATGACAAAACACCCTTTTGCATCTACTATTATATTACAGCAAATTTATAAACTCAATTACTAAAAAATCATTTGCTTATCGCAGCCGAATACATTATCAAGGTCTCATCTAAGACCCAGCGCTGCTTTCGCCAGCTTATCGACATGTTCATTTTCTGCTACACCTGAATGACCTTTTACCTTGACAAAATAAAGCCTAAAAAGGCGCTCTTTCATAAAAGCAGCATATGCCTTTGTCTCTGGCAAATTAGCCTTCCACAACCCCTGTGCCCAGCTGGATACGCCTTCATAATCATGACAGATAGCAAGCTTTTCTATTTTCTCTTGTTCCGCCCAGAGAACTGCTTCGCGCGCAGCCTCTATTTCTCCCGCCACATTGCGCATCTTGGCAGCAGATACCGACTGTCCAACACCTTTTTTCTCGGCAATACATTTTCCATGGTGATAAATGGCAAAAGCCCAGCTATAACGTCCTTCATGATAAGAACCATCAACATAGGCAAAATAATCATCCGTTTGCGGTTTTTCCTGTCCTATGTTCAAAAAATCTTCTGCCGCTTGACGTGTCGGAAATTTTTTATATATCGCACCGGCAAAACCCGTTACCTGTTCTTTACACTCTGACCAGCTGGAAAAAATCCCTGTTTTACGGCCTTTGCGAACCGCGTAAAAGAAAGTCGCCATCAGTTCTTCGTCAAACGCTCAGCGCACTTTTTCGTTTCATAAATGACGCGTTCTTCATCAATGGTCGTCAAACGGCCATTATCAAGCACGATGCGGCCATCGATGAGTACATCGCTAACCATTGAGCCATTAGCTGAATAGACGAGAAGCGAGGTAAGGTCGTAAGAAGGTGTCCAGCGCGGGCCTTCCATCTTAAACAGAGTAATATCAGCTTTTTTCCCAACAGCAAGCACTCCGACATCAGCATAGTTAAGTGCCTTAGCACCATTTTCCGTTCCTAGTGCAAGAGCTTGCGCAGCAGGAACCGCAAGCGGGTCAAGCGTATCAACCTTGTGCAAAAGGGCACTCAAATTAATTTCTTCAAGCATATCAAGATTATTATTGCTCGAAGCGCCATCTGTCCCTAAAGCCACGCAAAGCCCTTCTTTGAGCATTTTCGGCACGGGAGCAATTCCACTTGCCAACTTCATATTGCTGCAAGGGTTATGAGCTACGCGTATATTATGTGCCTTCATAATCTTGATATCAGCATCATTTACATGAACACAATGCGCCGCCAAGACGCCGCAGTCTAAAACGCCAACCTCTTCCATAAGGGCAATCGGTGTTTTTTGATACTGCTTCAGGCAATCCTTTACCTCCGTAGCCGTTTCGGCAAGGTGAATATGAATTTCGGCTTTATAATGCTGCGCTTTTTCTACCACCTTCCGCAAAAATTCTGGCGGACAGGTATATGGAGCATGCGGACCAAACATCACGGTAATACGGCCATCAGCGGCTCCATTCCAATTTTCAAAAAGCTGGCAATTTTCTTCCAGTGCCTGAGCACCGTTAGGCGCTGTACCAATGATACCGCGTGAAAGTGCTGCGCGCATACCGCTTTCTTCTACGGCCTTGGCAACCATTTCCATGTCGCCATACATATCAGCAAATGCCGTCGTACCGCTCTTAATCATTTCAGCGATACCGAGCATGGCACCCCAATAAATATCCTCTTTTTTCATCTTAGCTTCAATCGGCCAAATCTTATTTTCTAGCCAATCCATAAGGCGCATATCATCGGCATAGCTGCGCAACAAAGTCATTGATACATGCGTATGAGCATTGACAAAGCCCGGTATGGCAAGCTTTCCCTTGCCATCTATCGTCATGTCGGCCGAAAAATCAGCCGGCACCTCACCGATGGCCTTAATCTTATCCCCTTCAACGGCGATATTCACCGCCTTTGCCTTCCCGTCCGCTAAAATAGCCGTTACATTTTTAATCAGTGTCTTCATTTTTTCGGTGTCCTGCGGACACCTCCACCTCCCCTTCTTTACTTGGAAAAAGCATCGTTTTTTATCATTTCTAAAATTTTCCCATTCGTTCTGTCTATGCCAAGCGGCGTAATGGAAATGTACCCATCTTCAAAAGCCTGCACATCGCTGCCTTCTTTATTGCCACTATCATCAGGCGCACCAGCCATAAAATAAAAGACGTTTCCCTGCCAATCCTTTTCGCGGCGATAGTCATTTTCATAGCGGCGCTGCCCCTGGAAAGTATATCGGAATGAGTCCTCTTCATCTTTTAACTGGCGCGGAAAATTAATATTATAAAAGCCATGCACACCCTTTTGATAAAGAGAGGGCAATTTATGACGGAAAATTGCTGCAGCATCATCAAAAGAAAATTCTGCCCCTGCCGGCAAGGATACAGCCACGGAAAAAATGCCATGAGCATAACCTTCTCCGGCTGCGCCAACGGTACCTGAATAGATTACATCCGTACCAAGGTTAGCCCCATCGTTGATGCCCGAAATAACCATATCGGGCAAATCATCCTTAAAAAACACTTCGAGCCCCAATTTCGTACAATCAGCTGGCGTGCCATAAACACGATAAGCGATAGTTTTTCTCTGGTCAAACTCGAATTTTTCCACCTTAATCTTCTTATTGGCACTTAAAGCATGCGACATGCCACTTTGCTGATGAGCTGGCGCCACGATACGAATGTCGTAATCATCTTGCAATGCACAAGCCAAGGCATGAATACCGGGACTTTCTATGCCATCATCATTAACCAAAAGAATCTTTTTCATCAAAATCACCTCTGACCAATCATTTTATGCGTCTGCGGAATAACGCGCACATCATTTAATTTTTTCAGCGCCATCGCCTGCCAGGAGAGCATCTTATAAGGTTTAGGAGCCGTATAGCCGCCATAAGGCGTCATTGGCTGCAAGATAAGCAGTATATTAGGGTCAATAGACCGAATTATATTGAGTGCCTGGTCAAAATCAGTAAGCTTAGTTTCTTCAGCCACGACTATTTTGACATAGACATCCTTTTGGCGCGCCAGAGCTAAAAACTCCTCATGCTCACGCCAAAGTTTCTTGCCAACGGCATCGGGCATCTTCATATCCATGCTCACGATATCAATGTTCTTAATAACCTTTTTGAGCGCCTCAACCAAAGTCCCATTCGTTTCCAAAAAATACTTATGCGGAAAAGAACTAGTCAGGGCATTTATAAAATCGGTATGCAAAAGGGGCTCGCCGCCTGTCAAGCTAATGGAATGAACAGGAATATTATCCATGCGGCGCAGACAATCCAAAACATCATTTAAGGAAGCAGGATTAGGCAATGTCTGCCCTTCCTCCGGACCACGGCAGACGCTATCCAAAAGTTTTCTCTGCGGCGTATCACAATAGCTGCAATTAAGGTTGCAGCCAATAAAGCGGATAAAAAGCTGGCGGCAGCCGACACACTTTCCCTCGCCCTGAATTGAAGTAAAAATTTCGTTAATCGGTGCGTTCAAGCATTTCCCCTCCTGTATAGCGCCGCTGATTTTGCTGTCTCCCATACCTTGACATAGCTCACATGGCATTTGCCCTTTAAGCGCTCATCTTCTTCCAGCTGCAAGAAAATATAGCGCGCTATATTTTCTGCTGATGGATTTTGTTCTTTAAACGGTGCTAATTCATTTAAGTAATAATGGTCGAGCCCATCTAAAATTTCATTCAAGGCACTTTTTAAGAGCTTAAAATCGATGAGCATTCCCAATTCATCAAGCGCTTCACCGCTAACGGCAGCCTCGACCTGCCAATTATGGCCGTGCAGGCGGTCGCATTTGCCGGGATAGCCACAAATACGGTGTGCGGCCCCAAAATCCGATTGTACCGACAGTTCAAACATCTATATTCCCCCTAACTTGCAAAAAAAGAGGAGCGACGACTTTCCTCGTGCTCCTGACCATTTACCGCACTATCTCATCATAGGAAACAGCGCGCGTGTGCTTGGTATGGCTCCATTCGTGATCGTTACGGTGCAAAAAGCCCAGAAAAACGATTGGTATCCAGCTATATATAAAGACGGGATATAAAATCAAATAAAACCACGCCTTCGGCTTAACATGAATTTTCCACAAAATGATAATCGGCAAGATGTACTGTGCCAATGTAATTGTCGTCAAAAGAGCCGTGGGCAAAAATTGATAAATATTGGTAAATATCTGATGCCCAAGCATCATCTGAACGTATGTCATAATAACGAAGAATGTCGAAAGCATCAAAAAGTGCGGCTGCAAAAGGTGCAGACAGCCATCCAAAATCCGAATATCGTGCTTTTTAATTCCCGCCTTAACCATTTTGGGGATAAAGCGATGCGCTACATCAAATTGTCCCTGTGCCCAGCGCTTTCTTTGGCGCCACGACTGCATAAAGGTCAAAGGCTTCTCATCATAAACCACGGCATCATGCGCCCAAGTCGTCTTTATTCCTTCGGCCAGTGCCTTCATCGTAAATTCCATATCTTCTGTAAGACAAGTAGCGCCCCAGCCATATTTATGCAAAACGTCAGTCGTTATGCACATGCCCGTACCGCCGAGGACAGAGGAAAGGCCAATATTGGTCTTAGCCAGATGCCAAATGTGGTCAATTACCCAAAAAGCGATGGCAAATGTCCCCGAAACCCATGTATCGTAAGGATTTTTAGCGTCAAGATACCCTTGCACCAATTTATCGCCCTTACAAAGTCGATTATTCATTTCGAGCAAAAAACGCTTGCTTACGAGATTATCAGCATCAAAAATCGCCACGGCATCATACTGGCGCTTCATTTTGAAAAGGCGCGCAAACATCCATTCCATGGCAAAACCTTTGCCTCGCTTTTCCAAATCGGTGCGTTCATGCACGATTGCGCCGTGGGCACGTGCAATCTTAGCCGTATCATCCGTGCAATTATCGGCTATGACAAAGACATCGTAAAGAGATTTAGGATATTCAAGCTGCAGCAAGTTATCGATGAGCTGACCGATGACTGCCCTTTCATTATGTGCCGCAACGATGACGGCAAAAGACTTGCGCGGCGTCAAAATTTTCTTTTCCTTGCGGCGCCAAAGACCACAAATGCCAATGGCCAAATAATAAATGGTAAACAGAAGGATTATTATCTGCACTGGCAGCATAATGTAATCCAAAGTATGTGACATCTGCTATATTTCTCCCTTTTTCTATTTACCCATTACCTTGCTGCAAATAGTATTTAAAATGCCGAAAATGATATAAGTAACAAACACGGCAAACAGTATTGCATAAGGAAAAGCCGAACGGCAAACATAAATAAGGCCTACTGCAAAGAGCAAAGAAACGATAAGGGCTAATAGATAGGTCGTTTCACCCTTGCCTTTAAAATCTGGATAATGCACGTGGCTGACAAGCAAAAAGCCAACTAAAATAGTAATAACCGGTGCCGCATAGCCGACAGCCATAGGCGGGATAAACGGCAGATTTGCCAAAAGGAGCGTTGCCGTTGCTATAAAGCAGCCACCTGCTGGTATGGGAAGCCCCATAAAATAACCGTGCAGCACAGCCGCATTGACATTAAATCTCGCCAAGCGCCACATGCCACAAACGGCATAAATGATTCCTGCGGCAATGCTAAAGTAAACAAACTGGCGCATCTGAGCCGGATTGATGTTGGCTTTCATCGCCGACATGCTCAAAACTGAAAGCGTAAAGAGCACGGACATAATCCCGGGCGCAACGCCAAATGATACGACATCACAAAGCGAATCCATCTCCTTGCCCATTTCGCCTGCCGTACCAAAATGGCGCGCCAAGCGTCCATCAAGGCCATCAGCGATTAGAGCACACAGAATACAGATTGGCCCGTCGATAAGCGGACCATAGACTACGCCCCCCATCAGCATGACAAATATTGCCAGTGTACCGAAGACTAAATTCATTGATGTACAGATGTTCGGTATCCACGCTTTACTCATTTATAATCCTCCCAATAATTGATTCTCCGCCGACTACCTTATCGCCCTTTTTGACGGTAATTTCGACGTTTTGCGGCACTACGACTTCCGTGCAGGAGCCGAATTTGATAAGCCCGTAAAGCTCACCTCTCGTTAAGCTATCGTTTAGGGAAACCCAAGAAACGATGCGCCGCGCTAAAATGCCAGCTATCTGTGTAACTGTCACCCTGATTTTTCCATTATCAATACCAAGCATATGGCGTTCATTTTCAAAACCAACCGTATTTTTATAGGCAGGATGAAAACGTCCACAGGTATATTGCTGGAATTTTATCTCACCATCAATTGGACTGCGATTGACATGAACGTCAAAAACGGATAAAAATATCGTTACCTTACGGCATGGCCCCTTGACAAAATCATCATCCTCAACTTCACTCACACTCATGACCTTGCCGTCAGCCGGCGAAACGATGACCGATTTGTCCGTCGGGACATTGCGCGAGGGGCTGCGGAAAAAGAATGTAAAAAAAGCCATCAAGACAGCTGGTATGATTGCCGGATATTTGCCCAAAAAGCAGTAGGTGAGAGCAGTCAAAACCGCCGCACCTGCAATGAACTTATATCCTTCCTTTACTATTTTCATTTTTATGACCTCTCGAAAATATATTTCTCAGCAACTGTGCCCTATATAATATTTCTATTATATTATAATGACGCTTTTCTGTCTACTTTTCTCGCCGAGACTTTTGACGCCAGGCCCGCACGGCAAAAACAAACTTGGGAAGCGCCATAAGCCGTCCGGCGCGCTTTGGCTGCATCATGCCACGAAACAGCCATTCCAGCTTCGCCCGCTGCATCCACATAGGCGCCCGTTTCATCACGCCAGCCATGACATCAAAAGTACCGCCGACCCCTATTGATACCGGACAATCAAGTTGCGGCAAAAATTTATAGAGCCATTTTTCCTGCTTGGGAACGCCAAGTGCTACTAGGAGTATATCGGGCCTAGCCTCTTTTATTTCAGCTACAATTTGCTCGTTATCCGCTTCAGTAAAAAAGCCATTGCGCGTGCCGACGATGCAAACACCGGGATAATCATGACACGCCTTTTGAGCGGCCTTTTCGGCTACCCCCAGCGCCGAGCCAAAAAAGAAAATGCGCCATTTGCGCTGTGGCGCCAAGCATAATAAATTCTGCACCAAATCAAAACCAGCTACGCGCTCAGGCATGGTCATGCCCAAATAATTCCCGGCCCAGACCGTGCCAGCCCCATCGGGAACCACAAGGTCAGCTTCATTCAAAATTTTATGTAAAAGCTCATCCTTTGTTGAACGCATGAGCATTTCTGCATTAGCAGTAGCAATAAGATGGGGATGCCTATCGCGCGGAAAAGTTTCAATAAATTCCTCCACTTTTTTAATTGCTTGTTCCATAGTCAATGCTGCTACCTTAATACCCAATATATCAGCTTGTTTTATAAACATCAGTTATTATCACCTTTTCTTTCTTTATTTCTATTATACCGTATTCCTTTCATTTGAGCCATAGTTAGCAAATCAGCCACACCTTTTTGTAAAGCCTTTACAAAAGTATATTTTTTTGCTATTGTTTGAAGGATAAGAGATTTTAAGCAATGCTTGTCTTTTTTGCACTCTATTTAGTGCCATGACGACAGGCATTTTTAATCTGCAAAAAGGAGGCAAGGGTCTTTTCAGGCCCATATTTTCCATGAAATTTATTGATAGAACAAAAATCAGCGTCAAAGCTGGCGACGGAGGCAACGGCAAATCCGCTTTTCGTCGCGAAAAATTCGTCCCTAAAGGCGGCCCCAGCGGTGGCGATGGCGGCCGTGGCAGCGATATCGTCTTTGTCGTCGACCCCAATATGAATACCTTGCTCGATTTTCGCTACAACAGAAAATTTATCGGTAAAAACGGTGGCAATGGCGATATAAAAAATCAATACGGCAAAAATGCTGCTCCACTTTTAATCAAGGTTCCAACCGGTACGATTATAAAGGATGAAGAGACAGATTTCGTACTGGCAGACCTCACACAGCCAGGAGAAAAGGCCGTCATCTGTAAAGGCGGGCGTGGTGGCCGCGGCAATGCTAAATTTGCAACAAGCGCCAATAGAGCGCCGACTTTTGCTGAACTCGGCGAACCCGGAGAAGCGAAAAAACTCATCTTAGAATTAAAGGTACTAGCCGATGTCGGTCTCGTCGGCTATCCAAGCGTCGGCAAATCAAGCCTTATCAGCGCTGTCTCAGCGGCAAGACCTGAAATAGCCGATTACCACTTCACAACTTTAACGCCAATATTGGGCGTCGTAAGCGTTGGCAGTGAGCAAAACTTTGTCATGGCCGATATACCGGGCCTCATCGACGGAGCAGCCGAAGGCGTCGGCCTAGGGCATGATTTTTTGCGCCACGTCGAACGCACAAAAATCATCTTGCACGTCGTCGATGCCTCAGGCCTTGAAGGGCGCGACCCCGTAGAAGATTTTTACAAAATCAACAAAGAGCTTTCCCTTTATAGTAAAAAGCTCGCCAAAAAACCACAGGTACTCGTCGCCAACAAAATAGACCTGCCCAGCGCCCAAGAAAATCTGCCGCGCCTTAAAGAGCTAGCTAAGAAAGAAAACTTGCCCTTTTTCGCCATTTCCGCTGCTACCAAGGAAGGCACCAAAGAGCTCATGCAATATGCCTATAAGGCGCTGAAAGAACAGTTGCCAGAAGAAGAGGAAGAAGTAGCGCCAATTCTTGAGCAGCAAGACCCTGAAGCCATAGAAATAAAACGCGACATGTCTGGCGATTTTGTCGTATGTGGCAAGGCTATTGAAAAGCTGACGGCCATGACCAATTTTGGCAATGATGAAGCATTGCGCCGCTTCCAATATATATGGCGCATGAAAGGCATTGACGAGCTTTTAAAACAGCGCGGCATCAAAGAGGGCGACACAGTCCATATCGGCGAAATGGAATTTGAATACAAAGAATAATGGGATTTTCCCGCACGGAGGATTTTACTTGATAAAAAATAGCATTACGACTAAACAAAAATGTTTTTTACGCTCTATGGGCATGACACTTGAACCTGTAGTGCAGATTGGCAAAGAGGGCGTCTCTCCCGCCGTTGTCAAAGGTGCCGATGAAGCGATTACCAAACGCGAGCTCATCAAGGTTCGCGTCTTGCAAAATTGCCCGTTAGGCACACAGGAAGCAATAAGCCTTTTAGCTGACAGAATGAGCTGCGACCTCATTCAGACCATTGGTCGCAACGGTCTGCTATTTAGAAGGAATTTTAAAAAACCAAAAATTGAGCTACCGAAAGCAGGTAAGAAAAAATGACCAGCCGCCGCGCTCTTACTGAGGCAAAAAGAATCGTCATCAAGGTTGGCACCAGCACTCTTACGCATAAGACGGGGCAGCTCAATATCCACCGCATCGAGCTTTTAGTGCGCCAGATTGTCGACTGCAAGAACATGGGCAAGGAAGTTATTTTAGTCTCCTCTGGCGCAGTCGGTGCAGGCATGAGCCGCATGCATCTTGAAAAAAAGCCCGATGACCTCATCAAAAAACAGGCTCTTGCCGCCATCGGGCAGGGAATTTTAATCCAAATATATGGCAAGCTTTTTGGCGAATACGGGCAATCCATCGCCCAGGTACTGCTGACGCGAGAAAATTCAATCCGCTACGAGCAGTATATAAATTCTCGCCGCACACTCTTAGAGCTTCTTTCCTGCGGCGTTATTCCCATCGTCAACGAAAATGACGTCGTGGCAACAGATGAGCTCAAAATTGGCGATAATGATACTTTAGCAGCCACCGTAGCAACCTTGGTTGATGCCGATGCTGTAATTTTGCTCACTGATATTGACGGCCTTTTCGACAAAGACCCGCACCATTTTTCCGATGCCATGCTCTTAAGCGAAATTGAAAGCATCACACCAGAAATTGAAAAAAGAGCTGGTGGTGCTGGCAGCCGTTTTGGCACAGGTGGCATGTTCACCAAAATCCAAGCCGCCAAAATTGCCACGGCAGCAGGAATACCGCTTTTAATTGTCAACGGCAAAAGTCATTCCATTATCGGTGATGTTTTAAATGGTGCCCAAAAGGGGACTATTTTTCTCAGCCAATCTACACATCTCAAGCGCAAAAAAAGTTGGCTTGCATTTGGCAAGCAAATTTCTGGCAGCATCACCATCGACCGTGGCTGCCTCAAGGCATTGCAAAATGGTTCAAGCCTTTTAGCCGCCGGCATCATCTCAGTAAGCGACGATTTTGCTGCCGGCTGCACAATTCGCATTCTCTCTGAAGATGGTCAGGAAATTGCTCGCGGAATCACTAATTATAGCAGCAAAATATTGCAACAGGTTATGGGACATCAAAGTCATGAGTTCTCTGACCTTTGTCCTGAGCAATTAGCTGACGAAGCCATTCATCGCGATAATATGGTTTTATTGATTTGAAATGGAGGTTAACATGCAATTACAAAATACCATTCAACAGCAGGCTCAATCGGCAAAAAGAGCCGCGCAAAAATTAGCCATTCTCTCCACCGAAATGAAAAATAAGGCACTCTTAGAAATGGCCTCTGCCCTTGAGCACCGCAGTGACATGATTTTATCGGAAAATCAAATTGACCTCAATAATGCGCGCGCCAAAAATCTCAGCGCTCCACTTTTAGACCGCCTCATGCTCAATGAAGACCGCCTACATGCCATCGCCGAAGGCATGCGCCAAATTGCCTTGCTTGATGACCCGATAGGCAGTGGCCTTTGCGAAATACGCCGTCCCAACGGCTTAGACATACGAGCAGTGCGCGTACCGCTCGGCGTTGTCGGCATCATCTACGAAGCACGCCCCAACGTCACGGCAGATGCCATCGCCCTTTGCCTAAAATCAGGTAATAGCGTCGTCTTGCGCGGTGGTTCAGAGGCCATAAATTCCAACAAAATCATCTGTTCCATCTTGGCTTCAGCCGCTTATAAAGCCGGTATTCCCGAAGGAGCTATCGCTTTTATTGACGATGTACAAAGGAGCACCGTTGCGACAATGCTCAAGCTGCGCCACGAACTAGATGTAATCATTCCGCGCGGCGGCAAAGGGCTGATAAATTATGTCGTAGAAAATAGCACTGTCCCCGTCATCGAAACGGGGGCCGGCGTTTGCCATGCCTTTGTCGATAAAACGGCAGATTTTCAAATGGCTGCTGACATTGTTGTCAATGCCAAGACTTCTCGTCCCGCCGTCTGCAATACGATTGAAACGCTTCTTATACATGAAGATATTGCTGCTGACTTTTTGCCCCTTATCACCAAAAAGCTGCAATCTCTCCACGTTACGATAAAAGGGGACGAAAAAAGCCGCACGCTTTGTCCTTCGCTTGAGGAGGCAAGCGAAGAGGACTGGAGCACGGAATATCACGACCTCATCATCTCTGTCAAAATCGTCTTCGATATTTTTGAAGCTGTCGAGCACATCAACGCCTATAACACCGGCCATTCAGAAACGATTATTACCAACGACCTCAAAAACGCACGCTATTTCCAAGGCAATGTCGACGCAGCGGCTGTCTATGTCAATGCTTCAACGCGCTTTACCGACGGTTTTGAATTTGGCTTCGGCGCAGAAATCGGCATCAGCACACAAAAGCTCCACGCACGCGGGCCAATGGGTCTAAAGGCTCTAACTACGATAAAATACTTAATTGACGGCAATGGTCAAATTCGTTAAAAGTATTTGCGGTCTCTATCAAAGCGCACGCCAATACTGGAATACGCCCAAGGGAAGGCACGATATTCTCGATTACCTCAAAGCCTCTGTTCTCTTTTGGTGTATCGTACTGCTCGTCTTTTTCGCCTTCCGCTTTTTTGACGCACGATAACCATTAACTTCACAGCAAACGAGGTGAACCGTGGGGCCATGCCGCCCCACACCCGATGGAAAAAATAGGTATCATGGGGGGCACCTTCGACCCAATTCACTATGGCCACTTGATGACTGCCGAGGCCGTACGCGATGAATACCAGTTAGAGCACGTCATCTTCATCCCCGCTGCCACCCCGCCACATAAAAAGCAAAGCGGCCTTACGCCTGCCTTTCATCGCTATAATATGACCTTGCTGGCAACTTGCTCTAACCCCTATTTCAGCGTCTCGGATATTGAGATGAATCGCCGCGGCCCTTCTTATACCATTGACACCATCAAGCAGCTAAAAGAGCTTTATGGCACGCAGGCAGAGTTTTATTTCATCACCGGCGCTGACGCCGTGCAAGGCCTTCCCACTTGGCATCGCATTGAAGAATTGCTTAAATTATGTCACTTCATCGCAGCAACAAGGCAAGGCTGCCTACCCGATGTCGATGCTATTAAAGATTATTTTGGCGAATTGGGACGCAAAAAAATTCACCGTCTCGCCACGCCTGAGCTACAAATTTCCTCTACGGATATCAGGCGCCGCCTAAAAATGAACTATTCCATAAAATATATATTGCCCGATGCCGTCGAGCAGTATATAAAAAAAGAACATCTTTACCAGTCCCCATGAGAAAAAGGGCGACAATAGACTTTATTTGTCAAAAGATAATAGATAGGCTATAATAAGCTATATTGTATTTTTATAAGTTCGGAAGGGGAAGAAAAGATGCTTGGTGACACTCTCCGACAAGCTCGGGAAGGAAAAAAATTAACGCTAAAAGATGTTGAAAGCAGCACCAACATTCGCATACATTATCTAGAAGCAATTGAAAAGGGCGATTACAGCCAAATAAAAGGAACTGTCTATCTCAAAGGATTTATTCGCACCTATGCCAAATTTTTGGGACTTGATGCCGACATGATGCTCGATAAGTTTTATAGCGAGCAAAATCTGACAAAAGAAGACCCAATGTCAAACGTCGCACCGCCGCCAGCCCAAGAGGCACTTGACCAGACGCAGGTATTTCGTCCGGCGCCACCTCAAAAGCCATTGCCGACAAAAAGGCCGCAAGAAAGTTTTAAAGTTGAAAGCAGCACCACGCCGCGCCGCAGCAATAAAAAATCAGCAAGTGGCGTCAACTTGCTCTTCGGCAGTCTTATCGGCATTATCATTCTCGCCTGCATTGGCTATTTCGTCTGGCCGCTCTTTAATAGCCCTGAACCAAAACCAGCTCCCGTGCAGCAAGAAGTTTCTTCTAAACAAGAGGAAGCGCCTGCACCGCAAATAAAAGGAGCCCATCTCACGGCTACATTCACGAAGTCTTGCTGGGTTCAAGTAAAAGCCGATGGCAAGGTCATCTTCTCTCAGACTGCCAAAAAAGGCCAAAGCTTTACTTGGAATGCTAGCAAAGATATTGAGCTGCGCTTAGGCAACGCCGGTGCCGCAACAATTTCATTTAATGGTCAAGATTTAGGCACGCTCGGCCCTGATGGCAGCGTAATAAGCAAGACCTTTACGGCACAAGCGCCGGAAGATGAAAACGCCCTTGCTGCCGATAACCAGCAGCAGGCAGAAAAAGCTGCGCCGCAGCGGGAAGAAAGCCGACCTGCCGAACGTACGACGCAATACCGCCATACCAGCGACGAACAACAGCAAAATAGCGAAACGCCAAAATCGCAGCCTAAGGCACAGCCTGAACCGCAAGCCAAGGCAGAGCCTGCTCCCGTAAAAAAAGCTGCAGCACCAGCCGCTCCCAAAACTGTGCCGACGCCAAATTCTGAGAGTACAAAAAAGCAATGAGGTAAACTGATATGAGATGTCCTTTTTGTGGCAACGAAGATAGCCGTGTCATTGATTCGCGTTCCGTTGAAGACGGAAACTCTATCCGCCGCAGGAGAGAATGCAGTACCTGCGGGCGGCGTTTTACCACATATGAGACAGTGGAAATGATGCCGCTTATCGTCATCAAAAACGATGGGCGCCGCGCTGTCTTTGACCGCAATAAGCTGCGCAACGGTATTTTGCGCTCCTGCTATAAGCGCGATATTCCCGCTGAAAAGATTATTAAGCTTGCCGACGACATCGAAAAGGATATTCACAACCAGATGTGTTCTGAAATTCCCAGCAAAAAAATCGGCGAGCTTGTCATGCAGTATTTAAAGACATTTGATGAAGTTGCTTATATTCGCTTTGCTTCTGTCTATCGCAAATTCTCCGACAGCAGCAACTTTGCTCAGGAAGTGGAAAACCTGCGCCTAGAAAAAGAGCATAACGATTGATTTTAGGGCTGTCCGAGCTAATGCTGCCTGAGCAGCGCCGGATAGCCTTTTTTATTATTAACTGGAGGTAAAATTTGTCCTGGAAAATAAAAAAGCACCTCAAAGACATTTTGGAACAAGAAAGCGGTTATAGCATTTTCCCCGCTGGTATTCGCACCAAAATTGCTTTATGTTATCCTAATCACTACAATGTTGGCATGTCCAATTTGGGCATGCATATAATCTATGAACAGATAAACAAGCGCCCGGATAGCGCTGCCGAGCGCTTCTTCTTGCCCAAGCAGCAGCTGATGAAAGAATATAAAAATTCACGCACGCCGCTTTTGAGCCTGGAATCGCAAAAACCGCTCTACGAATTTAAGATTGTGGCCTTTGCCATATCCTTTGAACTTGACTATTTTAATGTCCTCTCCATGCTTGAACTTGGTAAAGTCAAGCTGCTTAGCAACGAGCGCGACGATAGCGACCCACTTGTTATCGCAGGCGGTCCTTGTTCTACCTTCAATCCCGAACCGCTTGCTGACTTTATTGATTCTTTCATCGTTGGCGAGGGCGAAGAAACGATAAATGCCTTACTCGATGCCTATCATAAGGCCAAGCAGGAAAACCTCTCTCGCGCACAGCTATTATTTAATCTCGCCCAAATTCCCGGCATTTACGTGCCGCGCTTTTATACGCCTTCTTATCACGCTGATGGCACGATTGAAAAAATCACCGTAGCAGAAGGCATACCAGAGACCATAAAGCGCCAGTGGGTCAAAGACCTCGATGCTTATCCCGCTCACACTGTCATAAATAGCGAGCATACAGAATTTAATTTTTACCTCATTGAAACAGCGCGCGGCTGCGGCCGCCATTGTCGCTTTTGCATGGCAGGCTACTGCTTCCGCAAGCCGCGCAACAGAAGTCTCGCCACCATCAAGGCCCAGATAGAAAAAGTGCCGCCACATAAAAAAATCGGCCTCATGGGAGCGGCCATTTCCGACCACCCAGATATAGATGCTATCTGCCATTTCATAAGGGATAATGAACATCCTATGTCCGTAGCTTCTTTCCGCGCCGACTCTGTAACACAAACTCTCGTCAATTCGCTTGCTGCTAGCGGCCAGCGCACGCTAACCCTAGCTCCCGAAGCGGGCAGCAAAAAAATCCGCAAAATTATCAACAAGGGTATCGAAGAAGAACACCTCTATCAATCCATTGATATGGGAATAAAAGCTGGCGTGCGCAATTACCGCCTCTACATCATGGTCGGCCTACCCGATGAAACGGCTGAAGATATCGAGGCTATTATCGACATGGCCAATAACCTCCGCCAATATATGGATGAAAAAGGAGCACATGGCAAGCTCACCTTGAGCATCAATCCTTTTGTCCCCAAGCCATTTACGCCTTTTCAATGGCTGCCGATGGCAGACATGAAAGAAACGGCCGCCTTTTTGCGCCACATCAAGGAAAGCTTAAAGGCCAACAAGCGCATTGAATGCCTTATCGAGGTACCGCGCGATTCATATCTACAGGGTATTTTATCGCGAGGCGACAGGCGTTTAGGAAAAATTTTATACGCGTCATTTTTAGCTGGTGGCAGCAAAAAATTTCGCCAAAAAATGAAGGAAATGAACCTCAAAGAGGATTTTTATCTTTATCGCCAGCGCGATTTTGATGAAATACTCCCTTGGGATAAACTTGACATGGGTGTAAAAAAAGCCTATTTCATCCACGAGCTAGAAATGGCCAAAATGCTAAAAAATACACCGCGCTGCTTCGATGGCTGCAAACGCTGCGGTGTCTGCTAAAGGAAATTTTATGCTAAAATACTACGTCCCCCCCATTTTTAAGGGTATTTCTTCCCTCTGCGCCGCCGTCTCCGAAAGAGATGCTGGCGTAAGTCGTGGCTTTTTTCAAAGCCTCAACCTCGGCCTGCACGTCGGCGATGACCCGCTTGCAGTCAATGAAAACAGGCGCCGCTTTTTCGAGGCCTTAAACCTTGATTATGCACAGTCCGTCTGCTGTGAGCAAGTACACAGCAATACTGTAAAAGTTGTCACGGCCAAAGACTGCGGCAAGGGAGCCAAAAACTTAGAAAATGTCATCAAAGGCGTCGACGGCCTCATCACCGCCGAAGAAGACGTACCTCTTTTGCTCTTTTTTGCCGACTGCGCACCACTTTTCCTTTACGATGCACAAAATAAGGTCATTGCTCTTTTGCACGCAGGCTGGCGCGGTACCTATGGTGATATCGCCGGAAACGCCCTTGCGGCAATGCAAAAACATTTTGGCACCAGGCCTTCTGATTGCCTTGCTGCCATTGGGCCTTGTATTGGCGGCGAATGTTATAGCGTAAGTGACGACTTTCTCACTCAAATGAAATCCCGCTTCGGCAGCTTTGATAATTTTTATGGCGATGCTGCAACTTCTATTCTCTTTCGCGCTCAGGGGAAACTTCATTTTTCCCTCTATCAGGCAAACTTAGCGCTCTTACAAAAACACGGCCTAAAAAAAGAGTGCATTGGCGGCTTGCCACCTTGCACAGCTTGCTTTAATGACAGCTATTTTTCCTATCGGGCTGAGCATGGCAAGACTGGGCGACATGGAGCAATATTTTGCCTGCGCCCTAAAAGACATTAATCATTAATTTGGCAGGAAAATAAAATAGCAAGAGGGAAATAAATAAAGATATAATCTTATTTTCGAGGTGTAAGCCATGATTAAGGAAAATTTAGCCTCTGTTCGAGAAAATATAGTCCGTGCTGCCAAAAACCGTCCTGCGGCCTTTGGTCCAGATGTCACGCTCGTCGCTGTGACAAAAAATCATACCGTTGAAGAAATGAGAGAAGCAATTGATGCCGGTGCCACGATAATTGGCGAAAACCGCGTCCAAGAGGCCATGCAAAAAAAAGCTCTGCTGGAAAGAAATGTCAAATGGCATCTCATCGGCCACTTGCAGACGAATAAAGTAAAGCATGCCGTCACCCTTTTCGACATGATTGAGTCAGTAGACAGTGAAAAACTTGCCTGTGCCATCAACAAAGAAGCAGAAAAAATTGGCAAAATACAAGATGTGCTCGTTCAGGTCAACCTCGTGAAAGAAGAAAGCAAGACGGGTGTCTATCTCGAAGACCTTGACCCGCTTTTAAAGGCTGTCGACCAAATGGAACATCTCAACTTGCGCGGGCTTATGTTTATTGCCCCCAACTTAGAGGCTGAAAAAGTAAGGCCACTTTTTGAAAAAATGCGCGCTTTATTCGAACGCACCCAAAAGTCTTGCCTGCCAAACTCCAAAATCGAGCTATTATCAATGGGCATGACACACGACTATGAAATTGCAATAACGGCTGGCGCCAATGTTGTCCGCGTCGGCACTGCCATCTTTGGCCCACGTCAATATTAAGGAGAAAAAAATGAAACTTTTTAACGGATTCGGCAACAAAGGCAACGACAAAAATGAGCAAGATACCTTTGCCGACGAGCAAAATATAGAAGAATATGAGGAAGTAGAAGACGATTATTCTATTCCCCCAAACCAAGATAACGTTGTCGACTTTCGCGCTGCCGTAGCCGGCTTTTCTAATGGTGAACAAAATATCCCATCAGAATTAAATAAGCCGATGCGTGTTGTAATAGTTGAACCTACCTCTTACGATGATGTGCAGCAAATTGCCAATCATCTCAAATCCGCCAAGCCCATTCTCTTAAATTTTGAAAGAACCGATGCTGAAACGGCAACCCGTATCATCGACTTCATGAGCGGTGTCACCTATGCACTCGACGGAGCAATAAATCGCGTCGGCGACAACATCTTTTTGTGCTCGCCAAAAAATGTCAATGTCAGCATTGCCGACATACACACTCCCACCTCAGGCAAGGGGTCTGACCGCCTCCCCTGGGAATAGTCAGATTTTTACCAAAAGCTAGAAAGGATTTTCATAATGAACGTAAATTTTATCGGTGGCGGTGCAATGGCCGAAGCAATTATCGCCGGCATCACCTCTTCTCACATCGTCTCACCGCAACAAATAAATGTCTCCGACCACAAGGAAAGCCGCTGCAAATTCCTTATGGAAAAATACCACATCAATGCCTTTGTTGGCGCAGAAAAATTTTGTGCTTCTTCGGATGTGCTCATTTTAGCCATCAAACCACAAGTTGCTCAAGCAGCATTTGATGAAATAAAGTCCCATCTGAAAAAGGACACACTCATCGTTTCTATAATTGCCGGCATCACCCTAAAAACCTTGCAAGAAAACTTCCCGCAAAATCCCATCATCCGCGTCATGCCCAATACACCAATGTCTGTCAAAGAAGGCATGTCGGCCTTATCGCTCGGCACTAAAGCCAGCGAAAAGCAAGGCGCGCTGATTCAAAAGCTCTTTGCCTCTGCCGGCGAGGCAATTATCGTCCCCGAAAAACTCATTGATGCCGTATCTGGTCTTTCAGGCAGTGGTCCTGCTTTCGTCTTCATCATCATCGATGCCCTTGCCGATGCTGGCGTCTTAAACGGCCTAAAACGCGCCGATGCAATAAAACTTGCTGCCCAGACCGTTTTAGGCTCTGCCAAGATGGTACTTGAAAGCGGCCTACATCCCGGCCAGCTGCGCGACCAGGTAACATCGCCAGGCGGCACAACGATTGAAGGTGTACGCACCATGGAAAAATGTGGCGTACGCGGTGCCTTAATCGATGCTGTCACATCCGCCGTGGAAAAATCAAAGGCAATGGGGAAAAATTAATGGCTGAAAGAGAAAAGATTATTCGCTTTTACAAAGGCACGGAAGGCGAAGAAGCCGCCGTGCGCCTTACTGATTACGCTGAGGCCGTCAAAAAAACGGGACGCTTTAGAACTAGCGCTTTTTTAGACCCTTTTGGCCAAGAAATCGCTGAAACTGTAGCTGCCAACTACGCTTTAAAGCTCGACTTCGACGGCGGCTACCTCGGCGCTGAAAGAGCCTGCGCTTCATTTTGCGACCCCGACTTTAAAGGGACCGTAAATTACGGCCTTTGTGTCCTTGATATCACTTGGAATGACAAATTCTATCGCCCTTCACATCGCGACGTCTTAGGCGCCTTAATGGGCCTCGGACTAGAACGAAAAAATTTTGGCGACATTATTTTTGCCCCAGGGTGTGCCAAGGTGCTTTGCCTAGAAAAAACGTCTTCTTTCGTACTTGAAAATTTGACCTCGGTTGGCAAGGCCAGCGTAAGCTGTGTCAAAGGCCAGATGGACTCCATTGCTCCGCGTGAAGAGCGCTGCAAAGAGATTAGGGCCACCGTGGCTTCTTTGCGACTCGATTCAATCGCCGCAGCCGGCTACGGCACTTCGCGCAGCAAGATGGCCAGCGAAATTGCCGCTGAAAAAATAAAGCTCAACTGGCAATCTGTCAAAAATGCCTCACAAGCCGTAAAAGAAGGCGATGTTCTTTCCATACGCGGCCGAGGCCGACTCGAAATTTGTGAAATAACCGGTACCACAAAAAAAGGGCGCATCGGCATCTTGCTCAAGCGCTATATTTGAGGCATATCATGTATATTTTAGGCATCATTGCCATCTTTCTGCTCGATTTTAGCACAAAATATTGCGTTGCTAAATTCATGTTGCCGGGAGCTTCTCATATCGTTATCAAAAATTTTTTCTACATAACATATATCCAAAATCCCGGTGCGGCCTTCGGCGTTTTAGCCGCTTATCGCCCTGTTTTTGTCGCGGTAACCTGCGCTTTGCTCGCTACCGCGTTATTTTTTTACAGGAAATTACGAAAACTACCGCCTCTCATGAAGACGGGTCTCACGCTGCTCATCGGCGGAGCTGCCGGCAATCTAGCCGACCGCCTCACATTAGGCTATGTGATAGATTTTTTTGACTTTCGCTTTTGGCCTGTCTTTAACATTGCCGATATAGCCATCGTCTGCGGCGTTTTTTTAATCATCTACCAATTATCAATAAAGGGGCTTCCAAAAGATTGACAAAATACACTTATGCCATAAGCGACGCGTCCGGCAAACGCCTCGATGCTTTTTTAAGCACACAAGACTGCGACCTTTCGCGCTCCTTCATCCAAAAATTAATTGAAAATAGTGAAGCCATCTTAGTCAATGGCAAAGTGCAAAAAGCCAATTATCGCCTCAAAAACGGTGATATTGTCACCATTGACGTTCCCGAACCCCAAAAGCTTGCAATTGAACCAGAAAACATTCCCCTCGACATTCTTTATGAGGATAATGATATAATCGTCGTAAATAAAAAGCGCGGCATGACAGTCCATCCCGCGCCGGGCGTCTATTCAGGGACCTTGGTAAACGCTCTTTTATACCATTGCCATGACCTTTCGGGCATCAATGGCATGATTCGCCCCGGCATCGTCCATCGCCTCGACAAAGATACCTCGGGCGTCATGGTAGTCGCCAAGAACGATACCGCACACCTTTGTCTCGCCGAGCAAATCGCTCAAAAAAAAGCCGTGCGCACTTATCTTGCCATTATCAACGGACATTTGGCACAAGACAGGGGAAAAGTAGAAGGAAATATCGGACGCAGCCCTGCTGACAGAAAAAAAATGGCCGTTCTCTACGGCAAAGGCAAGCCCGCAACAACGCTTTTTCGCGCTCTAGAGCGCTTTAAACGCTATAGTCTCATTCAATGTCGTCTGCTTACGGGACGAACGCACCAAATAAGGGTGCATATGGCTCATATTGGCCATCCGCTCCTCGGCGACCCACGCTATTCAAAATGCAAAAATCCCCTCGATAAAAAAATAGAAGGCCAAGCACTGCATTCCTTGACCTTAGAACTTACACACCCAAAAACGGGACAGAAAATGCGTTTTGTCGCCCCCCTGCCATATGATATGAGGCAAATTTTAACAAAACTACGCAAAAGAGGATAAATATGCCCAACACGACCAATACAGATACTATTTTGCTCGACAAAGATGGCATCCGCCGCGCCTTAACGCGCATTGCCCACGAAATAATCGAACGCAATAAAGGCTGCCAAAATCTCATGCTCATCGGTATCCGCACGCGCGGCGTACCGCTTGCGCAGCGACTTTCAAAAATCATTGAACACATTGAAGGGGAAAAAGTGCCTGTCGGCATCTTAGACATCACCCTCTACCGCGACGACCTTTCCACGCTTTCTTATCAGCCCATCGTGCGCGAGACAAGCGTGCCAGATGGCATCAACGACAAATGCATTGTTCTCGTCGATGATGTACTTTATACTGGAAGGACTATACGTTCTGCCTTAAACGCCCTCATTGACCTTGGCCGCCCGTCTTCCATCCAAGCTGCCGTTCTCGTCGATAGGGGACATCGTGAACTTCCCATCCGCGCCGACTACATCGGCAAAAACGTTCCTACCTCGAATCGAGAAATCATCAGTGTACGCTTGGAAGAAACGGACACAAGCGATTGCGTCATAATAAAAAAATAAATTTTTTGCGCAGCGAAAAGAGGTGATATTTTGCGCATTCACGATACCTTTCCCATTAATATCAGACCAGATAATCGCCTTTTAGATGAACTGGGGAAAAACAATTTCAATTATGTGGATATCTTATCGGAATTTATTGATAACAGCATTGCCGCCCGCCTCGAAGGGCAGATGCTCAACGTAGATATAGACATCGGTATTTTTGCCCAAAAACAAAAATCATATCTAAAAATCACCGACAATGCCTGCGGCATAAAGACAGCCCAGCTAAGTGAAGCTCTTTCTCCCGGCGGTACCTCAGGGGGCACAACGCTCAACGAACATGGCCTTGGCATGAAGCAATCAATTGCTGCCGCCGGAACGCTCATTAATTTTAAGACGCGCCATTATACGGAAAATATTGGCACAATGATTACGGAGCTGCGCATCGACCGCCCCATAACGGCAACGATAATTGAAAATGTCTCCGAATATGGCCACGGCACGAGCATTACCATCGGCAACTTAAAAGACCTCGTCGAAACGAGAAAGCAAATCTACACGAAAAAAATCATTCCCCTTCTCGGCGCTCGCTACCGACGCTTTTTAGAAGGAGACAGCCCGCTTTTAACGCTCACCGTCAGCCTGCACGGCGACAGCGGCAATGACAAAACCTGGAATGTAAATGCTATCTCGCCCGTCTACTTTAATGCCCAAAAGCGCTGCAATGAGCCTCTTATTTACAAAAAAGAACTAAAAGGGCGCAGCGGCTGGCGCGCTCTTTTGACCTTTGGCTATGCACCGACGCCGCAGCAATATCTCGACATGGAAATGCAGCCGCCAAAAAACTATGAGCCTTATCATGTCACGAAGAACAATCAAGGCCTTGACATCCTTTCCCACGAGCGCGTCATCTTATTCCATCAGCTTTATGACCTTGGTATCGTCAGCTCACATAGCGATAAATACAATCGCATCCGAGGCGAAATCGAACTCATTTACGGCTTCACTTCAACGATTACAAAAAATGATTTCATACGCGATGAAAACTTCCGCGACCTTTGCAACCGCATCAAAGCAGAGCTGGAGAAAAAGCACTATCTCGACATCATCACGGCGCGCACAGAGCTTCCCGTCACCTTACTCGCACATCGCCTCGCAGCTCATTTCAAAGCACAAAAGACATATAAAAGTACTCGCGCCAATATTGCCTGTCCCACAGGCGGCACGGTAGACCTTCTTACCAATGGCGAGGCCATCTGGAAAATCGTCCCTTCCAGCGCCACAGCTTCTGATATCTACCTGCTTTTAGGGCAGCTAGATGCGCTTGATATTTCTCACGGCATCATTCTTGCCAAAGCATTTGACGAAAAGGCGACCTCTGTGGCCTCTTTTGTTGCCACGCGCTATGAAAAAAATATCGAGCTTTTGCTCCTAGCTGATTATCCCATCAACGAGGCGCCTTCAGATTATGAATTTCAGCGTTTCTTCCGTTAAAAATTCTCCAGCACTTGCAAAATACTTTTTCTTTTGATAAAATTATTTTGTTAATGCGGTTGTAGCATAGCTGGATAATGCATTCGCCTCCTAAGCGAAAGATCGTGAGTTCGAATCTCACCAATCGCACCATTCAAACGCAAAATAAGAACGGGCAGCTCCTGCTGCAGCCTTACTGCAAAAAGCCACACGATTGGCATTCTCTATGAGGATGGCTTCGTGTGGCTTTTTTATTCCAAAATTATTTCAAAAATAATTGCCATAATAAAAAGGCCCCTGCAAGCTCAGTTTCCTCATCTTGCGGGGGCAAAGACTATCTTTTTTCAAATTTATTTTGCAGCATCGCTGTTGAGCGTAGCAAAATCCTTATGCTGACTATTTTCTTCGTTCTGGTCGAAAAATTCTTCGATGCGGACACGACGATGTTCATCGTTATTGTGACGCTTTTCTGCGGCTTCAATAACTTCATCGAGCTGAGCGCGCGGGATAACGACTACTCCATCATAATCGCCCATGATGACATCTCCGGGCATTACCTTAACGCCAGCGCAGCAAATCGGGCCATTGATTTCGCCTTCTTGCGCTTTTTTCGGCGTGCGCGGCATATAGCCACGGCAGAAGACCGGAAATTCCATTTTTTCAATGAGAAGGGAATCGCGAACATAGCCGTCAATGACAATTGCTTCTAAACCAAGGTCCTGCGCCGTAAGAGCCATAAGCTCACCCATGTAAGGTCCTTCTTTAAAGCCTTCCGTATCGACAACGAGGCAGTAACCAGCCTTAGCTTTTTCAATAGCATATTGAACGGGTGTCAGATTGCCATCAACAGCCTTTACCGTACAAGCAACGCCAATAAACGACGATTTCTTATCAATCGGCTTAATTTCAGCATCCATACAGCCGCTGCGCGGTATACCGAGCAAGGACATCCCATCGCACAATTCGGCAACTGCCAAATTCTGCAATCTTTTCAACTGTTCTTCTTTTAACGGTTCTCCTAAGGGTTTTGTCGTAATCATCGAAACTGCCTCCATTTATATGTATTAGCAAATGCGTGGCCTCATTTGCGGCATCACTTTCACTACCATTAATATAGTCTTTCGAAACACAAAAAACAATACTTTGGCCGCTCTTTTTTTCATATTTGTTATTTATAATACTTATTAATATTAATAAGTATTATAAATAACAAATTGACTGCCACCCAAAACCAGCTCCACGCACCCTAATACAGTAAACGCCCTCTCGCCTAAGAGGCGAAAGTCCCCTGGCGTATTGTGTTAAAATATAGCTATAAAATACGGAAAGGATGTGAATGACTGCCTTTGCGGCAATCACCACTATGCTTTTAAAATTAATAAAATGCCTTTTTTTACTCATGCTCATCTGCTTTGCTGCTTTTTCTTGGATTATTTTTTATTCCCTTACAGCCTCTTTCGTTCCTAAAGCTATGGGAATGATTATCGCCTCTTTGCTGCTTTTGCTCCTATACAGCGGCATCTTTTACGGTTGCAAAAAAATTTTTTCATTTTAAAAAAAAGGAGGGCCTTTGCTTGTTTGAATTTATCATTGGCACGTCGGGCACAGGCAAAACCAAACGCTGCCTAGATGACATCTGCGCCGCCTTGCAAAAAGACCCCTTAGGGCCGCCTCTTATCCTGCTTTTGCCAGAACACATGACATTCAAGCTAGAGCAGCAGCTTGCCGCTATGACCAAGGAACAAGGCGGCTTTTCGCGCGCCTTTGTTTTTGGCTTTCGCCGCCTCTGCCATAATATCCTCTCGCAAAGCTGCAGTGATGAAAAGACGCGCCTTTCGGAAATCGGCAAAGTGCTTTTATTGTCGCATACCGTCGCTGAAAGCAAATCTGAGCTTACAGCCTTAGCGCACATTGCAAGGCAGCATCACTTTACTGCCTCTTTAGCCGAACTTGTCGACGAACTAAAGACCTATGGTGTGAGTGCAGAAGATTTAAAAGAGGCAGCGCAAGATGTTTCCGAAGCACAGTTTGGTCAAAAACTGCATGACATTGCCCTGCTCTACGAGCGCTTTCAAAAAGAAATGCAGCCTCGTTTTAATGACGGAGCTGAAATGCTGCCGCTGGCAACACAAAAAATTGCTGCTTCCTCCTGGCTGGAAGGAGCAGAGATATGGCTCGATGGCTTTAGCTTTTTTAATCCGCAAGAAATTCTGCTCATTACCGCTCTCTTAAAGAAGACCAAAAATGCACACATCACGCTCTGCCTTGACGAACCGGAAAGTGCTCAAAATGATTTGGAAACATCTCTTTTTTATCGGCCTAGCAAAACATATCGCGAAATGAAATCGCTTTGTCAAAAACTTTCCCTTACAACGAAAACAACTATCCTAAAAGAAACACACCGCTTCCTCTCTCTCGCACTGCAAACAGTAAAGGACAATCTCTTTCACTTTCGCTCGCTCGAAAAAAAGCAAGTGCCAACAGGCCTTGCCATTACAGAAGCAGCCAATGCACGCCTTGAAGTCCATGCCGTCGCTACAAAAATTTTGCAGCTTTGTCACGAAGCAGGATTTCATTACCGCGATATTGGCGTCATCTATCGCAGTGAAAGCTATGAGCCATTATTGCGTGATACCTTCGGCAAGTTCAAGCTACCTTTTTTTAGTGACCAAAAACGCCTTTTCATCCACCATCCCCTTGCCGAACTAATCTGCTCCTCACTTGAGGCTGTACAAGGCTGGCAGTACGAACCGCTCATGCGCTGCCTAAAAACTGATTTTTTCCCTCTCACGCGCGACGAAGTGGATTTAATCGAAAACTATGTGCTGCAATTCGGCATCAAGGGCAAAAAACGCTGGCTGGCAAACTGGGAATTTTCTTCCAAAAAATATCAGACGGAAGAAAAAAAGCAAAAACAACTCGCCTTAATAAACGAGATAAAAAAGCGCGCTCTCACCCCCCTAGAAATCTTTTCCAATGAACTTGCCAACGCTTCCGACGTGCGCGATTATACAACAGCCCTTTATAATTTTCTCTGCCTTTTAGAAGTGCCGCAAAAACTATCGCTTTGGCAAGAAGAAGCCACCTCACAAGGGCGTCTTGCAGACGCCAGCGAACACCGCCAAATCTGGCAGGATACCATCACGCTCATGGACCAGCTCGTCGAATCATGCGGTGCTTTACTGCTGGACACAAAAAAATATGCGGTCATCTTATCAGATGGGCTCGATGCACTTAAAATAGCGATGATTCCGCCTGGCCTTGACTACGTGAGCATTTCAAAGCTCGACCAAAACAGCCTTGAAAATAAGCAAATCATCTTTATCCTGGGCGCAAATGACGGCATCATGCCACGCAAAGGCATGCTAAATAGTCTTTTAAATGAAGCTGACAGACTCGTACTTTCTGATTTGGGCATTAAGCTATCCCATAGCAGCAGTGAAGACAGCTTTGCCGAAAATTTTCTCCTTTATCGCGCCTTCACTCTTGCGCGCCGCTTCTTGTTCATCTCCTATACTCTCTCTGATAGCGAAAATAAAAGTCTCGGCCGCTCTTGCCTTATTGACCGCCTGTTAAACATCTTTTCTTTTGACGAAAAATCTTTTTTCTCCCTGCTTTTAGACCAGCGCGATGAAAATGATGCTTTAAGTCGCCTTGCTACACCAGATTTTGCCATTGCACAGCTTATTTCCGCCCTGCGCCTTTACAGGGAAAGCGGCGAAATTTACCCTTTTTGGCAAGATGTCTATAATTTTCTTTTAACAGATGATTCTTTAAAAACACGCCTTAAAGGTGCTCTTGATGGCCTCTTTGCCAGTGCGCCGCCTCCAAAACTCAGCAGGGCAATCGCCCGTCAACTATATGCCCCAAAAGGCGTGCTTTCCGGCAGCGTCACGCGCTTTGAAAGTTTCAACAGCTGCCCTTTCAGTCACTTTTCCCGCTATGCCCTGCGCCTTGAAGAAAGACCCGAATTTGCCTTTACACCACTTGACCTAGGCAACTTCTTGCACGATACACTCTACAATTTTGGACAGGCACTTCTAGACAAAAAACTGGATTGGGCCTCACTTCACGATGCACAAAGCGACGCCTTTTGCGATGAAGCTCTAAAAGCCGTCATCGACAATTTGCCCAGCGATATCCTCTTGAGCTCTGGCCAATATCGCCATCTATTAAGGCGCCTTTCCCAGACTGCCCACAAGACAATTGACCGCCTGCGCCAATTTGCCACAAATAGCCAATTTAAGACCATTGCTGTTGAAAAAACATTTGGCAGAGGCGATTTGCGACCTGTTCGCCATCAATTAAATGATAATCTTGTCTTGAACGTCAATGGCAAAATTGACCGCATCGATTCAGATGGCAAGCACCTTTTAATCATCGACTACAAGTCATCAGAAAAAAGCAATATTTCCGTCACACAGGTCTACTACGGCCTAAAACTACAACTTTTAACTTACATGCTCGCCGCACTCAATTCAGCCGGTCTTTTAAACTTAAAAGACCCTTTGCCCGCCGGTATCTTATATTGCTTTCTCTTTCACCGCGCTCCTTTGTCTTTCAAGCAAAAAGCAACCTCCAGCACCATTGAGGCTGCGCTAAAAAAAGAGCTGCGCATGCCCGGCTGGCTCTTAGACGACCAAGAAGTAATAAAAAATATTGATGCCTCACTATCTTTCATCAAGCCAAGTTTCACCAAGCAGGGCACCTTGTCCAAAACGAGCTTTGAAAGCGTAAAAACTTCTGACGAATTTGAAGCTCTTATCAAATACTGCTCTTACATGCTGCAAAAAACGGGGCAGGACATCATGAGCGGCAACATTGCCGTGCGCCCCTATAAAGCAGATAAAAAATCAGCCTGTGCTTTTTGCCCTTACCATGCCGTCTGCCGCTTCGAAGAAGGCATCGAAGGCTATTCACCTTTAAATATTTGCTTGGAAGGCAATAGCAGCACACAAAAAGAGTTTTTGCAAAAAATATTTTCTATTATTGCGCAGCTAAATAATACCGACAAAAATGAATAAATCAATGCGACTTTTCTTTTTCCATATGATAAAATAAAATTATGAGGACATCTGACTCTTTTGGCGCTAAAAAGTGCAAATATCCTCTATTTTATCATCAAGAAAGGGGAAAGCTATCATTAGATGAGCTGCCCGTCAAGCTACCATGGAGCCCGCTCAACAGCTGGCGCTGCAATTTCTTTGCGGCATACTACAAACGCGCAGGTCATCTTCATGTAGCAGCAAACGCGTTTTGAATTACCAAGAACAAAAGTACCGCTATCTCAAATTACTGTCTGAAAAGTACCCCACCCGCCAATCCGTCTATACGGAGCTTATTCATCTCAACGGTGTCTTGAGCTTGCCCAAGCCCACCGAGCATTTTATGAGTGATTTGCACGGCGAATACGAATCTTTTTTCCACATTCTAAATAACTGCTCCGGCGTCATCAAGGAAAAAGTTGACAAAGTCTTTGAGGGCATGATGAGCACCGATGAAAAGGCTGACTTTTGCACGCTTATCTACTATCCGCAAGAAAAACTCGCTGCCTTAAAAAAGCTTGAGCTTTTGACGCCAGAATACTACCGGCGCCTTATCTTGAATCTTTTAGACCTAGCCAAGTTCATGTCCTACAAATACGAGCCGAGCGAAATAAATAAAGCCATCCCCAAAGGATATGGCTCAATAATTGATGAACTTTTACGCGGCCGTCCTGACGCCGACTACGTGCCGCGCGTCTATCGCCGCAAAATGCTCGATACGCTCATCAGCATCGGCAGCGCTGATGATTTCATCATCGCCTTGACTACGCTCATCAAGCGCCTGGCAGTAGCAAGGCTGCATATTGTCGGTGACTTTTTCGACCGCGGCAAAAGGCCCGACAGCATTTTAGATATGGTCATGCGCCATCACAGCATTGACATTCAATGGGGCAATCATGATGTCTTGTGGATGGGCGCTGCTTGCGGCAACGACGTCTGCATCGCTGAAATTATGCGCATTTGCCTTAAATATGATAATGTTGAAGTCTTAGAGCGCGGCTATGCCATCAGCGTCCGGCCATTATTTTTATTCGCCGCTTCCCTTTACCCGGAAGAAGAGCCAACCAAGGCCGCCCAAAAGGCTATCGCCATCATCATGTTCAAGCTCGAGGCGGACATGATTCGGCGCAATCCCGAATGGCATATAGATTCGCGCATCCTCATTGATAAAATAGATTATAAAAATTACACGATTGAAATTGGCGGCAAAGTTTATCCTTTGACGCAAAAACATTTTCCTACCACTGACCCTAATGACCCTTTGCGCCTCACGGAAGGGGAAAGGGAAATCATCAAAAATCTTCACTCGTCCTTTACGGAAAGCCCCCAGCTAAAACGCCATGTCAACTTTCTCTACCAAAAGGGCAGCCTTTATAAATGCTATAATGGCAATCTCCTCTTTCACGGCTGCGTTCCCGTAGATGAAGCAGGAAATTTCAGAATGCTCAAATTCGAAGGAAAAAATCTCAGCGGACGTGCCTACCTTGATTTTGTCGACAGAAAAATTCGTCAGGCTTATTTTGGCGAATATGAACAGACGACCAACGACTTCATGTGGTATCTGTGGTGCGGGCGCAATTCGCCGTTTTCCGGGCGCGAGATGAAGACTTTTGAACGCGTCTTCACAACCGACAAAGAGCTTTGGAAAGAACCTTCCGACGATTATTTTGTTTACTACGACCAGCCAAAATTCTGCGAATACATCTTGAAGGAATTCAATCTTGACCCCAAGCGCGGCCACATCATCAACGGCCATGTGCCCATCAAGGTCAAAGATGGGGAAAATCCTATCAAAGCGGGCGGCAAGGCCATTGTCATCGATGGCGGTTTTTGCCGCGCCTACCACAAGAAAACGGGTATTGCCGGCTTTACGCTCGTCTCCAATTCGCGCGGGCTGCGCCTTATCGAGCACCGCGACTTTACCAATGTCCGCGAAGCCATAATGGAAAACAAGGATATTGAATCCGTTACCAAATCCATGGAAGTACAAAGCTATCAGACGACCATCGCCGACACCGACGAGGGCCAAAAAATACAAGAACAAATAAATGACCTTTACCATCTCATGCTGCTTTATAAAAACGGTATTTTGCAGCCGATGGATTAATTTTAACGAGGAATCAATTACATGCTCAACCCACGCTTAACAGCCGTGGCCTCCTTTCTCCCAAAGGGCACATCTTTTGCCGACATCGGGACGGACCACGCCAGTTTGCCTATCTTCGCCGTGCAAAGCGGCATAGCCAAATATGCCATTGCCTGCGATTTCAATGAAGGGCCCTATTTAGGCGCCCGGCAAAATATAAAAAATGCCCAGCTCGAAGAAAAAATCTCTGTCCGGCGTGGCAGCGGCCTTGAGCCGCTGCGCGCTAGTGAAGTAGACATTGCCGTCTTTTCCGGCATGGGGGGCTTATTAATAAACGAGCTTTTAAAAAACAGTCCCGCCGTTTTTAAAAGCCTCAAGGGACTTATCTTGCAGCCGCAACTAGCCGCTGACAAGGTGCGAAAAAACCTCTATGAGCTTGGCTGGCACATAAAAAAAGAAGCACTCGCCAAAGACAGCGACCATCTTTACCAAATCATCTTTGCCCTGCCGGGGAAAAAACCTGTGCCGTCTGATTTTTCTTTAAAAATCGGGCCTTGTCTCCTCCAAGAGCGTCCGGCATCACTTTGGGACGAATATCTAGACGGGCTTATAAAACGCGAAGAAAAAATCATTTGCGGCCTCAAAAATAGCTGTGCCACCACCGAAGAAACACTAAAGGAAAAAATCGAGTTTTTAGAGCAACTGGAGAACTTAAAAAATGATTAAATGCCAAACGGTCCTTGCGGCCATGGAAGAAATAGCGCCGCGCCGCCTAGCCGAAAGCTGGGACAATCCCGGTCTTTTGACGGGTAACGGCGCACTCGATGTCGAGCGCATCCTCATCTGCCTTGATGTTACCGAGCAGGTCGTTGAACAGGCAATAAAGAACAATTGCCAGCTCATCATCTCTCATCATCCGTTGATTTTTCGCCCCTTAAAAACCCTGCGCACCGATTTGCCGCTCGGCGCATTACTGCAAAAAATCTGCGCCCATAACATTGCCGTCTTTTCCGCCCACACAAATTTTGACAGCGCCAATGAGGGCATCAATGACCTTTTGTGCCAAATACTTAACCTAAAAAATGTAAAGCCACTTTCAATTACGCTTGAGGACAAATTTTTAAAAGGTGCCGTCTTTGTGCCCCCCTCACACGAAAAAGCGCTGCGCGAGGCCATCGCCTCAGCGGGAGCAGGTCATATTGGCAATTACTCCAGCTGCAGCTTCTCCATCTGCGGCAAGGGACGTTTTTTGCCGCTAGCGGGTACAAATCCTTTCATCGGTCAGGAGGGACAGCTTGAAACTGTCGACGAAATAAAAATCGAATTTATCCTGCCTGAAAAATTACAAAAGAAAGTCACATCTGCTATCTTGCGCGCTCATCCCTATGAAGAGCCAGCCTATGACTTTTACCCGCTTTCTAATCAAGGGCCTGCCTATGGCCTTGGGCGCATTGGCAGTTTAGAAGAAGCCCTGCCAACGGAAAATTTTCTCGCTCGCCTAAAACGCCTCTTGCCCGAAAATTGCCCGCGCTTTATCGACGGCGGGCAAAAAACGGTGCAAAAAATTGCCCTTTGCAGCGGCGCGGGTGCCGAATTTATCGACAGGGCAAAATTTAGCGGCGCTGACCTTTATCTGACTAGCGATGTCAAGTACCATGAAGCACGCCACGCCGAGGAAATCAGACTTAGTGTCGTCGATGGCGGCCACTTCGGCACCGAGTATCCAGCTATAAGCTATTTAGCCGAAAAATTGCGCCTGACGCTGGGCAAAAATGCTTCTCAAGTAGAGATTATCACCGACCAAGAAGCCAAAAGTCCCTTTCATGCCTTTTGACTAAAACTGCAAAAAGAAAGGACTTTTTTTCGTGCAATTTATCGCCTCATTTAACCGCCTTTTAGATTTTTTCCAAAAGATATTGCGAGAAAATCTCGCTTTTATCCTCGACATCTTCTTTTTTAATTTTCAGCCCATTGCCTATTCGCTTTTTCAGGCAAATCTTTACTTGGGGCTCATTGCCGGCTGCGCTCTCTGGCTTTCTATAAGTATTATCGCCTGCGGCATCATAAATGCTCTGCCTTTTAAATGGCTGCGCTCTGCCAGCAGGGCTTTCATCTTGGGCACAAGTTTTTTATTATGGATTTTGGAAGTGTTTGCCCTCTTTACCTATAAGGCTCCCATCGGCGCGGGCATCATTACTGCCGTACTCGAAACCAATCAGCAAGAAGCGCGCGAATTTTATCACATGTATGTCGGATGGCCAATTATCTTAGGGCTTTTAGGAATCTTCCTTGCCTTAATTGTACTTAACTATATTTTAAGACACTGCAAAATTTTTTTTCCTCGCCTTTTTGCGCCGCTTATTTTGCTCTTAGGTCTCTTTGGTGCCATAAGCATAGAATGCTTTTATCACGGCTATGTCCTAAATCACCTTTTTGACCCCCCTTTTTATCACATCTACAATTCTGCCCGCACAGCCCTATCCAATATGGATTCCTTCAATTCTCTAAGCAAAAAACTCAATACCAATGCACAAATAACAGAAAATAAAAGCTCAATTCCATACATCGTCTTAATTTTAGGCGAAGCGATGAGCCGTCATCACATGGCCCTTTATGGTTATTACCTGCCTGATACGCCCAATCTTTGCCGCCTAAAAAAAGAAGGCAAAATTGCCGTCTTTACCGACTGCATCAGCCCGCATTCGACGACAGTCGCCGTCTTGCGCGAACTATTCACCTTCCACGATTACGAATCATCCAAGCCTTGGTATGAATATCCCAATCTCATCGATGTCATGAAAAAGGCCGGCTATAAGACTTACTGGCTTTCCAATCAGGAAAGCTCCGGCGTTTGGGGCAATGTCGCCTTGGTCTTTGCCAATCGCTGCGACTTTCGTCAATTTACGCGCCTGCGCGACTCGCACGAGGACTTCGGCACTTTAGACGGGGCTTTGCTGCCAATCTTGGAAAAGGAATTAAAAAAACCCGCTGCCAAAAATTTCTATGTCATTCATCTCATGGGCGGCCACAGCCTTTATTATGAACGCTACCCATATAGTTTTGCCAAATTCGATGCCAAAGACATAAAAGGCTCCTTTACAGACAGCCAAAAACTTGTCCTCGCCCAATATGCCAATGCAATTTACTACAATGATTATATCGTCTCAAGCATCATCAAAAAATTTGCCCAAAAAGATGCCCTCGTCATCTATTTGCCCGACCACGGCGAGACCATCTACGATAACGGCAGCAATTTTGCCGGCCATGTCGAAGAAAATCCCAATCGCTATATGCTCGAAATACCAATGATTATCTACGGCTCCAAAAGTTTTCGGCAAAAGTATCCGCAAAAGTGGCAATTAATCTGCCAAGCTGTCCATCGCCCCTATATGACAGACGACATGATTGACACGATATTAAATCTTTCTGATATTAAGACACCGCAATATAACGCCGCCAAAAGCATCATAAACAGCAAGTTTAATGCCGCCCGTCCCCGCCTCATTCACGGCATCAGCTATGATAATGTAATGCGCTATTTGTAATCACTGAAAACACCTTTTACCACCTTTTATAAAATTTTATAAGAAGCACTTGCAAACGAAAAAATACCATAAATTCAATTGCAAAACTGGATAAAATAAAATAATTTTGTTATAATAGGCGTTGATAACATCTTATAAAAGACTCATGACTTAAGTCATGAGTCTTTGCTTACCTATCCGGTTTTAGGCTAGGACTTTTTTCACGGCAACATAGACACAAAAACACAAAAGAAAGCTGGTCTTAAAATGAATGCACCTTTAATGTTTGGCATTTCCCCGCCTCACCTGTCATTAACCGTTAAATATTATTTTGAAGGGTGGTTGTCATGAATTTTTTTAACAATTTCCAAGTAAAGCAAAAATTGCTTTTGCTAATTTTCATTCTACTCGCCTCCATATTGATTACAGGCTTTACCGGTTTTTATTTTTTGCATAAGTCAAATCAATCGCTAAAGCAAGTCTACTCGAACAATATGCGCGGCATTGAGCTCATCAACGCTTGCCGTATTTATTCCCTTAAAATGAACGGCGACGTCTACGCCCTGATGCTCACTAACGACCCGTCTGAAATTCATGCGCTCGTCGATGATGTCAAGAGCAATGACCAGGCAATGCATCATACTATGGACCTTATCGGCAAGCTGAATCTTTCGCCGACAATCCGTCAAAAATTTGACCAAATTCAAAGCGACATTACGCAGTATCACCAAATAAAGCACGAAGTCATCGAACTTGCCTCACAAGACGGCAAAAATGACGAAGCCTACGAACTCTACATGGCTAAAGGCAAGGACTTGTCCAACAAATTCAACAATGACTTACAGGCTTTATCCATTACTTTCACGAAGGAAGTAGCCTCCATTGACGAGCAAAGCCTCGCCAACGAAGTTTATGCCAATACCGTACTCTGCATCACAATCGCAGCCGCTTTCATTCTCGGCCTTTTGCTCGGCTGGGTTGTAATCCGCCAGATTTCCATGCATCTATCCCATACTGTTGAATACCTAAATACTCTTTCCCAAGGCGACTTTTCTCATTCTCAACCCGAAAAAGACCTCGTAGACCCAAGCGAGTTTGGCAACGTTGCCCGTTCTGTCCAAAAAATGCGCGAAAACATTCAAACATTGCTCAGAAAGCTTGCCACATCTTCCCGCGAACTTGCTGATGCCTCCAAAACGCTCTCATCGAGTGCCGAACAGTCAGCTCAGGCTTCTAATCAGGTAGCAAATTCTGTTACCTCCGTTGCTGACAGCGCCGAAAAACAGCTTGGCCTCACCAATGACGCCAACACCACCGTACAGGAAATATCTAAATCCATCTCACGTGTGGCAGAAAATGCGCAAACAGTTTCCGGCTCAGCAGAAAAGACCGCCCAGACAGCAAAAGAAGGCGGCGACGCCATCCGACAGGCTATTGACCAGATGCAGATTATCGAAGACAAGACGAATACTACAGCCGAAGTAGTTACGGCACTTGAAGAAACTTCGGGACAAATCGGCCAAATCGTCGATGTCATCTCTAATATCGCCAGCCAGACGAATCTTCTCGCTTTAAATGCTGCTATTGAAGCTGCTAGAGCTGGCGAAGCCGGTAAAGGCTTTGCTGTCGTTGCTGAAGAAGTCAGAAAACTCGCCGAACAATCCCAAGAAGCAGCCAAAAAGATTACCGACCTCATCTCCCAGGTACAGGAAAAGACCAACAGTGCCGTCCAGAACATGAACGATGGCAAGGTCGAAGTCGATACGGGAGCTAAGGTCGTCTCGACAGCAGGCGAAAAATTCAATCAGATTCTTTCAATGATTGTCGATATTACGCAGCAGGTAAAGGGCATTTCCGATGCCGTCGAACACATTACCTCCAACTCGCAATCAATGGTCTCAGTAGTGCAGAAAATTGACACTGAAAGCAAAAAAGCTTCAGAAGAAACGCAGACCATTTCTGCTGCTACCGAACAGCAATCCGCTTCCGTACAGGAAATTGCCGATTCCAGCAATAGCCTCATGAATATGGCCAACGATTTGCAAAATGCTGTTACCAAGTTTAAAATCTAATTTAAATGCAAAAAGCAGGCTCTTAATAAGAGCCTGCTTTTTCACTTAGCTAATGCTATGCGTCAATTATTTTTTTTAGTGCGGATAAAATCAATTACGGCCTCTTTTGTACAAGGGCGACTATAACAATAGCCCTGCACCATATCAATGCCGAGTCGGCGAATTTCGACATATTCATTTCCTTGCTCAACACCTTCTAAAATCGTACGCCGATTCATCTTGCGGCAAAGATTGATGATACATTCCAAGAAAAACTTCTTTACGTCATCTTGCAAGAAATCCTTGAGGAATATTTTATCTATCTTTACAATATCGACATCTATGCTCTTTAAAAAGCCCAAAGAAGAGTATCCCGTGCCGAAGTCATCCATCGCTATTTTAACGCCTTTTTTCTTAATTTCACCTATTTTTTCGTTTATATACTCATATTCTTTTGAGAGAAAATGCTCGGTGAATTCAAGCTCAATACAGCTTAAAGGCAAGCCTTCTTTTTGTGCCGTTTCAACAATATAGGAAAAAAGCTGCTTATCCTCAAGCTGCGCATGCGAAATATTGATATTGATAACAAAGCCTTTATAAAGCTCATTAAATTTACAAGCCGCCTTAATCGCTTCTTGAATCACCCAGCGGCCAAATGTACACATGAGATTAAGTTTTTCAATAATCGAGATGAACTCATCCGGACGCACTTCCTCCCCATCCATGCTGCGATAACGCGAAAGTGCCTCTGCGCCGATAAGGCGATTTTCTTGAACATTAAGGTAAGGCTGATAAACGAGATAAAATCCCTTAAAGCCCTCATTGATACTCCGGCGGAGCATATTTTGCAGCATGACATAGCGGTTAAATTCCACCTTCGTCGCTGGCGTATAAGAAATAAGCGTGCTCTTGCGATACTTCTTGGTAATAATCTTAAGGTAGTCGAGCAAATGCAGCATATCCTCATATTCTTCTGTATCATCAGGATAATGGCAAAAATACCCTTTCATGCTCAAATTATAGACACTCTTGAGCCAGCCCCCTATATTATGATAAAAACGCTCCACAGAGAGAAAATCATCCTGATAAAAAATCACGGCAAAACTATCGCCCAAGAGGCGGTAACTCTCCGCCCGATATTTTTTCGTCTGGCGCATAAGGTAATTGGCAAATTTCACAAGTACCCTATCGCCAAAACAGCGGCTGCGCTCATAATTTATAATGCTAAAATTATTAATGTCAATGGACAAGATTGAAAAAGGATGGTGCGCTGCAATATTGTTTTTTATGCTCTGATAAAATGCGCGGTCATTTCTAAGCTGTGTAAGTTCATCAATGTCCAAAATGCGGCTGGCCGAAATAAGAGCACCCCAAAAAATATTTTCCCCTGTTTTCATGGGAACTTCCCGCCCGCGCAAAAGCATTTTCATATAATAGCCATTAGACATTTTCACGCGCAAATCGTAAGAATAATAACGATTGTCTGCAATGCCGCCTGCAATTATCTGCTCGAGACGACTGCGGTCAGTTGGGTAGATAGCATTTATGAGCATCTCAACGGTGCATTCATCGCCTTCACTAAAGATAAAACCTTTCATGGCATCTGAGCAATGGAATCTTCCCGTCTTTCTATCTATATAAAAGATATAGCTCTTAGTCGCATACTCAAGCGTGCTGCAAATATCTCCCGTCGAAAGCACATGATTTTGAGGTGAAATGTAATTATTCCCTGCTGCCTTATCGAGATGATTACTCGTCGACTCAACTGCCGTAAAAAGATAAAGGCACCTTGAGCTGCGCTCTATAATTGAACAGGTAACCAAAAACCACTGATGATAGCGCAAACTATATATCTCGCGCTGCACAAAGCCCTTTTTCTTGCCGCGCAGCTCCTTCAAAATGCAGTTGGCACAAGGCAAGCCGAGCATCATCATCTGTTCATGGCATGTTTCCCCAGGCTCAAAAGTAGCTGTTGCCTGATGGATATTATCCTTAAAATAAACTAGATTATGGTGCTCATCGACAATAAAGACCATGAGATTGCTCTGGTTTATGACATCACGCATTACCTGCTCGATAGCACTTTCTCTTTCCTTGACTTTTTCCTGTTGCAAAAATATTTTCATGACGCGGCCGCAGGATACTAATGCCCTTTTAGCAAGCGGCAATCGCTGCTCATTTGCCGCAGGTATATCCATGCCAATAAAAGTTTCCAAATGACTGCCGCCGTCAATTCTATACGCCAAGACAAAGCGCCCGCGCCCTTTTAAAAAGGTGTAATCCACATCTTCAAAAAAAGGATTATTGCAGTCGACAAGCATGACTCCATCTTTATTAAAAAGCGGCAAGAGCGCCGTTACGGCATCTACGGCCGCAAATTGCATATCGCTCGCTTCCAGATTGTCATCATTATAGCCATATATCCTTTGATAGATATTGCGCAGCGGATCATATTTAAACACATATATCCTCGCCAAGTGAAGATTTATCGCCAGCAGCTTTAAAAATGCCTCTATTTCACGCTTAGATACATGTCGCTTATAAATAATGTCCACCATTTGCCCGCAAAGGTCAAAAATTCCTAAACTCTCTTTCATCGCCATATATTCTGACAGCTGGCGCATCACATTACCTCTCATTCTCTTACCGCTGTTTTTCCGATAACGGCAAGCATATTTTACTATAGTAATTAACTAAATAATTAATTAGCCTTTTCTATTATATCACAAAAGACACTTGTCCTTGTATTTTTGGTTATATAAAAAATACACAATAAAAAAATTATATAAGCTGACCATCTTTTTACTATAAAAAAAGCCGCATATCAAAATGCGGCTTTTTTTGCTAGCTATCGATTCAATTTTCTTCGTAAAGAGGTTCTACAAGGGGCTTTTCTCCCTTTTCGATGCAATCTGCATTGACTGTAACGCGGCGCGGCTGTTTCGATTTAGGCAACTCAAACATCAAATCGAGCATTGCTTCTTCAATAATTCCCTTGAGGCTGCGCGCGCCTGTTTTCCTTGCTATGGCCTTTTTAGCCACGGCACGCAGCGCTTCTTGCGTAAAGACAAGCTCAATGCCATCTAACGCCATGAGCTCCTTATACTGACGCACGGGGGCATTGCGCGGCTCTGTCAAAATGCGCAAAAGAGCATCTTCATCAAGGTTTTCAAGCGTGCAGATAATCGGCAGACGGCCAATAATTTCAGGAATGATGCCATACTTCATCAAATCTTCTGGCGTTACTTGCCCGATGAGCTCATCATATTTAGCCTCGCCGCTTTTCTTATGGCCGGACTTTAGGCTAAAGCCAATGGATGCATCGTCTTTTTTCAGGCGCTTTTCAATAATCTTATCAATGCCGACAAACGCGCCGCCAACAATAAAGAGAATATTGGTCGTATCAACCTTGATGGTCGGTGCCTCTGGATGCTTTCTTTGGCCACGCGCCGTAAATTCAACGACATTGCCTTCAATCATTTTCAAAAGCCCTTGCTGCACACCTTCATGTCCCGGGTCTGCTGTTATTGAATTGTTTTCACCCGATTTTCTGGCAATCTTATCAAATTCATCAAGATAGATGATGCCGTGTTCCGTTTTCTCGATATCCTTATCAGCGGCATAATAGAGATTGCGCACGGCAACTTCTACATCGGCCCCAACAAAGCCTGCTTCCGTAAGGCTTGAGGCATCTGTCACCGCAAAGGGAATATCCAAAAGCTGTGCCAGATGGGAAATGAGTGCCGTCTTGCCACAGCCCGAAGGACCGAGCATAATGACATTTGATTTTTCAATCTCAATGCCATCTTCCTTTTCTCGTTTATCCTCCATATATTTCATGCGCTTATAGTGATTATATACGGCGACCGAAAGAATTTTCTTTGCCCTGTCCTGGTTGATGATGTACTCATCGAGAAATTGCTTAATGACATGCGGCCTATTTTTGTCGATAATCTTGTCAAGCTCTAAGGCAAAGCGGCGCTTTTCCCTTCTTTGCTGGGCCTGCTCATTTTCCTCTAAAAATTGATTGATGTTTTTAATACATTCCCGGCAAATAGCAAATCCCGAACCGGGGTCATAAATCGGCATATCATATTGATCTTGTATTTTTATCTTGCGCTTGCAGATACTGCAAGCATGGTATATATCCTTAGCCATAAAAAGCCCTCCTTTCGCCCATTAAAGGCAGCGAATCTTTTGTAATTATATCATCACTGACCACATGATACAACTTTTCTCATTTCTATAAAAAAACTTTGCCAAAATTACCTCCTCTTAATTTTTAACTTAAACCGCCAGAAGTCCTCCACCTCTTAGGTGGGGGATGAAGGCGGAT
>JAHHSR010000010.1 GCA_020025075.1 Pectinatus sp. | reverse complement strand
GCCTTCATCCCCCACCTAAGAGGTGGAGGACTTCTGGCGGTTTAAGTTAAAAATAAAAGGCTGCAAAATGCCCAGCCGATAAAAAGGGGAATGCGCGTAGTCGTGTCTATGGCCATGCCGATTGTGACGAGAATCAAAAAGGCTGTACAAAAATAATTGCTATATGGATAAAGCGGGGATTTAAAAGGATGGGATGAAAGCTGCTCGGGCGTAAGGGACCGTCGAAAGTTTTTTTGCGCCAAAATGAGCACGAACCAAGCAATCATGCCAGGAAAGACGCTGGCACTATAAATGTATAAAAATAGCACGGAATCGGGAATAAGGTAATTTAAGATGACGCCCAATCCAAGGCAGGCTGTCGTGGCGGCAATGCCATTGGCGGGAACGCCGCTTTGGGAAAGGCGTCCCAAAAAGGCTGGCGCCTGCCCTTTTTCAGCGAGGGTATAGAGCATGCGCCCGGCGCTGTAAATGCCGCTATTGCAGCCTGAAAGCGCTGCCGTCAAGACGACGAAATTGATAATGCTCGCCGCAGCGGGAATGCCTATTTTGGTAAAGGTGACAACGAAGGGGCGCCAAGCAGCGTGAGTTCATTCCAAGGGTAGAGCGTGATGACGACGAATACTGCGCCAACATAGAAAATTAAGATGCGCCAGATAATATTTTTAATTGCCTTGCGCAGATTTTTCTTTGGATTGTCAGCTTCACCTGCTGTAATGCCGATGAGTTCGACTCCTTGAAATGAGGCCGTAACAATGCAAAGTGCCATGAGCATGCCCGCTAGGCCGTGCGGGAAAAAGCCGCCATGTGACCAAATATTGCTAAAGCCTGTCGGCGCAGCAGTGAAAGTACCGAAAAAGATGATGTAAAAACCGACAAAAATCATGAAGATGATGGTGCTCACTTTAATGAGAGAAAACCAAAACTCCAGCTCGCCGTAATATTTGACGGCTGTCATAGCGGCAAGAGAGGAAACCAGTATTTCATATAAATGCCGATGGCGGTGATTTCCGAAAGACCAACGGTAACCCATAAGAACCAGTAGCACCAGGCGGTGAGATAGCCGGCAAAAGGATGTATGTATTTATAGCCATAGTGGGCAAAGGAACCCGTTACGGGTTCTACATAGAGCATTTCTCCCATAATGCGCATGATGAAGAAGATGACTAGTCCTGCAATGCCATAACATAAGAGGACGGCGGGGCCGGCTGTCTGAATGGTGCTCGCCGACCCCATGAAGAGGCCGACGCCAATGGTGCCGCCGAGGGCAATCATTTCTATATGGCGTGCCTTTAAATTTCGTTGCATCTGTCGTTGTGGCGAATCGGACATGCGTATCATTCCTTTTGTAAAAGATAAAAATACTTTAAATTATTAAGTATTATAATATATAAATAATTTAAATACAATATTAATGATAAAAAAATATTTTTATATAAATTTAAATACAATGATGTAAAATAAAAAAGACCCGCCTATTGGCGGGTCGTAAAAGAAAAGTTATTCGCTTATAATTTTGCTAAAATCGGCAATATTTTTGCTGAGCGTGGAGATGTTTTTGAGCAGTGCTAAGCGGTTTGCACGGATTTTTTCATCCTTGTCCATAACCATGACAGCATCAAAGAAATTGTTGATAGGAGCTGTCAGGTCTTTTAGGCAAATGATGGCCTCATAATTTTTACCTTCTTGCAAGAGGGGGAGAATTTTAGCAAGCGATTGTTTGAAGGCCAAAAACAGTTCTTTTTCTGCTTTTTCTTTTAAGAGTGCTTCATCAACGACTTCACTATCGCCTTTTTGGGCGAGATTTTCGACGCGGCCAAGCGCTTGCAGCGTATCGGTCATTTCGCCTTCTTTTAGGCTGCGCTGAATGGCAAATGCCCGCTTGAAAGTGCTGGTCAGATTGTCGATATCATCGCTGACGGCATCGATGATGTCATAGCGGATTTTCTTGTCGGAAAGAATACCCTTGATGCGCAAGCGCATAAAATCGGAAAAATCATTGAGCAGCTTTTCTTCTTTGTCGCCTTCAATGTTCAAAAGGCGCATTGCCTCTTTGCAGCAAGCAGACAAAGAGAGCTTGTAGTCAGCTTCAATAATCGTATTGGCAATGCCCAAAGCTTGGCGGCGCAAAGCAAATGGGTCTTGTGAGCCTGTCGGAATGAGACCGCGGCTAAAAGTGGCAATAATTGTATCGAATTTGTCTGCAAGGCTGACGAGACGGCCGGCAGTACTTTGCGGCAAGCTATCGCCGGCAAAGCGTGGCTTATAGTGCTCATCAATGGCAGTGGCAACAGCTTTATTCTCGCCATCGAGCAGTGCATATTCCCTGCCCATACAGCCTTGCAGTTCGGTAAATTCACAAACCATACCGGTGACGAGGTCTGCCTTGGCGAGTTTTGCCGCACGGCAGGCGTCTTTTTTGTCTGCTTCGGATATTTTCAAGCAGTCGGCGAGGAAGGCGGTGAACTTTTCCAGGCGCTGTGCCTTATCGTAAATAGTGCCGAGACCTTCTTGGAAAACGACAGTTTTTAATTTTTCAAGATAGGCTGCAAGTGGTTTTTTGCGGTCTTCATCGAAGAAGAAGCGCGCGTCTTCAAGGCGGGCGCGCAAGACGCGCTCATTGCCGTGCTGGACGGTGGAAAGGGCATAGTCGCCACCATTTCTGACAGTGATGAAAAGGGGCATTAATTTTCCGTCGGCGCTTAAAACGGGGAAATAGCGCTGATGTTCACGCATTGGCGTGATGACGGCTTCCTTGGGAAGTGACAAAAAGCTTTCGTCAAAGCTGCCGCAAAGTGCGGTTGGATATTCGACGAGATAGGTGATTTCTTCTAAGAGGTCTTCCGTAATCTGGGCGATGCCGCCTTTTTCGGAAGCTAGCTTTTCAATTTGTTCTTTAATTACCTGGCGGCGCTTGTCTTGGTCGACCATGATGGAAAGTTCTTCCATGGTCTTTTCGTACTCGCCGGCGGTTTTTATGATGTGCTCGCCGTCGCTCAAGAAGCGATGACCGCGCGTCTTGTTGCCGGATTTCACCTTGGCAACGGTAAAGTCAATGACCTCATCGCCAAAGAGCGAGACGAGCCAGCGCAGCGGGCGAACAAAGCGAAAATCGACATCGCCCCAGCGCATTGTCTTTGGAAAAGTCAAAGAGCAGATGAGGTTTTGGCAAAAATCAGGCAAAAGGGCGGCGGTATTTTCACCCTGATGCTTGACTGTCACATAAACGTAGCCATCTTTAAGGCATAAATCATCGACGCTGGCACCCTTGCCGCGAGCGAAGCCGATAGCTGCTTTGGTCGGCTTTTCATTTTCATCAAAGGCAATTTTGGCCGAAGGCCCTTTGTATTCAGTTGCTGTATCGGCCTGCTTTTCGGCAAGAGAGCTTACGCACAAGGCAATGCGGCGTGGCGTCGCCAAGGTGCGGATGGCGCCATGTGATAAGTGAAGTTCATCAAGCATAGAAGAAGCTTTTTGCGCCAGTTGATTTAAGATAGCAGGGACAAAATGAGCGGGAATTTCTTCCGTTCCTATTTCAAGTAAAAAATCTCTTTCCATTATTCTTCACCTCGTTTGAGCATAGGATAGCCGAGTTCTTCGCGCTGCTTGAGATATGCTACTGCGCAAAGGCGTGCCAAGTGACGTACGCGCCCTATAAAGGCCGTGCGTTCGGAAACGCTTATTGCACCGCGTGAGTCAAGCAGATTGAATGTGTGTGAACATTTTAAGACGTAGTCATAAGCAGGGCGGACATAGCCCTTGTCGATAATTCGAACGGCCTCTTTTTCATATTTGTTAAAAAGGTCAAAGAGCAGTTCTGTATCTGCAAGCTCGAAGTTGTAGACAGACTGTTCATATTCATTTTGCTTAAAGACATCGCCATAGGTATATTGGTCCGTCCAGATGAGGTCATAGACATTTTCCTTGCCCTGGATATACATGGCGAGGCGTTCAAGGCCATAGGTAATTTCAGAAGCGACAGGACTTATGTCGCAGCCGCCGACTTGCTGAAAATACGTGAATTGCGTGATTTCCATGCCGTCGAGCCATACTTCCCACCCGAGGCCCCAGGCACCTAAGGTTGGCGATTCCCAATTGTCTTCGACAAAGCGGATATCGTGTTCTTGGGGGTTAATGCCCAGTTTTTCAAGGCTTTTTAAGTAGAGTTCTTGAATGTTGTCGGGGGAGGGCTTCATGATTACCTGGAACTGGTGGTGCTGAAAAAGACGGTTGGGATTTTCGCCGTAGCGCCCATCTGCCGGGCGGCGCGAAGGTTCAACATAGGCCACATGCCACGGCTCAGGTCCTAAAACGCGCAAAAATGTGGACGGATTCATCGTGCCGGCACCCTTTTCGATGTCGTACGGCAAGGCGAGAATACAGCCTTGCTCGCCCCAGAATTTCTGCAATGTCAAAATGATTTGCTGGAAAGTCAAAATAAAAACCTCCTTTAAATTAAAGCAAAAGAAAAGTCCCTGTGACATTAATGATAATATCACAGGGACGGATTTTTTAATCCGCGGTCCCACCCTGATTGGCAAAAGCCCGCTTTCTTTATTTGGTTGTCAGCTCCAGATTGCCAGCAGCAGCCGTGATGCCTTTCACCATCTGCATCTCGCTATTTTTGGCGGCCTTATTATCCTTCATAGCTGTTTGTCTTTTTAGTGTAGCAAAGAAAGGTATAGTTGTCAATTCTTAATCATGCTCATGGCGAGGTAATAAAAGGCGGGCTGGTTTTTCTTGAGTCCGTCATTGATTGCTTCGCCGATGAGGCGTTTTCCCTGCATGTCGGGATGCAGGCCATCTGAGGTGTAATCAGCGCGCAAAAGGCCCTGTTTATCACTGACAAGTTCGGTGATGTTGATGGAGTCGGGCTGTGCCATAATCCATTGGTTTAGGATTTTAAGCTGTTCTTGCCAATTAGCTGCGGGAGCGCCAATCATCACCTTCATTTTGTCCGGATTGACCGGCGTCACGGAGACGAGAATGGGTAAAATGCCATTTTGATGGCATAATTGGCAGATGGCGGTCAAGTTATTGATGACATCCTGGGCAGGCGTGCCGAGGCGGATATCGTTGATGCCGCCCATAATGACCAGTACTTGTGGCTTAAAGGGAAGTACGTCGCGGTTAAAGCGACTGAGCATGGCAGCTGTTGTATCGCCGCTATAACCAAGATTTAAGATGGGAACTTGACAATATGTTTCCCAGTCATAGACGGTAAAGCTAGGCGGCGTGTCAATAGCTCCACCGCCATGGGTGATGCTGTCGCCTAAAGCGGCAATGGTAGCGGTGGCATGACGGCGTGTAAAATAAGCAGGTCCTGACCAATTGCTCATCGGATAGCCGAAGCTGTCGAGAGCGCGAATCTGCCAATAATAAGTGCCAGGTTCGACATATGGTTTTGGGTCATAAAAATCGAAATTATCCTTGCCGGGGACTTTGTAAGTGGCGATGAGCTTGCCAGAGGTCTTAGACTGAGGATTTTCTAGCTTGTAGACGTTAATTTGATATTGGGCAGCATTTAAGTAAGGAATCCATGAGTAGACAGGGTAAAGGGGCATATAGGCCATTTTGCCATATTCGCCTGTCGTTTCAGGGGTACGCGGATTAAGCGTCGCCTTGGTGAGTGGCGTGAGCTTGCTGAAATTGCCAATGGGGTTGCCATTTAAATCGAGCGGGCGAATGCGCCACGAAAGCACCTTTAGCGTTTGTGGATCTTTGTCAACCATAAATTCAAGGCCGTTAGCATAAACGGGTTTTTTTGTCATGACGACGATATTTTTTTGGGGATTGACAAGCTGAAATTCATATTCGACAGCACCAGGGATTGGTTCCCAGCTGACGCGCACAATATTGACGGCGATGGCGCTAACCATAGCAGGGAGCATTGTTCCTTGACGGTGCTGGGGTATGGCGTGGCGCACTTGGGCTGCAGATGCATTGCAAGTTAAAGGCAATAAGCAGCAGGCAAAAAGTGTAAACAAAATGCGCAAAAACACGAAAAGACCCTCTTTCTTTTTTGAATAATTATAGGATACCAAAAAAAGAGCTATGTTACCATAGCTCTTTTGAAAAAATTATCTATCGTCGCGCGTATCAGGAATGTTGGTGATGAGGCGTCCCAGCCTTGTACCCGATAGCAGATTCCAGGTCCACTTCATGGCGACAGTGATGTTCGTATGCGTGCCAGCAAGGCGTAAAAGATGGACTGTCATCCAGATATACCAAGCCCAAAAGCCTTTCATTTTCAGCTTGCCCCAAGCCATTACGGCCTGTCCGCAGCCTATTGTGGCCATGCTGCCCACATCGTGATAAACAAATTCTTTTAAAGGCCTATTGTTGATGAGCGCGATGATGTTTTCGCTGCAGACGATAGAGCCTTGCGTTGAGACAGGTGCCACGGTGGGAAGGGGGCGCCCATCTTGCTCGAAATGAGCGCAGTCACCAATGGCAAAAACTTCTGGATGGTTGGGTATTTGCAATGTTTTGGTGACTATGGCGCGCCCGGCGCGGTCGACTTCGCAGCAATTTGATTTAGCGATAAATGGTACAGCTTGAACACCCGCTGCCCAAATTACGGTATTGGTGGGAATTTCCGTACCGTCTTTTAAGGTGAGCTTATCTCGCGTGCAGTCGGCAGCAATGGCGTTGAGCATGACCTTGACGCGCTTTTTCTTCAAGACGCGCATAGTTTCTTCTCTCAAATCAGGCGGCATCATGGGAAGAAGTGAGGCTTCTGCCTGAATCAAGATAATGGATACATCCTTTTCAAAATCGAGGCGATGATATTCTTTTTTCATTGCCGTGTAGATGAGCTCGGAAAGGGCACCTGCTTCTTCTACGCCCGTAGGGCCACCGCCAACGCAAACAAAGGTGAGCATGCGCTTTCTTATTTCGGGGTCTGTTTCGCGTTCGGCGCGCTCGAACATATGCAAGACATGATTTCTGATATGAATAGCCTCGCGCAAGGTTTTCATGCCATAGGTATTCAAGGCAAACTGTTCCATGCCAAAATAGTTGGTGACGGAACCTGCTGACAAAATGAGATAGTCATATTTTACCTTTTTATAAGGCGTGATGACTTCTTTGTTGACAAGATCTAGTTTTTGTACGTGGGCGAGCATAAAATCTATGTTCTTGTTCTTGCGGAAAAATGCTCTTGTCGGATAGGCGATTTCTTCAATTGAAAGCATGGACGTTGAAACTTGGTACAAGAGCGGCTGAAATAAATGAAAGTTATTTCTGTCAATCAAAGTGATGTCTACATCTTCTTTGGCTAAACGCTGGGCAGCTTTGATACCACCAAAGCCGGCGCCAACAATTACGATATGTGGTCTCATAAGTTTCCCTTCTGTATTAATAGTAATTATTAACTAAATAAAAAACGATAATTTAGTGATTTTTATCACTTGCAATTATAGACTATTTTGCTCAAAACTACAACTTAAATTTTTAATAAAAAAGCCGCCAATCATTTTAATTGACGGCGGCTGCTGGAAGAAGGAATACCTAGCTGCTCTCTGTATTTCATTACGGTGCGGCGTGAAATGCAGATGCCCTTTTGCTTTAACAAATCGCAAAGCTTTTGGTCGCTGAGCGGTTTTTGAGGATTTTCTTCTCCGATAAGATTTTCGATATTCTTTTTTATCTGGATACAGGTAAGTTGCTCGCCTTGCATATTGCTGGCGACATTTCCCGTAAAAAATTTCCTGATGCTGAAGATGCCATGCGGTGTGTCCATATATTTATTGGCAATCGCGCGGCTCACAGTTGACTCATGGACGGAAAGCTCAGCCGCAATTGTCTGCATGGACAAAGGGCGCAGATAATCCGGCCCCAAGCGAAAAAAATCATGCTGATGTTTGACGATGAGTCGCGAGACGCCCAAAAGAGTGCGACGGCGCTGTTCTATGCTGTTAATGAGCCAAATGGCGGAATTTATGCGCTTTTCAACATATTTTTTCGTCGTCTCATCTAGATGGTGCGTATTTCTATATAAATCGCTTATCTTGAGACTGGGAACAGTATAATCATTGATAAAGACCAAAAATTCCTCACCAACTTTTTGGACGCGAATATCAGGAATGATATGTGTTGTGCGTTCATTGCAGTAAGCAATGCCTGGCTTTGGCTCAAATGTGCGAATTTTTTCGATGGCCATTTGCACTTCTTCAAGCGAAGTTTTTTCTGCTTCGGCTATTTTGGTGAGTTTATTTTTGGCCACGGCGGGCAAATGACGCTCAATGATGGCTGCTATAAGTCCATTATAGATGAGCTGGCGTTGTGCCTGTAGGCGCAGGCATTCTTCAAGTGAGCTTGCTCCGATGCCGGCTGGTTCAAAACTTTGGATGACTTTAAGTACGGCCTTTCCCTGTGTGCTCGAGAAGCCGCCGCTTTTAGATAAATCTTCCAGCGGCGCGCAAAGATATCCTCGCTCGTCAAGACAGCCGATGAGATAATTGGCAATGAGAAGTTCATGTGCGTCCGAAAAGGCGAGTGAGGCTTGCTCTAAAAGCATGTCGCATAATGTCTGAGCTGGCGCTGGCAAGTGCTGTAAGTCATCATATCCCTCGTCTGTTTGAGCAAAGTCACGGCGTGGCGCTTCTCCTAGATATTGCGAGAAACTGTTGATTTGTTCGGCTTCAAGTCGAAAGCCGTCTCCTGTTTCGACATTTTCATCAAATTCAAGAACAGGATTTTCACTGTATTCATTTTCGATAGCCGTATGCAGCTCCTGCGAAGACATCTGCAAGATTTTTATTGCCTGCTGCAGCTTGGGCGCCATGACCATCTTTTGGCGCAGGTGAAAGGAAAGCTCTTGCTTCATTTTTATTTGTCCTGTGCCATACAGGCGGCAAGGGCGGCACCTAAAAGCGGCCCATCTTTTTGCAAGAAGGTTTCAATTTGGCAACCTTCGTCGAGTATTTTGGAAAATGCTTCCGCCATGCCACTTTTTATTTGTTCTACCTTTTCATATAGTGAGCCTTCGACAGCAATTTTGGCCTTGAAAGAGGAATTGCCGTAAAGATGCCAAGCTATGCCGCAGTAGGAAGCGGCAACTATCATTGCCGAGCGGCGTAAAATCTTGGCAGCAAGCGTCTGGATAAAGGAAATCGTATCGTCGTCGGGAAGAGGAAAATCGCTTTGGTGCATGAATAGGCTTATCTGGGCAGCATTGGCTAAAGCAAGATGAGAAACGTCTTCACCGTCAAAATTTGCTTTGGAAAAGCCGGGGTAGAAATCTGTCAAGGCGGCTTTAAATAATTCGCCTAAATAGCAGCCGGAAACCATCTTTTCGAGACGCTGCTCATCTGGGTTTGTCGAGTGGCCGTCAACAATAGCATCATATTTATTGATGAATATCTTATAAAAATTGCCAATTTCCAGGTTGATGATTTTTCCTGGAGCAAAGGCAGAGTTGATTTCAGCATAACAGCTATTATGTCCTGTGCCATAAATAGAGCCGATGTGTATGCCATCGTTTTGGTAGGCAGCAGCTAAAAGGACGGCTACGGTATCATTTAAAACGGCGGTGGGACGTATATTGTCATAGCCTTGCCTTTTTAAGGCAGCGGCTAAGAGTTCATTTACAGGTTTCCCTTCAACGCCAGGCACGGCTATTTCTTTGGTCCATTTTTTTAGCTCGGCATCATTTTCATCGCAGGGAGAAGCTGGAAAAGAAAAAGTGTGCCCAAGAAGATAGGGCGTATTTTTATCTCCTTCAATAGCATCTCCGATGACTTTGGCAATGAAGTCAAAAAGAGCCTCGCATGAAGTATCAGCTGTGGTAAAATCGCCCTTTTCAGAGCGCAGCGCACTTTGTGCCTTGCGCAGGATTTTGTAATCGCCATTACCCGATAGCTCAACTATCGCGGCGCGCAAGTTCGTGCCGCCAAAATCGAGGGCAATAAATTTGCCGCATTCATTGCCCTGCGGTAAATTTTGATTTGTATGTATGATTTGTAAGGAACTGGAGTCATTTTCAGATAGGGCTAGCTCTAGGTCATAGCGCACCGATGCTGCTATTTCACGCAATGAGTCTTGGTCAATTTCAAACGTTTCGATAATTTCAGCAAATTTATTTCTTGCCATGTTATCATTCCTTTCTTCAAAATAAAAACCACGCATATTTTGTCTTGCCTTTGGGACAAGATTAAATTTAATAAAAAAAGCCGCTGTCTTAAAAATTATACAGCGGCTTGTCTTTTATTGCAATGTAGCTGCAGTTCAGCTATTTAGGACCTGTTGCCATTCCTCGCGCAAGGAAAGTGGCAGAGGGTAGCTGATATAGGCAACTTTTGAATCGTCTTGCAGCGTTTTTTTTAGGTAAATGCCATAAGGATTGTCGGTTTCTTTGGTTCCATTTGTGATATAGGGAAAGACAATGCGCAAGGCAGTGGCATCTTTTAGCGGCTTTAGGTAGCTGGCATCGATTTTAAAGGAGATAAAGTAGGCATCGCAATAGGTTATTTTGCCGACAGTGAGCTTGTGCCAAGTGCCAGTTTTATCTAGATATTCAAGGCGTGGCGGCAAAGATTTATCGAAGAGCAAGTCAATTGCCTTCGCATTGGAGGTAATGGCGAGCTCTTCTAAACGGCGAAAATTAGTGAGCTTTTTGTTGTAAAAGCGCGTCGACTTCACATAGACGGAAAACAGTGCCGAAGTTTTTTCACCTTTTTTGCTGGGGAGAAGATTTCCCTTGGCATCAAATTTCCCGTTAAGGGTATAGGCACTTTCGCTGCTCGCCACATTGGAGACGCCGCTCGTGCGAATTTGCGCCATGGCAGAAGGAGTGACCAAAAAGAAAAGCGCGATGAGTAGAAGAAGTTTTTTTAGCATTTTTCGATTTTGGTTACGGTATAGCCTTCGTCCTCAATGGCATTGCGAATCTGTTGCTCGTCGGGTGCTCCTTCAATGAGTGCATATTTGCCAGATAAGCTGACTTCCTTTACCTTGCTCACTCCTTCAAGGTCGGAAAGGGCCGCTGAAACATGATTGGTGCAGTGGTCGCACATCATGCCGTCAATAAAGATTTTTAACATGGTAAAGACCTCCTTAAGTAATCATATAGTAGTATATAAATGCAGGCGCAAGCAGCAAAAATGGAGAGAAAATGCGCCTGCGGAAGTATTGCTTTTTTTATCGCCTTAAACTGAAGCTGCGCAAGCGTAGAGCATTGGAAACGACCGAAATGGAGCTTAGGCTCATGGCTGCAGCAGCAATCATCGGATTTAAAAGAGGACCGCCAAACAAATGCAAGACACCCATAGCAATTGGGATGCCAATTATGTTGTAGGCAAAAGCCCAGACGAGGTTTTGCTTGATATTGTGCATTGTGGCGCGGCTCAAAGAAATGGCGCCGGCTACATCGCGTAAATCACTATTGATGAGGATAATATCAGAGGTTTCCATGGCAATATCAGTGCCAGAACCAATGGCGATACTTATATCAGCAGCGGCAAGTGCCGGCGCGTCATTGATGCCATCGCCAACCATTGCGACAGTGAGGCCATGCGTATGCAAGAGGTCCACTTCGCGGCTTTTATCTTCGGGCATAAGGTCAGCCTTATATTCGGAAATGCCGAGTTCTTTGGCGATAAATTTGGCTGTCTTTGAGTTATCGCCAGTGAACATTACGGTGTGGACATCGAGTTCGTCCAATTCTTGCAAAGCATCTTTTGTTTCGTATTTTATGTCATCAGCGATGATGATGATGCCATGGCAGTAATCGGCTATTGAAACATAGACGGCAGTTTTGCCTTGTTCAGAAGCCATAGAAGCCTTCAAGGACAGTTCCGGGCTTATTTTTATGCCGTTATCAGTCATCCATTTGAGATTGCCGACACGCACGATGCTCTTATTTATTAATGCTTCTATTCCCATGCCTGTTGAAGATTGAAATGAAGAGACGCGCTGCAGGGAAATGCCATCTTTTTTTGCCGCATCGACAACAGCTAAGGCGAGCGGGTGGTCGGAATTTTTTTCAGCGCTAGCCGCCAAAGAGAGCAGCACTTCTTCTGTTAGTCCTTCCGGTATAATAGAGGTTACAGTTGGCTTTCCTGTTGTAACGGTACCGGTCTTATCGAGGACAACAGTGTCTATATGGCAAGCGTGTTCAAGCGCTTCGGCATTTTTAATCAAGATGCCAAATTTTGCGCCCTGCTCCATCGCCACCATGATTGAAGTCGGCGTGGCAAGTCCCAAAGAGCAAGGACAAGCGATGACCAAAACGGAAATGAAGACCGTGAGGGCAAATGTAGGTGAGGCATTACCTAAAAAGTACCAAAGCAATGCTGCAAGAACGGCAAGCCCCATCACGACGGGAACGAAGATAGAAGCCGCCTTGTCAGCAAGGCGGGCAATAGGTGCCTTGGAACCTTGTGCCTGCTGGACGAGCTGGACAATGCGCGCTAAGGCTGTATCATTGCCAACATGCGTGGTCCTATATTGGAAGCTGCCGTTGACATTGATTGTTGCCGCATAGACGCTGTCGCCAATTTTTTTATCGACGGGCAAAGGCTCGCCAGTGAGCATTGATTCGTCGATGAAGCCGCTGCCGGCAATGAGCTTGCCGTCAACGGGGAGCTTTTGTCCGGGCTTGATAATGATTGTATCGCCTACGGCGACAGAATCAATGGTGACTTCATGTTCTTCACTCGTTTCCGAGTCAAGGACTATGGCCGTGGGCGGTGCGAGGTTTAAAAGCTCTTTCATCGCCCCTGAAGTCTTTGCTTTAGCGCGCTCTTCAATGTATTTGCCGACTGTGATGAGTGTCAAAATCATGCCCGCAGAATCGATGTAAAGATTGTTAATGTAAGAAATATCGCCAGCAAAGATGCGGCAAGCGGCAAAAATGCCATATAACAAGGCGGCGGTTGTACTTACGGCGACCAAAGAATCCATATTAGGATAACCGCTAAATAGGTTTTTATAGCCGCTGGTGTAGAAACTAAAGTTGACAAAGACGATTGGCGCGACGAGCACAAAGAGGAAAATTACATAATTGTTTGGCGCCAATGAAGGTTCGAGAAACGATGGCAAAGGAAATTTTGCCATATGGCCCATAGAAGCATATAAAAGGGGCAAGCCGAAGATGATTGAAATGAGTAGGCGGATACCTATCCAGCGCATTTTCGATTTTTTTTGCTTGCTGACATCCGCAGCTTCTGGTAAGAGTTCATAGCCCGCTTTTTTTACGACGGCAGCGAGCTCCTTTTCGTCAATTTTTTCGGCCTCGATGGTAAGCGTTTCGGCCGCTAAGTTTACGGCTGCGCTCGCCACGCCAGGCAGTTTTTTGGCAACGCGTTCAATGCGGGCAGCGCAGGCGGCGCAGCTCATGCCAGTGACGCAAAAGGTTTTTTTTGCCATGTGACACACTCCCTTTCTGTTTTTGGTAGGAGAATTTTGCGAGTAAAATACAAAAGAAAATACCCTTCAAATAAGCAAAATCACCTTTTTTAGGGTAAAAATGGATATTTTCGATATAATTATGAAATCAAATAAAGGCATTGTCAAGAAAAAAGGTGTACGAAAACTTTTGTCATCTACTAAAAAGGGTGGTGGGGGCGATATTCTAGCCGTATGAGATAAAGTATGATATAATTTATAATGAAACTTTATAATAAAATGGCATGTATTGCGACGCAGGAAAGCCTTTTGTGATATAATATCTCACGGTGGCAAGGTGCGGGTTTGCGCTTTGCTGCGAGAATATGAGGACAGGTGTGTGAAGCAGGTGCTCGTTGTAGAGACGGCAGGAAAAATAAATTTGACAATAGATGTGTTGGGGCGTCGCCCTGATGGCTATCATGAAGTAGCGATGGTTATGCAATCAGTTGGCATATATGACCGCATATCGCTAGAACTGATAGATGAGCCGCAAATTTTATTGGATGCCGAGGTGCAGGGCGTCACTCGTCCGCAAGATAACCTCGTTTATAAAGTAGCTGCCCTTTATCTTCATCAAACTGGCAAGAAAAAGGGCGTACAGATAAGACTCGAAAAGAATATTCCCATTGCAGCCGGCCTAGCTGGTGGCAGTTCTGATGCAGCGGCAGTCTTAAAGGGACTTAATATCCTGCACGGTGAAGCACTAACTGAAAAAGATTTGATGCGCCTCGCTGCTCAGATTGGCTCTGATATTCCATTTTGCCTAAAAGGCGGCACAGCTTTTGCCAGCGGTCGCGGTGAGGTGATAAAACCTCTCACGCCTTTAGCTGACTGTGCTTTTGTGCTTTTAAAGCCGCCTTTTTGCATTAGCACGGCGCAGGTCTATAAGGTCTGTGATGAAAGGCCTATTATTCACCCTGATAATGTTCTTATGCAAAAAGCTGTTAAAGAAGGCAATATAGAGGCAATTGGCACTAATTTATCCAATGCACTGGAGGCGGCCGCCTTTTCAATTTATCCGCAGCTGGCAGAGTATAAAAAGCGAATTATATCTTGCGGCGCGATGAATGCTCTAATGTCAGGAAGTGGTACGACATTATTTGGGCTTTGTCGTGATTTGGAAAGGGCAGAATTGGTAAAAGAGCGATTGGTGAAGCATTGCCCTGAAGCGCAAATTTTTTCCGTACGGCCAGTGGCGGGACAGCGAATAAGGGAGGCTTGAAGATGGAAGGAAAGCTAAGTCCGATAAAAGACGATAGCTATCGCCCTTTGCGAGAGGTCGTTTTTGAGACGATTAGCAATGCCATTTGCACGGGAGTCTTAAAGCCCGGTGAACGCCTTATGGAGATAAATATCGCCAATGAACTCGGCGTAAGCCGCACGCCGGTGCGGGAGGCAATTCGCAAGCTGGAGTTAGAAGGCTATGTGATGATGATTCCGCGGCGCGGCACCTATGTCGCCGATGTTTCCATTCACGATGTTTATGAAGTCTTTGAAATTCGTTCAGCGCTTGATTCTTTGGCTAGCCGCCTTGCGGCAGAGCGCATATCGGAAGATGAGCTGCATGAATTGCATAGGCTCCTCTTGGAAATTGAAAAATACATAGAGTTAGATGACATTAATAAAATAGTAAAATATGATACGAAATTTCATGACCTTCTTTATAAGGCGAGCCGCAATAATCGCTTGGTGGGAATAATTTTTAACTTGCGCGAGCAACTAACGCGCTTTCGCACAAAATCAATGTCCTATCCAGGACGCCTGCGTGAGACGCTTGAGGAACATCGCCGCATTGTCGATGCCATAGCACGTGGCAATACTTCTGATGCCCAGCGCGTGGCAGAGGAGCATATTGAAAAATCAGAACAGACTTTTTTGAAAAGTATAAAAGATATAAATTTAAAATAAGAAAGGGATAGTTGAGATTGAGTAATGAGCAATTTTTGACCATAATTTTGGCAGCGGGCAAGGGGACGCGGATGAAGTCTGCCAAACCTAAGGTTTTGCATTGTGTCGGCGGCAAACCCATGCTGCAGCACGTCATTGATGCGGCCACTAAAGCGGGTTCTGCTAAGAATATCGTGGTAGTTGGCTTTGGCCGTGAAGCAGTGAAAAATGCAATCAGCGATGAAACGCAAATTGTAGTTCAAGAAGAACAGCTTGGCACAGGACATGCCGTCTTGCAGGCACAGCCTTTTGTTCAAGATGAAGATACGGTGATGGTACTTTGCGGTGATACGCCGCTCTTGACCGCAAAGGTTCTGAAAAACTTCTTTGAAGTACATAAAAAAGAAAAGGCAGAAGCCTCTGTTTTGACGACCATCATGCCTAATCCCGCTGGTTATGGCCGAGTCATTCGCGGTCTTGATGGCAGTGTGGAAAAGATAGTTGAGCACAAGGATGCAACGATTGCAGAGCGTTCTGTAACGGAAATTAATACGGGCATTTATTGCTTTGAAGCTAAATCGCTCTTTGCAGCTTTGAAGGAAGTAGGCCATGATAATGCGCAAAAAGAATATTATCTGCCGGATGTTTTGGCAATTTTGCGCAAGGCGGGCAAAAAGATAACTGCTGTCGTGGTTGATGATTACGAAGAAACACTCGGCATCAATTCCCGCACGCAGCTTTCTGTTGCAGAAGCTATTTTGCACAAGCGCAAAAATGAAGAACTTATGGAAAATGGCGTAACGATTATCGACCCGCTTACAACGTATGTCGATGCTGATGTTGAGATAGGTCCGGATACGGTTTTATATCCGTCTACCTTTATTAGCGGCAAAAGCGTAATCGGTGCCGGCTGCAAGATTGGACCGTGCACGCGCCTTATTGACGTTCAGGTAGGAGACGGCAGCGTTCTTTCATTCACGGATGGAGAAGATAGCGTCATCGCTGCCAAAGCGACGATTGGCCCTTACGTTCATTTGCGTCCCAATACGAAAATTGCTGTTGGTGTTCATATCGGCAATTTCGTAGAGGTCAAAAATTCTAACGTCGGTGAAGGTACTAAGCTGCCGCACTTGAGTTATATTGGCGATAGCGATATTGGTGCTGGTGTCAATATGGGCTGTGGCACGATTACGGTAAATTATGATGGCAAGACCAAACATCGCACGACGATAGGTGATAGGGCCTTTGTCGGCTGCAATTCCAACCTTGTCGCACCTGTAAAAATTGAAGATGATGCCTATATCGGTGCCGGCTCCACAATTACTAAAGATGTCCCGGCAGGGCAACTTGCTGTGGCGCGCAGCCGTCAGACCAATATAGAACATTGGCAGGATAAGAGAAAATAGAGCCATTTAGATGACGGCGGGTATTTGCCCAGCTGCCTTGATATAGAGAACCGCGGTGCCCGCGGCGCTAGCCCTTTGGGAAGTCCTGATAAAAGGACAGGCTGAAAAAATATGCTTTATGCAGGAGGATTTTAATATTTTGGACACAAAGAGATTATGTATCCTAACAGGGAATGCCAACCCTCAACTGGCGCAGGAAGTAGTGGACTATATAGGTGTCGAGCTTTGCCATGCCTTTGTCGGTCATTTTAACAATGGCGAAACACAAGTCATGATTAGCGAAAGCATCCGTGGCAAGGATGTTTTCATCATTCAGCCAACCAGCCATCCCGTCAATGATAATCTCATGGAATTACTCATCATGGTCGACGCATGCAAACGCGCTTCGGCTCGCAATATTACGGCAGTTGTTCCCTATTATGCTTATGCTCGTCAGGACAGAAAGACGCGCGGCCGCGAACCCATTTCAGCTAAACTCGTTGCCAATCTCATGACCACGGCAGGCGTTAATCGCGTTGTAACCGTTGACCTCCATGCCGGTCAAATTCAGGGCTTTTTTGATATCCCTGTCGACCATTTGGCAGCAGCACCGGTATTGGCAAAATACATCAAAAAGAAGAATCTATCCGATATCGTCGTTGTCTCGCCAGATTTAGGTGGCGTGACCCGTGCAAGAAATCTTGCCGACCGTCTCAATGCGCCAATTGCCATTATCGAAAAGCGCCGCCCCGCACCTGGTCAGGCGGAAGTCATGAATCTTATTGGCAATGTACAAGGCAAGACGGCCGTTATTATTGATGATATCGTTGATACGGCTGGCTCTTTGTGTGAAGGTGCTCGTGCCCTTAAAGAACGCGGCGTCAAAGCCATCTATGCTTGCTGCACGCATGGCATTTTGAGCGACCCTGCTATCCAGAGAATTGACGATTCGCCGATTAATGAGCTCATCTTGACCAATACGATTGCCCTGCCCAAGGAAAAGCACTCCTCGAAAGTCGTGTCGCTTTCAATGGCGCCTGCTATCGGTGAAGCGATAACGCGCATTTATACGCAAGAATCCATAAGCAAAATGTTTGACATAGAAGATGCTACTGTGACCAAGGTCTAAAATATAGAATTTTAGCGGGAGCCGTCTGGAAAACCGGGCGGCTCTTTGTTTTAAAGGAGAAATTTGATGAATTGGAATGAAAGACTGTTTGAAGCGATAAACGGCATGGCAGGTCAAAGCCATGCGCTTGATTCTTTTATGGTTTTCAGCTCGCATTATCTGCCATATCTCTTTGTACTTGGAATTGTGCTCACCTATTTGCGAGGCTTTTCCAGGCATGATTTTAGATATAGAAAAGTAGCAGTAAATGCCATCGCCTTTTGCTTTATCAATTTGGCGTTAAGCTTTGCTATTGGTCTGTTTTACTACTCGCCGCGCCCTTTTGTTTACAATGATGTCCACCTTCTTTATCCGCATTCGCTTGACTCTTCTTTCCCGAGCGACCATGCGACGGCAAGCATGAGCATTGCCTTGGGGTATGGAGCTTATAGCAAGAAAGTGGGCATACTTTTAGCACTTTTGTCGCTTTTAATTGGTTTTTCGCGCATCTATGTAGGACATCATTATCCTACGGATGTTCTTGGCGCTTATGTCATCGTCTTTATTATGGACTTTATTTACCGGCGCTATTGGAGAAAAGGCATCCTCGACATTTATGAGCAGATTGACAAAAAGCTTTTTAGCCGCTTTTGGTAAGGAAAGGAACTAATTTTCATGAAAATAATTGCAGGTCTTGGCAACCCAACGCCTGAATACAGTCAGACAAAACACAATGCTGGCTTTATGTGCATTGATGCTTTAGCTAAAAGCCTTGGCGTGACCAATTGGCAGGAAAAATTCAATGCTCAGGTAGCGCAGGTACTCATGGGCGGTGAAAAGGTGTTGCTCATGAAGCCGCAGACATATATGAATAATAGTGGCGAGGCCATCGCTCCGGCGCTCAACTGGTATAAAGAGGCGCCCCAAAATCTCACGGTCATTTACGATGATATGGATTTGCCGCCCGGTCTTGTGCGCATTCGCACGAAGGGGAGTTCCGGTGGGCATAATGGTATCAAATCAATAATAAAATGCGTTGGCAGCGATGCCTTTGTCCATGTCCGCATTGGCATTGGCCGGCCGCTTGCCGGTCAGATGGTCAATGCGCATGTCCTGTCGCGCTTTTTGCCGCTTCATAAGGAGCAGGTCGATGCGGCTATTGAATATCTTTTGCCTGCACTGCATTGCATAGTCGAGCAGTCGCCTGACCAAGCGATGAATAAGTATAATCCACGCCGCAACAAAAAAAAGAAATTGAGGGAAGCAGAAAATGAGTAAGGCAAAAATAACGGCGCTTTATGCCGATGAGGATGGAAATATTTTTGATGCTCCAGGGGTCATGGCTTTGGGACGCACGGGATATGATGATGTTCCCTTGCGCCCGCAAGATTTAATCTTATTGCCAGATACGGCAGATATAATGTTTTTGCCGCAAAGAAGGCCGCTGGGACAAAAAGATGGTGAAAAGCTGCCAATAAGCGGCCAGGCAGTTGCTGCCATCTTGCCCGCAGGCTATACGCGCCTTTTTTTGCCTTCTTTTGCGCGCGAAGAAGAAGCAGCTCCTCTTCCCTTATACGGTTATACAGCTTTGGCTCTTTATAAAGATGATATTTATGCGGCAGCCGTTTATACCGACCCGAATGAAAAATGGGACCCGGCTTCTTATAACACGGCAGATTTAAAGCGGCGCATTGCGCAGGTAAAAAAAGACTTGCCGCATAATCGCCTCGTGCCGCATCTGGCTAATTGTTCTTTGAAATGGCATTGCTGCACGGCACAAAATCTTTTCTATCGCCGCTGGGAAGCGGGCTTGCCGACTTCGCCTGTCTGCAATGCCAACTGCCTCGGGTGCATTTCCTTGCAGGCATCCGAGTGCTGTCCTTCCCCGCAAAGTCGCATCAAATTTGAGCCGACGCCGGATGAAATTGCCCAGATAGGCATCTATCATTTAGAAACGGCACCTGATGGTATAATAAGCTTCGGGCAGGGCTGCGAGGGAGAGCCGTCGCTTGCATATAGCAGGATTGTTCCGGCGATAAAGAAAATAAGGGAAAAGACAAAGCGCGGCCAGATTAATATTAATACCAATGCTGGTTTTACCGAAGGCATTGCTAAAATCGTCGACGCTGGCCTTGAAAGTATGCGCGTGAGTATTATCAGTGCCATTGAGGAAAGCTATCAGAAATATTATCGCAGCGGCTATCGCCTAGAAGATGTCAAAAACTCCATCAAGTATGCTGCCGCGCATGGTGTGCATATTTCTTTAAATATGCTCTACTTCCCCGGCTTTAATGACAGCAAAAAAGAAGCTGCAGCTTGGCGCGCCTTTTTGCGCGAGGTACCCGTAAATATGATTCAGGTGCGCAATCTCAATTTAGACCCCGATGTCTTTTGCGCTCAGATGGGAGATTTTTCCAATCCGCTGGGAACAAAAATGTTTTTTGGCGGGCTAAAAGGAGAGTTTCCCGACCTTTGCGTGGGAAGCTTTAGCCATTACCAAAAAAAATGAAAAAAGGGGAGGTTTTCTTTATGGGAAAATCTTCCCTTTTATATGCTGGGGGAAAAAACGGTGCTATAATATTACTGTATCGTAATATGCAGTCGCAGGTATTTTCACAGGGCAGGAGAAGAATTGATGCAGAAGATTTGCCATAATTTGCAGATAGATAAGACGTGGGGGATATCAACTTATACGATACATAAACGCGAAGAAAAGGAGACCAGTGAAATGGATGAAAGAGATTGGAGCACCTTTAAACAAAAACTAAAACTCAAGACAGGCATAGATCTAGACCTTTATAAGGAAGCACAAATGATGCGTCGCCTTAATAATCTCATCGTGCGCAAAGGATATAAGACGCTTAATGATTATTATGATTTTGCCGTGCAGGATAAGGCCGAATTTGCCTCGTTTATCGAGTATTTGACGATTAACGTTTCCGAGTTTTTCCGCACGCCGGAAAAATTTTCCGAGCTTGAAACGGGTGTTATTCCAGAGCTTTTGAAAAAGTCATCTCGCCTTAATATATGGAGTGCTGGCTGCTCTATCGGTGCTGAGCCCTATTCGCTGGCAATTATTTTAGATGAGCTGACGCCGGGAGCCCGCCATCGCATTTTGGCAACGGACCTTGATGTCGACATTTTAGCGCGTGCCAAAGAGGGCATTTATAGCGAAAATGAAATCAAGGAATTATCGCTGGGCCGTCGCCAAAAGTATTTTACAAAGGCTGCTGACGGCAGATATGCCGTGTCACCGGCCATTAAGTCGCGCATTGAATTTCGCCGCCATAATTTGCTAAAGGACCCCTTTGAAACGGGTTTTGACCTCATCTTATGCCGCAATGTCGTCATTTACTTTACTGAAGCCGCTAAAGATGTTCTTTACCGCAATTTCTTTAAGGCATTAAAGCCGGGTGGCATTTTGTTTGTCGGCGGTACGGAGGCAATCTTGAATTATCGCGATATGGGATATGAAAGCTATCGCCCCTTCTTTTATAAAAAGCCTGAAAACGCCTAAGCAGTGTTTTCTTATCGGCCTTCACCTCTTGCCACTGGCAAAGATGAGGGCCTTTTTTAGGCTTATTTTCAAGGAAAAGTGAAAGATTAAGGATTGTCAAAGGTCTTTATAAAAAATAGAAACTTAAAAATAAAAAGGAGATAGCAGATGAAATTTGCCCATCTTTCTGATTTGCATTTAGGAAAATATGTCAATGGCTTTTCTATGCTCGAAGAGCAAGATTACATCTTAAAGCAGATAAGGAAGCATTTATCAGAAGAAGCGGTAGAGTATGTCCTTATTGCTGGTGATATTTACGATGTGTTCATTCCTTCATCTGAGGCAATGCATCTTTTTGACGAATTTTTGACGTGGCTTTCTAAAAATTCGATAAAAGCCTATATTATAAGTGGTAATCACGATTCGGCTGAGCGGCTTTCCTATGCCCAGGCACTTTTAAAAAATAGTGGCATTCACATTGCCCCGCCCTTTGCTGGTAAGATAACATCTTTTTCCATTGAAGATGAATACGGTGAGCTTGAGATATATCTGCTCCCTTTTTTGAAGCCAGTTCTGGCAAGGCATTTTTGGCCAGAGGAAAAAATTGAAAGCTATCACGATGCTGTGCGCTTAGCAGTGGAAAAGATGGCCATAGATGAGAAAAAGCGAAATATTCTCCTTTCTCACCAATTTGTCACAGGCGCTATCTCGGGCGGCTCGGAAAATGTCATCGTCGGCGGTCTCGACAATATTGGGGCAGAGATATTTAGTGCTTTTGATTATGTTGCGCTTGGTCATATCCACAGGCCGCAAAAAATTTTGGGCAAGGAAAACATCCGTTACTGTGGTACGCCACTGCAATATTCGTTTTCGGAAGTCAATGATGAAAAAGGACTTTTAATCGTTGATTTGAAGGAAAAAGGCAATTTAGAGGTGAAGAAATTGCCGCTTTTGCCGCTTCATAAGATGCGTGAGGTGAAGGGTACTTATGAAATGTTCATGCGGCAAGAAAATTATAAGCAGCAAGGATATGACGATTACCTGTCTATTGTTTTAGAAGACGAGGTGGAAATTTTAAATGCGCTGGATAAGCTGAGGGAAGTTTATCCCAATATTATGAAGCTTCGCTATCAAAACCAGAATGAGCGCGACGAAAAAATAGAAAAATGGCAAGATTTGCAAAAGCTAAATCCCTTGCAGATGGTACAAGATTTTTATCAAATGAGAAATGAGCGCGCTTTGGGAAAAGAGCAGGCGAGGTTTTTGCAGCAGGTAGTGCAGCGTATTTTTGAGGAGGATTTATGCGACCGATAAAATTAACCATGCAGGCTTTTGGCCCTTATGCAAAAAAGCAGATAATCGACTTTTCCTTACTTGGCAGGCAAGGAATTTATCTCATCTCAGGCGATACGGGTTCTGGCAAGACGACGATTTTTGATGCAATCGTTTTTGCCCTTTACGGTACGGCAAGCGGCAATGTGCGTGAGACGGCTTCTTTTCGCTGCAAGTATGCCCAATCGGATTTAAAGACTTATGTGGAACTCGTTTTTAGTTATCGCGACAAAGAGTATTATATTTATCGCAGTCCGGAATATTGGCGCCCGGCTAAGCGCGGCAGCAGCATGGTACAGCAAAAAGAAAAGGCGGAAATGATTTTTCCCGACCAGATGGTGATAAGCGGACAAAGACATGTCAACGAAGCAGTTATAAGGCTCTTAGGCTTAGATAAAGAGCAGTTCATGCAAATAGCGATGCTGGCGCAAGGAGACTTTTTGCGCCTTTTATTGAGTGATACGAAAAAGCGCAGTGAAATTTTGGGGAAAATTTTTGCCACACAGCCTTATCGCCTTTTGCAAGAGGCGATAAAAAAGCAGGCTGATACAAGCGAGAAAGAACTTTGTTTAAAAGAGGCGGAATTAGAGCGCTTAAAAAAGAGCGTGCAAGAATGTGAGGCTGGCGAGCAGGTACCGCAATTGCCAGGAGAATTTTTGCATTTTTTGCAAGAGCGCATTGATACGGCCACCCAAAAAAGCGAAAAATTAGTCCAATATCTTGAAACAAAGCGTCGTGAGCAAAGCCAGTATGAAGCACAAATAGCGCAGCTGGAAAGATATGAAAAGATAAAAGCGCAGATGGCGGCCCTGCAAAAAAAGGAAGTTGAAGAAGAAGCTCTTCTTGCAATAGTGACGAAAAAACGCAATCTGGCGCAAGAAAAATATGAATCCGAATATGAATTATTGCTTCATGAAATTGGCCGTTTGGAAGGGCAGCGCAAAGATGTAGCTAAGGTGGCAGAGCTTACCGAAAAGATTGAGCAGCAAAGAAATATTAGCTTGAAGATGCAGCTATTGCAAAAAAATGTCCAAGAAGAGTATGAAAAAAAGCGGCAAGATTTAGAAAAAGGCAAGGCGCAAATTGAGCAGCTGGGAAAAGTGGCGGTAAGACAGGTAGAGATTAAGGCTGATTTAGAGCAGTTTGCAAAACAAAAAGATGACATCAGCAATCTTTTGCAGGAAATAAAAATGTGCAACGAACTTTATGGCAAGATGAAGGAAGCACAGCACTGCTACGAAAAAAAGCGCGCGGTGCAAGAGCAATGTGCCATGGCATACGAGAAGGCTCAAAGGGCCTATCTTGACGGTCAAGCGGGGATACTGGCAAGTACCTTGGCAAAAGGGAAGCCTTGTCCTGTCTGTGGCTCTTTAGAACATCCGCATTTGGCAATGCTAAAAGAGGACATTCCGTCTAAAAGCGAAGTGGATAAATTGCGGCAGAAAAAGGCATGTTCGGAAGAAGCAATGCGTAGGGCCAGTGAGGTGGCAGGCCAGTATAAAGGAAAGATGGAAGCTTTGCGCGAAGCGATAGAAAAAAGGGGGAAGGCACTTTTTTCGCTAGGTGGCCGTGAACTAAAGCAAGCAGCCATGGCGAAAGAAAATGAACTAAATATTAAGGCGGAAGATTTAAATAAAGCGCTTCAATCCTTAAAAGAAAAGCAAAGCTGTTTAAAACAGTTAGAAGAAACTTGCTCTAAGCTTGAAAAATCTTGTCAGCGCTGCAACGAAGATGAAAAAGAACTCGCGGCAAAGATGAGCGCAGCTAAGGCGGCAGAGCGGGAATTGACAGAGCAAAAAACAGCCCTGGCAAAGAGCATGCAATTTTCGAAGCTGGAAGATTTTAATGATGCCTTGAAAGCGCTTGTGGAGCAAAAAAGAAAATTAGAAGAAGAATTGAAAATGGCGCGAGAAGAATTTGAAAAGCTGCAAAAAAGTGTTATAGCGAGCAAAAATCACCTCAAAGCGTTGAGCGAGCAGTGCCCGCAAAGGCCGCAAATAGATGCTGAGAAAAAAGCCGCGCTAGACAGGGAAGTAGCATCGCTTGAAAAAGAGCGGCAAATTATTTTTTTGCGCCTGGCTAGGGAAAAAGAATGTGCTGCGCAAGTGGAAGCAATTGGCTGCCAATTAAAGACTTTAGAAAAAGAATTTGGGTGGCAGCGCGATTTGGCGCAAACATTTAATGGCACGCAGACAGGTCGTGATAGATTAAACTTAGAGACGTATATTCAGATGCGCTATTTTGACCGCATTATCGAAAGGGCTAATGCACGCCTTTTAATCATGACGAGTGGTCAATACGAGCTCAAACGACGTGAGGTAAATGGTGATTTGCGCCGTCAAAGTGGCCTTGATTTAGACGTAATCGACCACTATAATGCCAGTGAAAGAAGTGTTAAGACGCTCTCTGGCGGTGAATCGTTTAAGGCATCTCTTTCTTTGGCGCTAGGTCTTTCTGATGAAATTCAGTTGGGAGCGGGCGGCATTAGGCTGGAGACGATGTTTGTTGACGAGGGCTTTGGTTCTTTGGATAGTGAGTCATTAGAGCAGGCTTTAGCGGTTTTGGATTCGTTGGCGCAGGGCGATAAGCTCATCGGCATTATTTCTCATGTCGAGGCCTTAAAGCAAAATATAGATAAGCAGCTTATCGTCAAAAAGAAAATAGGCGGTGGCAGCAGGGTAGTTGTTCAGTCTTGAGCTATTTATCTAGAGACGCCTTTTTATGTCTTTGATTGATATTATTGGCCAGCTGGCAATAAAAAAACCTAAACGGGCAATGCCGTTTAGGTTTTTTGCATTATTAATCTTGGGGCTTAGTCTTTAATATTGCTTCATAGACACGCAGGATATTTTGGCCGTAAGTCTTTCCCGGTACGGCCCAGCGGCCATTGAGCTGCTGCCATGTAGTCAGTGTACGGTGGCCATAGGCATCGCGGACGAGCGAATAGCGCGGGTCGACGATGGGTTCTTTGGGCATTTGTACGGAAGCATAAGCTAAAAGGTGCTGAATATGGGCGCGCACGCCGATGAGTGAAGTGGGGAAATAAGCACCGCGCACGATGGCACTTGTCGTGCCAAGGCCACAGTAATTATTCTGGTCGGGATGAACAGTACCTGTATAGCGGAAATAACCCGTTTCGACAAGTGCCTGCGCAAAGGCGATATCAGGGCGAACACCTTCTCTTTTTCCTTCTTCGTAATAATAAGAAACGAGCTGATAAGGAGTGACAGAAATTCGCGGGTCCGGATTGTGCTCTAGCAAATAGTGGACACATTGCTGCGGCGTGGCAACAGCGGGCCCTAAAATTGAGTCGGGTTCGGCAATAGCTTTTGGCTCGTGGGCAGCTTCATAATCTTTTATTATGGATTGGATTTTGTCATAAAAGGAATGGCGGCTTTCACTGGTGGATTCATTTATCGATTGTGCCTTTTGCGCAGCATCGCTTTTGATAGTATGGCGATTATGTGCATAGGCAGGAGAGGCAGCTGATAAAGAGACCGTAAGGGCCAAAGAAGCTAGATAAAGCAGGCATTTATTCAAAGACGGGTTCCTCCTCGCAAACTTAGGCCAAAGGCTATTTTGAGGGCATGCGCCTTTAGCGATTCATCAATATAAATTGAATTATAAACAAAACCATAAATAAATACAAGAGAGGATGTACTGTTTTAAACTTGCCCTTGAATATCTTAATCAAAGGATAGATGATGAGGCCGGCACCGACGCCGTTGGTAATGCTGTAAGAAAGCGGCATCCAAAAGAGGACAAAAAAGGCAGGCAGGGATTCTTCTAGGTTGCCCCAATCAATTTTATTTAAGTTTTTCATCATCAAGAACCCGACAATAATAAGAGCAGGGGAAGTGATGGCGGGAACGTCCGCTAAAACTTTGGCGATGGGGGCTAAAAAGAGCATAAAGCCAAAGAGGATGGCAACAACTACACAGGTAAAGCCAGTGCGTCCGCCAATAGCAACGCCTGTTCCCGATTCGACATAAGACGAAGTCGGTGAAGTGCCCAAGATGGCGCCTATGGTGCTTGCTAGGGCGTCGGCTAAAAGCGCGCTGCGGACGTTAGGAAATTTGCCGTCTTTGCCAATGAGCCCTGCTTGTTCGGCAATGCCAATCATTGTGCCGGTTGTGTCAAAAAGCGTGACAAGGAAAAAAGTGAAAATAATGGCCAATAAATTAGGCGAGAACGCATGGATGATGTCAAGCTGCATAAATGTGGCAGAAAAATCGCAAGGCAAGCTGAAAAATGAATCAGGCAAAGAAATGTACCCTAAGCAAAAAGAGAGTATAGCTGTTATCAGCATACCTAGAAAAATCGCAGCTGGTACGTCGTTGACAAGCAGGACAATAGTGATGAGAAGGCCAATAAGGGACATATATGCAACTGGTTCAGAAAAATTTCCCAGCGTAATAATCGTAGCGGGGGAGGAGGTGACGAGGTGAGCATTCTGCATGCCGATAAAAGCGATGAAAAGGCCGATGCCGCCGCTTATGCCGGCTTTTAAGGAAACTGGAATGGCTTCGATGAGAGCTTGACGAAAGCCAGTCAGCGATAAGAGCAAAAAAATAACCGATGCTATAAACACGCTGCCGAGGGCAGATTGCCAAGGTATTCCCATACCGAGGACAATGACAAAGGCAAAATAGGCATTCATGCCCAGCCCTGGTGCTATAGCAATCGGATAATTAGCAACAAATCCCATGATCAAGGTGCCGATAATGGCGGATAAAATGGTGGCTATGAAAACCGCATTGAAATCCATGCCCGTCTTTTGCAGCACGCCAGGATTGACGATGATGATATACGACATCGTGATGAATGTCGTCACACCGGCCAAAATCTCTGTGCGCAAGGTGGTGCCGCGCTCCTTGAATTTGAACTTGTCATCCAAAATCATTAAATTAAAACCTCCTTGAAAAATATAAAATTAAGGGTACACTTAAATTCTACTAAAACATTGCTGAAATGGCAAGAAATAAAAATATATAGTCTTTAATCGCAATATTTTAATAATTCTAAATGAATAATAGATAGTAAATTTGTAATTTTCTTTTCCCTTGCCAAAGCGAAGGCGCGGTTTTCTCAACTAGGTATAAATATGCTATAATAAAAACATATTTATATTTTGAGGAGTTGATGTTGTGCGTAGATGGTTCATAGGGCTTATTTGCCTGCTCTTGCTGCAAATTTGTCAGATGCCTCAGGTCGTGCACGCGCAGGATATACCGGATAATATTTACAAATGGGTCTTGGCCACGCCGCGTGCCAGCTATTACTTTAATAAGCAGCAGATAAGATTTGTTACCGATGAGCAAGGCAAAGCCGATACTAATGTTTTGGAAGTGCCTATCTTAGAGCAATACGACTGGATAAAAAAAGAAGATGTCATAGATAAAAGGCGTTGGAATGATTTGGATATGGCCGGCTTTGGCGACCTTTGGGGATATGCAGGGCTCGTTCACATAAATATCGAGCAGCAGACGGTTACTTATATCGCCGAGATGTATTTAAATAGCTGGTGGACGCCTATTTGGAAATTTGATAATAAAACTGTCATCGATTTGAAAAAGATGTCGGATAAGAATGTGGACAGGATTTTCTTTGAAGCGATAATAGACTACGCCAAAAAGAATGAGGCACAAATTCTTCAGCAGCAGGGAGCTAAAATTTTGCCCAAAATAGAAAAGCCTGTTGTAAAGAAACCTCTTACCGAGCAGCAACGCATAAAAATGATAATTGATGACTACAATGCTCAAAATCAAAATGACGGCATACCGTTAAAGAAAGTGGTACCTGCTCAATAATGGTTGCGGGCGATGATGTCTTGCCAATCAGAAAGTGCAGCGCCATTTAAGGAAAAGCTGGGCAAAGAGGCGATATTAAAATGCACGCTTTGTGCCGTCTTTAAGGCAGCAACTAAATTTTGCGGCAGATTAAATTCGATGCTTTGCCCGCACGTTTTATGCCAATAATCGTAAAAGCAGCGTGAAAAAGGTGTGGCCGTAACAGAAAATGTTTTTTTGTCGATGGTTACGGTGAGTTTTGTTCCGGCAGAAAAGGGGATTTGCCAGTTCCTATCGTAAGCGGTCAAGATATAGGCCGTAGGCAATCCGTCCATGAAGAAGAGCTTTTTAAAATAGACTGTTATGTCGCCGTTTTTAATTGCCACTGTGCCATTTATTGCGTAGGCATTGTGTAGGCGGTCAAAATTTTGTACAAAGGCGCTGCACGTCGGGGCCTGACAAAAGAAAAGCGCGCAAAGGAGCAAGAGAAATGTTTTTTTGAGCGATAACATAAATATCAAATCCTTTCAATGAGAATGGTGGAAGCTATGAAAAAGTTATTTTTTTTGGCAATATTTATCTGTGTTGCTGTATTTATAGGTGGTTGTGCGAATCAGTCAACAGAACATAAAGAAAAAATTATTGTCGGCATAAACGCTTATACGCCGCCGATGGGATTTTCCGATAGAAATAATCAAATAATCGGCTTTGATGTCGATTTGGCAAAAGCTCTTGCCAAGCATTTAAATTGCGATGTTCACGTTAGGCCGTTAAAAGCAGGCTGTGCGGATGATTTAAGCGATAAAAATATCGATATTTTGTGGAATGCCATCAATATTTCTTCTAAGGAAGAAAGCGGTATAATTTTTACTAAGCCCTATATGCGAGATAGGCAGATAGTCTTTGTTCGCGCTGCATCTCCCATCGAAAATATTGAGCAGCTGGCAGGAAAACCTGTAGGCGTGCGCAGCGGTTCACTAGCGCAGGCGGATATTGAAAAGAACAGTCATTTACAGCGTTGCTTTGGCAGTGTTATTGTTTATGCTGATACAAATGAGGAATTTGCTGCGCTGTGCGAAGGAAAAATAGCTGCCGTCATTGATTCTGAAATGATTGGCCGCTATTATATAAAGCAGCATAAAGGAGAAATAAAAGCGCTTGACATTACGATTGGAAAACCCGTGGCTTTAAAGCTCGCCCTGCGCAAAGAGGATACGGTTTTGCGCGATAAGGTGCAGGCGGCGCTCGACGAAATGAGTCAAGATGGGACTTTGGCTCAAATATCGCAAAAATGGTTCGGCAATGATGTGACATTGTACTAAAAAACCGCCAAGGCATACTTGGCGGTAAAAATCACTTGTTCGATTTTTGCTTATAGTACATGAAGCTCCATTCTTTGAGCTTTTGGCGCATGAAGATGAGCGGATGAAAAAAGAACATCTTCTTTTGCGAGCCTTTCATTATAGTGCGAAATTGCTGTGTTTGCTTGGCGCCAAAGCACGGCGTTTCGCATACTTGGCAGACGGGCTTGGTTATGCCGTAGGGACAGCGTTGAATCTTGACCATGACGGTCATCAAAAGCGCATTGCATTTCGAGCACATATTTTTGCCGCTCGTATTATGATGGCTATGGCAGTAAGCGCCAAAGGCCTTGCGAATAGCTTTTTTTTCGTCAGGAACAGTGTTCTTTATAGGAACTTGTTCATTTTTGCGCCGCTTGAAAAGGCGAGAAAAAAATCCCATGGTATTCATCCTCGTATAAAAAATAATAAATTGCCGATATTATTTATTTTACGTTGAAAATTTGTTAAAGTCAATCTTTATAGTAAAGGCGGGAGTAAAATCAAATATTTAGGCAGTATCATCAATTTAGCTATTGTTGCGGCGGTGCTTTTTTATGTATATTATGGCATGGGCAGCAATAACAAAACACTTATGGGAGAGACGGGCTTTTGGATTTTTTTGGCTGCTGTCATCGCCATCGTTTTGGTGCGCATTTACATTGAGGATTTAAGACGTGCCGTGAAAAGAATAAAGAAAAAATAGGCAAGGCCGCCTGAGTTATCGGGCGGTTTTTTTGCCTTAGAAATTTGTTGTAGGAGGAATCAGCGATGGCAGAAACACCGCTTATTGATGCGCTGCGTCAATACGTAAAGCAAGGCGTTATGGCTTTTCATACGCCAGGACATAAACAAGGCAAGGGAATTGATGTATCTTTTGCCGATTTTATTACGCCTTTGGGCTTTAAAGCTGAAGTATCGCTCATGGATGAATTAGATGACCTCTTTGAGCCGCATACTTATATCAAAAAGGCGCAGGATTTAGCAGCTCGCCTTTATGGTGCCGATGCGAGCTTTTTTATGGTCAATGGTACGACGGGTGCTATTCATATTATGTTATTGGCGGCGTTAAATCCGGGTGACCAGATTATTTTGCCGCGCAATGTGCATCGCAGTGTTTTGGGCGGATTAATTTTAGGTGGATTGGAGCCGATTTTCATTGAGCCAGTTTTTAATGAGCAGCTAGGAATTGAAATGGCTCTTGAAATAGAGCAGGTTGAAGAGGCCATAAAAAAAGCCCCGCGCGCTAAAGCACTACTTTTAGTCTATCCTACTTATTATGGCATTGCCTGTGACATTGCTGCCATAGCTAAATTAGTACATGAAAAAGGTATGTTACTTTTGGTAGATAATGCGCATGGCCCACACTTGTCTTTTTCCGAGCAATTGCCTGTCGATGCTTTGAGTGCCGGTGCTGATATGGTAGCGCAAAGTACACACAAGATTTTAACTTCTCTGACGCAGACTTCTATGCTGCATGTAAAAGGAAAGCGCATTGACTTGGAACGAGTAAAGCAAGTTAATGCCATCTTGCAGTCGACGAGCCCCAATTATTTGCTCTTGGCCTCTTTAGATGCCGCCCGCGCCCAAATGGAAGAAAATGGCGCGGCTTTAATGAAAAACGCCATTAATTTAGCGCAATCGATACGACAAAAGCTAAATGAAATAGAAGGTATCTACTGTCCCGGTGAAGAGCTGATAAAGCGGCGCGGTTGTCATGCGCTCGACTGCACGAAGTTAATAGTCAATGTACGTAGCTTGGGGCTTAGCGGCTACGAGGTTGAGGCGATACTGCGCAACGAATATAATATTGCCGCTGAGCTTTCCGATATGTATAATGTCCTTTTTATCATCTCGGTTGCAGATGGTAAGAAGCAGCAAAGCGCTCTTGTGAATGCTTTTTCTGCAATTGCGGCGCGGGCAAAGCGCACTGCTTTGGTAGAGGTTTTGCCCTTGCCGGCTTTGCCGCAAAGGGTACTTTTGCCGCGCCAGGCAGCCTTTTCGCCTTCGGAGAATGTCCTTCTTTCCGAGAGTGAAGGACGCATTGCTGCAGAAACCGTGACATTTTATCCGCCCGGCATACCGCTTTTATATCCGGGAGAGGTGATTTCAGCGTCAATCATTTCCTATATACGCCGTGGCCAAAAGGCCGGAGCGAAGATAACGGGACCTGCGGATGCAACGCTTAAATATATCAAGGTTATTGCCAAAGAGGATGAGAAGAAATATGAAATGCGGTAAATTGATTGTCATTGAAGCCGGTGACGGGTGTGGTAAGCAGACGCAGACACAGCTTTTATACGAGGCATTAAAAAAGAGTGGGCGCGCAGCGTGCAAGATAAGTTTTCCGGATTACGAAAGCGATGGCTCAGCCTTAGTCAAAATGTATTTGCGGGGTGATTTTGGCAAGGAAGTCGATGCCGTAAATGCTTATGCGGCTTCGACTTTTTTTGCCGTTGACCGTTATGCTTCCTATAAAATGAAATGGAGTGCCGCTTATTTATCTGGCGCTACAATTATTGCCGACCGGTATACCACATCAAATATGGTGCATCAGCTAGTCAAGATTGACGCTGCGGCCGAGCGCGAGGTGTTTTTGAACTGGCTTGAAGATATGGAATATGAAAAATTGGGCTTGCCGCGTCCCGATGGCATCATTTTTTTAGATGTGCCGCCTAAGTTTAGTGATGCGCTGCTTTTAAAGCGTGGCTCATCTAGCGGTAGCGACGATATACATGAAGCCGATTTGGCGTATTTGCATCGCTGCTATGAGGCATATCGCTTTTTAGCAAAAAAATACGGCTGGCAGCGTATTGATTGTATCTCAGAAAATGGGCATTTGCGTTCAATAGAAGATATTCACACTGAGCTGAGAGCTCTTGTTGAGCGTATTGTCTAAAGGCTGAAAAACGATTATAATTTTATCATGGCAGTTTATGCCATAGAACATTTAGTGCTGATGATGTCTTTTATATATAGCGCAATTTAGCAGAAAGGAGCAAAATTATGAAAATAGACCCTTTAAGTCCTAAGGGACAGCTATTTCAGCATGCCTCCAAAGGCGAGGGAAAAGGGCGTAAAGCCGTTGAGCCGACTAGTGATTTTTTGGCTGATTTGACCAAAAACAAGGAAAAGCTATCGTTAAATGAAATGCAAAAGCTCTTTGATAAGGTGGCAGAGCAGGGTGCGCGTTTGACGAAGACACCGACATTTGAAGAACTGCGCCTTTATCGCGACTTGGTGCAGCGCTTTTTGAGTGAGGCCGTAGCCAATATGTATGAAAAGCAATCGCAGCCGGGTTGGGACCGCTTTGGCAGACAAAAGGTATATACGACAGTCCGCAAGGTCAATGGCAAGCTCTCTGAGATGGCAGAAGATATTCGCAACGGCCAGGCTAATGCCCTTTCTATTGCCGCTCAGCACGATGCAATTCGCGGTATGCTCGTGGACCTTTATCTATGAAAATAGAGCGTCCTTTGGGGCATGAGCGTGAGATGGGCGCCCTTTTTTCCATGTGGCAAAAGGGCGCCTTGCCGCATGCCCTTTTATTTTTGGGACCAAACGGTATCGGCAAGAAAGGTGTGGCTTTTTATTTGGCGCAGGCTATTTTATGCCAAGGGGAAAAAGTACCGTGTAAGACCTGTAAATCTTGCCGCTTGTTTTTGGAAGCAGCTCATCCGGATTTTATCTTGATTGCAGCAGAAAAAGAGAAAAATTCTCCAATAAAGATTGACCAAATACGAAAAATGCAGGCCGAAATAGCTCTTTCACCTTATCTTTCGCGGCGCCGGGTTATTATCATTGATGAGGCCGAGCGCCTCAATGAAGCGGCATCAAATAGTCTTTTAAAGACCTTGGAAGAGCCGGCGGGAGAAAATTACTTTATTTTGGTCAGTAAAGATGAAAGCACCTTATTGCCGACCATTATCTCGCGCTGCACGAAGATGCGTTTTTCTCCTTTGTCAGCTGAGGTTTTAACAAAGATTTTAGAAAAGAGGCAGCCGGGATTTTCCCAAGAGAAAATTGCCGCGATTGCGCAGCTTAGCTTTGGTAGTGCTTCTAGTGCCTTGGAACTTTGCCAGGAAGAGGCGCTTTTGGAAAGAGAGATGGCCTTTTCGCTTTGGCAAAAGATGCGCTTTTTTAGCGATGGTCAGATATGGGAAGAAACAGCAAAGCTTTTGGAGCTATCGCCTGAAAAATTGGCACGTGTAATTTTGTTTTGGCAGCTTTTTTGGCGTGACGTGGTAGCGGAAAAATGCTTTTATAATAGCGACTGGGCAGAAAAACTGCTGCAAAGCCGCCTGGAATGGCCGCCAATTTATGCCCAGGAAGCTTTTTCTCTGTCGCTTGAGCTGCAAAAAAAGCTAGATAGCAATGCCAACATCAAACTGGCTTTGGAGAGCTTTTTTTTACAAGTGAGGGCCCTAGAACATTTTTAGTTTGGGCTCTTGAAAAGAAGAAGGAAAGGAAGGCGGCCTCTGGCCGCACTATGAAGGTAGATAAGTGCAAAAAGTAATAGGAATACGCTTTAAGAAAGCGGGTAAGATATATTATTTTGCGCCGGGCAGCTATCGCCCTACGAACGGAACAGGCGTCATTGTTGAGACTGCGCGCGGTGTCGAATACGGCACGGTAGTCATTGAAGTGCGAGAAGTGCTCGATAGCGATATCGTTCAGCCTTTAAAGCCGATTTTACGGCTGGCAACGCCAGAAGATTTAAAAAAAGTAGAAGAAAATAAGAAAAAAGAAAAAGAGGCATATGCAATTTGCGAGGAAAAGATTGCTGCGCATGAATTGCCCATGAAGCTCATCAGCGTTGAATATACATTTGATGTTAATAAAATCATTTTTTATTTTACCGCTGACGGGCGTGTCGATTTTCGAGAATTGGTAAAGGACTTAGCTGCCGTTTTCCACACCCGTATAGAGCTGCGCCAAATAGGCGTGCGCGATGAGGCAAAACTCATGGGGGGTATCGGCTATTGCGGTCGTAAGCTTTGCTGCGCTTCATTTTTAGGTGACTTTGAGCCCGTTTCCATTCGCATGGCCAAAGACCAAAATCTCTCGCTTAATCCGACGAAGATATCCGGCATTTGCGGTCGCCTTATGTGCTGCCTCAAATATGAAAATGATATGTATTGCGGTTCATGTTGCCGCAAGAATAATGTCATTACACCGCCCAAGCGTGGCAGCCGCATTGTTTCTGTCGATGGAGAGGGTAAAGTCATTTCTGTCAATGAACAAAAGCGGACAGCGACAATTTTGCTTGATAATAAGCGGACGATAGTCGCTTCATGGGATGATGTAATTGAAAAAGACGATGAAATGTGAATTGAAAGAACATGAGCGGCTTGATGACCTTCTGGTGAGCGGGCTCAAGATTATTCAAAATGAGCGGGAGTTTTGCTTTTCTCTTGATGCCGTGCTTTTGGCACATTTTGTTCATGTGAAAAAGCGCGCCGTTGGCGTCGATTTAGGAACGGGAACAGGCGTTATGCCGCTTTTGCTTTCGCAACGTGCAGAGCTTATCCATGCCATTGAACTAAATTCCGTTACCGCAGATTTGGCTCGCCGCAATGTAGCATTAAATAATTTAGAAAAAAAGATAATCGTGCATGAGGGCGATTATTGCTCGATAGAAAAAGCCTATGCGCCGCAATTTGCTGACTTCGTTATTGCCAATCCGCCTTACCGCCCGTTAAGGCAGGGGAATATCAATGAATTAGATGGCGTAGCAAAGGCGCGTCACGAGATAACGGCAACGCTTTTTGATGTCGTGCGGGCGGGAGCCTATTGCCTTAAATTTGGCGGGCGTTTTGCGATGGTGCATTTGCCGGAAAGACTGGGCGAAATAATGGTCGCCATGCATGAGCAGCGCATTGAAGCCAAGCGTTTGCGCTTTGTCCAGCCTAAGGCAGATAGGGCGCCCAACATGCTCTTAATTGAAGGCGTCTATGGCGGTGCGCTGGGCGGGCTGCGCGTCGATACGCCGCTTATTGTGCATGAGCCCGATGGTTCATACACGAAAGAACTTTTACATTATTATTATCCTAAATAGGAGTTGAAAATGGCAGGAGAATTATTTTTGGTGGCGACGCCAATCGGCAATCTTGAGGACATGACCTTTCGTGCCGTGCGCTGCTTAAAAGAAGCTGACCTTATAGCCGCCGAAGACACAAGAAATACGAGAAAACTCTTAGCGCATTTTGCTATCCATGTGCCGATGCTCAGCTACCACGAGCACAACAAGGCCCTAAAAGGGCCGCAGCTTTTGGCAAAATTGCGTGAAGGGCTAAAGATTGCTGTCGTGAGCGATGCGGGATTGCCGGGGATTTGTGACCCCGGCTCGCAGCTTGTCGAACTAGCCGTAAAAGAGGGTATCAAGGTAACCCCCGTTCCGGGCGCTAATGCAGCCTTGACGGGTCTTATCGCCTCAGGCTTGGACACACGCCAATTCTTTTTTGCCGGCTTTTTGCCAAAGACGAAAAGCAAGCGGGAAGAATTTTTAAAAGGCTTATCGAGGCGGGAAGAAACCGTCATTTTTTATGAAACGCCACATCACCTAAAGCGCACTTTGGAAGAACTTCATGAATTTTTCGGTCCTTTGCGCCGCGCTGTTGTTTGCCGTGAGCTGACAAAAAAATTTGAGGAATTTTTGCGCGATGACTTAAAGGGCCTTAGTGCTTATTTTGCCTCGTATGAAGCGCGCGGTGAAATGGTGATTATATTAGAAGGAAATACGCAAATTGAGTCCGAAGATGAAATGCCTATAAAATCGCCTGCCGAATGTGTAGCTAGCTTCATAGAACAGGGAATGGACAAAAAAGCGGCTATTAAGGCAGCGGCAGCAAAGCTTAATCTTCCCAAGCGAGAAGTCTACCAAGCCGTCTTAAAAGAGCGTGAATAACATTTAATGAAGGGGAATATAAATGAAAAAGTATTATATAACAACACCGATTTATTATCCGAGTGCTAAGCTGCACATCGGTCATGCCTATTGCACGACGATAGCTGATACTATTGCGCGTTACAAGCGCCTTTGCGGCTATGATGTATTCTTTTTGACTGGCTCCGACGAACATGGCCAGAAAATTCAGCAAAAGGCAGAAGAGCAGGGCGTGACGCCGCAGGAATATGTCGATAAAATCGTAGCGGGCTTTCAGGCTTTGTGGAAAAAGCTCGATATTTCTAATGATGATTTTTTGCGCACGACACAGGAACGCCATCGCGATGTTGTGCAAGAAGTTTTTTGGCGCATTTATAAAAAAGGCGATATCTATAAGGGGGAATACAAAGGGCTTTATTGTACGCCATGTGAATCGTTTTGGCTTGAACGCCAGCTGGTCGATGGCAAGTGCCCCGATTGTGGACGCCCCGTCAAAGAAGTAAGTGAAGAAGCTTACTTTTTCAAGCTTTCTAAATATGAAGACCGCCTGCTCAAATACATTGATGAAAACCCCGATTTTATTCAGCCAACCTCGCGCCGCAATGAGATGATTAACTTTATCAAGCAGGGCCTTGATGACCTTTGCATTTCGCGTACTTCCTTTAACTGGGGCATACCAGTACCGGTTGATGATAAGCATGTCATCTATGTTTGGTTTGATGCCCTTTCCAACTATCTTACGGCTATTGGCTTTTTGAATGACCCTGAAAAATTTCAAAAATACTGGCCGGCCGATTTGCATCTCGTAGGCAAGGAAATCGTGCGCTTTCACGCCATCATCTGGCCGATTATCCTCATGGCACTAGATTTGCCGCTGCCGAAAATGGTCTATGGTCACGGCTGGCTTGTCGTCGATGGTGACAAAATGAGCAAATCTAAAGGCAATGTCGTAGAGCCGATGGCGCTCATTGATGAATTTGGTGCTGATGCAATACGCTATTTCTTGCTGCGTGAAATCAATCTTGGACATGATGGCAATTTTTCTCGTGAAGCGCTGATTTCTCGCATTAACTCTGATTTAGCAAATGACCTTGGCAATTTGCTGCACCGCACTTTGAATATGATAGGAAAATTCAATAACGGCTTCATCGAAGCGCCAGCGCCAATGCAGGCAGTTGATGAAAATCTTATCGCTGCGGCTAAGAATTGCCTTTTGCAGTACCGTGAGCAGATGGACAAAAGTGAAATTTCAGAAGCGCTAAAGACAGTATGGAGCTTTATCGGCCGGGCTAATAAATATATTGATGAAACGATGCCATGGGCTTTAGCTAAAGATGAGAAAAAGAGAGCGACATTAAATCGCGTTCTTTATGATTTGGCAGAAAGCCTTCGCCTCACGGCAATTTTAATTGCACCGATGATGCCACAGACAGCAAAAAAGGTTTGGCAGCAGCTTAATTTGGCGCAAGATTTTTCGACTTTACAATTTGATGTAGATGGCAAGTGGGGAATTTTGCCAATTGGCCATACCGTTGGCGCTCCCGAGCAGCTTTTCCCGCGCATTGAAGTCGAAAAGGAAGTAAAGACACCGCAGGTTGTCGCCAAAGCGGAAAAAAAGCCTGCAAATGATGATAAAGATGGTATAGGCACGATTTCCATTGATGATTTTTTCAAGGTTGAGTTATGCGTTGCCGAAATAAAATCTGCGCAAAAGGTGCCAAAGACAGATAAGCTCATGCAGCTTTGCATCAATACCGGTGATGAGGAAAGAACCGTAGTTTCCGGGATAGCTAAGTTCTACACAGAAGAAGAATTAGTCGGCAAGCACGTCGTTTTGGTAAAGAATTTAAAACCTGCTAAATTGCGCGGCATCATGTCCTATGGCATGATTTTAGCTGCTTCCAATGAAGATGGCTTAAAGCTCGTCGAAGTAGATATGCCGGCAGGGAGCAAGGTAAAATGATTTTTATTGATACCCATGCCCACATTGATGATGAGCAGTTTGAAGGAGAACGTCAGGCGGTCATCAGGCGGGCAGAAGATGCAGGCGTAAAAAAAATTATCAATATGAGCGTCAGCCTTGCAAATGCGCAGCGCGTATTGCAAATTGCCTCGGCAGAAGAAATTGTTTTTGCCGGCGTTGGAGTACATCCTGAAGAAATAGATGGTTTTGATTTTCATCATATAGATGAATTAGCCCACTTGACGGAGAATGAGAAGGTCGTTGCCATTGGAGAAATTGGGCTTGACTATCACTTTCGCGACGACAACAAAGAAGAGCAAAGAAAAATCTTTATCGCCCAGCTCGATTTGGCGCGTCAGCTCCATTTGCCAGTGAGTATTCACGCACGCGATGCGCATGGCGATTTGATGGCTATTTTGCGCCGCGAAGGAAAAGGTGTGCAAGGCTCAATTCACTGCTATTCAGGCAGTGTTGAGATGGCAAAAGAGCTGCTGCATATGGGGTGGTTTATCGGCATTGATGGACCATTAACCTTTAAAAATGCCGCAAAATTACCTGACGTTGTAAAGATGTTACCTTTAGAAAGACTGCTTCTGGAAACAGATTGTCCTTATCTTGCCCCCGTTCCCATGCGCGGCAAAAAAAATGAGCCTGCTTTTTTGCCTTATATTGCAGCCAAAATAGCAGAAATCAAAGAAATTGCGCCAGAAGAAGTCGCTTTAAAGACAACTGAAAATGCAGAGCATTTATTCTTTGATAAAAAACTATAATGACTTATTAATGCTTATAATATATACATTAGTATTGATGTTATTTAAAATAATACAAATGTCTATAAATGTTGTTAAATTTAATAAAAAAAATAGATAATTTGACAATGTTGTAAATCATATGCTATAATCCTTCAAAAAGTGATGAAGGAGGAAGTTAATGACTCAGCAAAAGAGCAAATCATTTCATAATCAGCTTTTAGGACTGTCTTTGAGTATTTTTCTGGTGGTAATCATGCTATTTGTCGCCGGCTTTTCGAATACCAATAAAAGCGTTACGGTTGTAAGCGACAATAGGAAGATAACGGTGCGGACTGTTTACGACAATCCGCTGGAGATTATCCGCCAGTCGGGAATAGAGTTTAAAAAGGGCGATTCTTATAGCCTCTCGACGGACAAAATTTCTAATGGCACGGTCATTACGGTAAAAAGCAAGACGCCGGTCAATGTCGAAGTCTTTGGCCGTAAAAGGATTGTCTTTTCGGCGGCTAAAGACGTGCGCGGCCTGATGGAGGAGCTTGGCTACAGCCCATCCATGTATGCAGCTTTGCCCGATAAAAATGCCACCTTGCGCGATGATATGTTCGTCAAGTTGGAACCGCTGACGCGCAAGATTGAGCTGCGCGATAAAAAGATACCGTACGAGGTCATTCACCGCAAAAATCCGCAGCTTGAAGTGGGTAAAAGCAAAGTAGTGCAAAAGGGAATTGACGGGATAGGCCGCGTTACTGTGCGCGAGTCTTATCTGCACGGTGAAAAAATTGCTGAGGAAGTTTTGCAAGAGTCAATAACGAAAGTTGCTGTACCCGAGATAGTGGAAGAGGGGGCGCGCCCCAAGGCGGCAGCTGGTATTTCTCCATATAGCAAAGTGATAAATGTTGAAGCGAGTGCTTATTTGCCCAGTGATGGTGGCGGCAGTGGCTATACGGCAACTGGCGTTCCGGCACGCCGGGGCGTAATTGCCGTCGACCCAAATGTCATACCGCTTGGCTCGCATGTTTACATACCGGGCTATGGTGAGGCAATTGCTGCCGATACGGGCGGTTTTAGCGGCAGGGCAATAGATGTTTGCGTTGACACCTATGCAGAAGCCATGAATTGGGGTCGCCGCAATGTCGATGTCTATATACTGGAAAATTAAAAAAACGGTCGTGCCTTTGGGTGCGGCCGCTTTTGTTTTGTATGATATAATGGGGAAGCGAGAATGAGGAGGGAAAAGCCATGATTAAAGAAGTAATCGTAGTGGAAGGGAAGATGGATGTAGTGGCTGTCAATAAGGCGGTAGAAGCAGATTGCCTCATAACGGGCGGCTTTGGCCTCAATAAAAAAGCCCTTTCCGATTAAGTATTGGTCGGTACATATAGAAATATGTGCACAGCAGGCAATGCTGGAAGGTTTATCGCCTTAACTGCTGGGACCCCCTAAAGATGAGCAAGCTACAGCGTAAGCATGAAATACGGCTAGGCGCGAAAGCGGCGAAAGCAGAAAAAATTGCTCATATGGCATAAGGTTAAATCCTAAGTGCTTTTTAATGGGCAATCAGCAGCTAAGTTCCGAATAGGAAAAAGCTCAACGACTATTCCCTGAGGGAAGTACACGCAAGCGCGTGGATATGGGCGAGCCTTAACGGGTGATGCCGAAGGATAAGATATAGTCTGTGCTCGCATGAAAGTGCGAGAAGTTCGTAGGAGAACTGCAGCAAATGTTGCGCTTTGCTGTGAACGACGCTGTGGCAGCTGCTGCAGCCCAGATTGAATGTGCTTATAAAAAGCGGGGCATCATAATTTTGACAGACCCCGATACGGCAGGGGAGAGGATTCGTCGCCGCTTGGCAAAATTATTTCCTCAGGCCAAGCATGCCTTTGTGCCGCAAGAAGAGGCCTATGCCAATAATGATATCGGCATAGAGCAGGCGCAGCCGGAAGCGATTAGAAAGGCTCTTTTGAAGGTGCGCACCCTGCAGGAAGGGAAAAAGCCGTTGTTTTTTGCGGCAGACCTTTTGCAAAATGGATTAAGCGGTACGGCGATGGCTAGTGCTAAGCGGGCGGCAATTGGAGTTTTTTTGGGCATTGGATATGCCAATGCCAAGGTCTTTTTGCGGCGCCTTAATCACTATGGCGTGAGCCGTGAGGAATTTTCTGATGCACTTAGACAATATGATATGAAAAATGATGAAAGGAGCCCCATCTAAGAGGGGATATAAGATAATGCAGCAACCAGTTATAGCAAAAAGAGAAGTTACGCAGTATATTTTAAAACGTTTTGGGATTAGCACGAATAAGAAGTTGGGGCAGAATTTTTTAATTGATGCTGGTGTCGTTACTAGCATTGCACAAGCTGCCGAATTAGGTCCCGAAGATGAAGTGCTCGAAATCGGCCCAGGGATAGGTACTTTGACACAAGGCCTTTTGGAGACTGGAGCAAAAGTTACAGCCGTTGAGCTTGACAACAGGCTTCTTCCTGTCCTTTCGCATACGCTGGAAGGATATGACAACTTTAAGCTCGTTCATGGCGATATATTAAAAACGGATATAAAATCTTTATTTTCAGGTTCGTTTAAAGTGGTTGCCAATCTGCCCTATTACATTACGACGCCCATTATCATGGCACTTTTTGAGCAGCATTTGCCTGTAACGAAAATTGTCACAATGGTGCAAAAGGAAGTAGCAGAAAGAATGGCGGCTGAGCCTGGCAGCAGGGCTTATGGTGCTTTGTCGGTGGCGGTGCAATATTATAGTAAACCTACGATCTGCTTTGATGTTTCACCGCGTTCTTTTATCCCGATGCCTGAGGTGGAATCGTCTGTAATAGCTTGTGATGTCTATGATGAGCTTCCCTTTTTGCCGAAAGACGAAAAATTATTCTTCAAATTGGTTAAAGCAGCTTTTGGCCAGCGACGCAAGACGCTGCTCAATTCTCTTTGCGGTGGCGGCTTTTCTAAAGAACTGATAAAAACCGTCTTGCAATATAATGGTATTGAGGCAACACGGCGCGGGGAGACACTTTCCATAGCTGAATACGTGACGATTGCCGATGCAATCAGCATGCAAGGAGGAGGCAGATGAGAAAATTTGTTTCTTGGAATGTCAATGGCCTGCGCGCATGTCTCAAAAAGGGATTTATGGATAGTTTCTTAGCATTAAACGCCGATGTTTTTTGCTTACAGGAAACGAAGATGCAACAAGGACAAGCTGAACTAGACCTTCCTGGTTATAAGCAATATTGGTTTTCAGCTGAAAAGAAAGGCTATTCTGGTACGGCAGCTTTTAGCAAATATGAGCCTTTAAATGTTACTTATGGGATAGGTTTGCCTGAATATGATGTGGAAGGGCGCGCCATTACATTAGAATATGTGGATTTTTATCTCGTCAATGTGTATGTTCCCAACTCCCGTCAAGAATTGGCGCGCATAGATTATCGCGTTGCATGGGAGGATAGCCTAAGGGCGTATCTTGGAAAATTAGCAGCTCAAAAGCCAGTACTCGTCTGTGGGGATATGAATGTCGCCCATAACGAGATAGACCTTAAAAATCCAGCAAGCAATCATAAGAGTGCTGGCTTTAGTGATATTGAAAGGGAAAAGTTTACGGAGCTTTTAGCAAGTGGTTTTGTAGATAGTTTTCGCAGTCTTTATCCTGACCTTGCGGGGCAATACAGTTGGTGGTCGTACTTGCGTAAAGCACGCGAAAGAAATGCCGGCTGGCGCATAGACTATTTTTTAGTCTCACAAAATTGGCGCTTAAAGATAGAACAAGCAGCCATTCATAGCGATATTTTTGGCAGTGACCATTGTCCCGTGAGTTTGCAGTTAGCAGGGAATTGGCGTGATATGAAAGTGTAGTAGGGGAAGAAAAATGCTCAATTTAGCGCAAGCTGTGAATACGATGTTTAAATATATAAAAGAAAATGAAACGGAAGAAATTACGCTTTACACTTACAAAAAAGATCGCTTCATAACCGTGCGCAAAATAAATGAGTTCTCGTATGAAATGTTGGAGCATGGCTTTAATGATAAAACCATGCTCTTCGACTCATTTGAGGCGCTGAAAAAACAGCTGAAAAAGGCTGTGCGCTTAGAATTTCCGCGCAGTCATAGTGCGTATCTCCAAAAAAAATAAAAAAATTTAAAAAAATGCTTGACAGAATCGCTGCTTTATAATAAAATTCTACTTGTTAGGCAACAAAACAAAATATGCCGTTGTGGCGGAATTGGCAGACGCAGCAGACTCAAAATCTGCCGCTGGCAACAGTGTGTGGGTTCGACTCCCACCAACGGCACCATTTAGTATTTTCTGTCCTTCAGAAATGGAGGACATTTTTTATCGGGGATTTCACTCCGGTGAAAAAAAGAAATAAAAATGCTTGACAAAATAAAATCGGTTTGATACAATAAACAAGCTGATTCACGAAGCACTCTGAAAAGTGAATAATACATCAAATGTTTTCGAAACATCTGAATGTGCGGGTTTTTCAAAAAACCTAAACAATTTCTTTTACTTTTGTAATTTAGAGCCAAATTGGCTCTCCGATATTTAATGGAGAGTTTGATCCTGGCTCAGGATGAACGCTGGCGGCGTGCTTAACACATGCAAGTCGAACGGGGTTTTTATTTCGGTAAAAACCTAGTGGCGAACGGGTGAGTAACGCGTAGGCAACCTACCTCTATGATGGGGACAACACCTCGAAAGGGGTGCTAATACCGAATGCAATGCGAAAGCCGCATGGCTTTTGCATGAAAGGTGGCGCAAGCTACCGCATAGAGATGGGCCTGCGTCTGATTAGCTAGTTGGTGACGGTAATGGCGCACCAAGGCGACGATCAGTAGCCGGTCTGAGAGGATGAACGGCCACATTGGGACTGAGACACGGCCCAGACTCCTACGGGAGGCAGCAGTGGGGAATCTTCCGCAATGGACGAAAGTCTGACGGAGCAACGCCGCGTGAGTGATGAAGGTTTTAGGATTGTAAAGCTCTGTTAATCGGGACGAATGGTCTTTAACTTAATACGTTAGAGATTTGACGGTACCGGAATAGAAAGCCATGGCTAACTACGTGCCAGCAGCCGCGGTAATACGTAGGTGGCAAGCGTTGTCCGGATTTACTGGGTGTAAAGGGCGTGTAGGCGGAGTGGCAAGTCAGATGTGAAATCTATGGGCTCAACCCATAAACTGCATTTGAAACTGTCACCCTTGAGTATCGGAGAGGCAGGCGGAATTCCTAGTGTAGCGGTGAAATGCGTAGATATTAGGAGGAAC
>JAHHSR010000001.1 GCA_020025075.1 Pectinatus sp. | reverse complement strand
GTCAGACGATAGTATTTCTTCTTGCCCTTTTTGAGAAGCAGTGCGTTATTTTCAAAAAGGGAAGCATCAAGGGTAAAATCAATACTATCCACGCGCTGCTCGCCAATGGAAAGTCCGCCCTGTGCAATGAGGCGCTTTGCTTCACCCTTTGAAGCAAAAATTTCTTTAGCGGTGAGCACATCAATGAGCTTTTTGCCTAGAAGCTCGGGGTCAATGAGAATGCGCGGCGCATTGTCAAGTGGACCGTTGCCGCCAAAAAGGGCTTCGGCAGCCTGTGCTGCAGCAGAAGCTTCTTCTTCTCCATGTACGAGCTTGGTCACTTCATAAGCGAGAACTTTTTTCGCTTCATTAATTTGCTGGCCTTCAAGGCTGCCGAGCCTTTTCACTTCACTCATTGGCAAGAAGGTAAGAAGGGCAAGACATTTTTCAACATCGGCATCTGTCACGTTGCGCCAGTATTGATAAAAATCATAAGGAGAAGTCTTTTTCGGGTCAAGCCAGAGCGCACCTTTAGCTGTTTTTCCCATCTTTTTGCCTTCACTCGTGGTGAGCAGGTTGTAGGTGAGACCATAGGCCGGTTTTTCACATTTGCGGCGTAAAAGCTCTACGCCAGCAATAATATTTGACCACTGGTCATCGCCACCCATTTCAAGATTGCAGCCATAGCGTTTATTTAATTCCATGAAGTCATATGCCTGCATAATCATGTAATTAAATTCGAGGAAAGTGAGGCCTTTTTCCATGCGCTGCTTGTAACATTCAGCGGCGAGCATCCTGTTGACAGAAAAGTGCGGACCAACATCGCGCAGCAGCTCAATGTAGTTGAGCTTGCGCAGCCATTCGCCATTGTTGACGATGAGGGCCTTGCCATCGCTAAAGTCGATAAAGCGCGCCATCTGCTTTTTAAAGCAGTTGCAGTTGTGCTCTATTATTTCATCGGTCATCATCTTTCTCATATCGGTGCGCCCTGAAGGGTCTCCTACAGTTCCGGTACCGCCACCGATGAGGCAGATGGGACGATGGCCGGCGCGCTGCATATGCGCCATGACCATCATAATCATGAAATGGCCAGCGTGAAGGCTGTCGGCGGTGGGGTCAAAGCCGATGTAAAAGGTGACTTTTTCCTTTTCTAGCAATTCTTTGATTTCAGTTTCATGTGTTGCTTGCGCGATAAAGCCGCGCTCCTTGAGTGTATCAAAAACGCTCATCTATATTCCTCCATGTGAATTATTTGCTCTTGCCATTTTGCTCGCCTGGTTCAGGCACAGCCGGAGTAGAAGCTGGTACGGCGGGAGAGCTTGCCGGAGACTGGGGCTTGCGAGAAGGTTCTTTTTCCTTCTTGGCAGCGCTATCTTTGGCTTCTTTTTTGTCTGCTGTTTTGTCTTTTTTGTCGTCTGGCAGAGGAGCTTTTTTATTGTCATACGGGCTTGAGACAGATGTTATGGCATTTGGGGGGGCTACGGCTTCACCTGAGAAGTTTGCTGCTGGCTTGCCATTTAAGACTTTGAGCATGAAATTATGCCAGATTTTTGCCGGTGTCGTACCTCCATACATGCCAGGCATGGGCCTGTTTTCATCGCAGCCAACCCAAACCGCAGTTACATAATTGGGCGTGTAGCCGATAAACCACGCATTTTCAGAGTCGTCCGTCGTCCCAGTCTTGCCCGCTGCCGGCCGATTGATGTTGGCGCGCGTACCAGTGCCGTGCAAGATTACGTCTTGGAGGATGCTCGTGACGAGATTGGCACTGTTTTCGGAAATGGCCTGATGTTCTTCGGGCTTATTTTCATAGATGGTACGGCCATTGCGGTCAACGACGCGGATGATGGCTGTTGGCTTTATATATATGCCGCGGTTATCAAAGGCGCTATAAGCAGCGGCCATTTCAAGTGGGGTAACGCCCCTAGTTAGGCCGCCAAGCGCTGTTGCAAGATTGCGGTCATTGCTCGGGCCGCTTAAAACTAAGGTAGAAATGCCGAGCTGCTGGGCAGTAGAAATGACTTTGTCGATGCCTATAGCCTGAGCAAGCTTAATTGTCGGCACATTGATGGAATAGGTAGCAATTTGCCTTATTGAAACGAGGCCGCGGAAGCGACGGTCATCATTTTGCGGCTGCCATGAACCGATTTTGATAGGCGAGTCATCGACTGTGGTGTTCGGTGACATGCCGCTTTCAAAGGCCGTGGCAAAGACAAAAGGCTTAAATGATGAACCCGGCTGGCGCACGGCCATCGTAGCGCGATTAAATTCATCGGTGCCACGGCCGCCAATCATGGCGAGAATATAGCCGTTGTGCGGGTCTAAAGTGACAAGGGCTACTTGTGGCTGCATAAGGCCATGTGAGTTGCGATACATATTGGGCAAAGCCTTTATCGATTCTTCGGCATCGTGCTGCATGTTCATATTGAGGGTCGTATAAATTTTGAGGCCTTCTTTATAGACTTTGTCGGCGCCGAATTTATCGATGAGTTTTTGGACAACGTAGCTTATAAAATACGAAGCGGAATTATCCGTCTTTTTTTTGCGTGAGCGCAAATGGAGAGGCTCATTATCAGCCTGTTCGAATTGTTCCTGCGTGATGTAGCCATGCTTTAGCATTTGCTCCAATACGACAGTCTTGCGCTTTTTGGCTGCTTCGAGATTATTAAAAGGCGAATAGTAATTGGGGCTGCGCGGAATGCCGGCGAGCATTGCGCATTCGGAAAGGTCAAGCTGGGAGACATCTTTGCCAAAATACGTCTGAGCAGCGGCTTCGACGCCGTATGCGCCTTGGCCAAAGTAAATCTGATTTAGGTACATGCACAGAATTTCCTGTTTTGTGTAGCGATGCTCAAGCTGGATGGCTAAGAAGATTTCCTGAATTTTTCTTTTAAAGGTGCGGTCTTGAGTCAGATAGGCATTTTTGGCTAGCTGCTGCGTTATCGTGCTGCCGCCTTCCGTAATTTCATGGTGCGAAATATTAGCCCATAGAGCGCGCATGATGCCAATCGGGTCGATGGCACCGTGTTCATAAAAGCGGGCGTCTTCATTGGCAATGAAAGCATCTTGCAAATTTATGGGAATTTTACTGATTGGTACGGGAACGCGGTTTTCAACGGCGTGAATGGTCTTTATTAAATTGCCATTGATGTCGTAAATTTGCGATGAGGCTGCCGGTTCGATGTTGTGGAGCATATCTGATTTGGTGTTCAAGGTCGCTGTCAAAAAGCCACAGCCCACGCCGACGAGCATGACGATAAAGACGATGGTGCTGACAAAAAGCGTCTTTTTTAGCGTGCTTGATTTTTTTTCTGGCTGGCGTGGCGAGCGAACCTTGCGCAATTCTCGCTGGTCCATAGCTTCTCCTTGTCGGTTATTTGGCAAAAGAAAATCCTTTTGCCACATTGACTTTATCCTTTTGCTCAGCAAAAGGGGTGGAACGCGGTGGCGAGCAAAGTGCCTTGCAGCGCAAGTTTAGGCTTTCGCTGCGGTGCAAGGCGTAAGCTAGTGCATTTTTATTATATCATTGAAAGAAAATTAATTTCAAGTAGCACAAAAGGATGCCTAAAGCTTAGCAAAACCTTGCCACCGTAGCACCGCTACCACCTTCATTGATGTCGGCAAGTCCGTAAGAAGCCACATTGCGATGCTTTTTGAGGTAGTCGTGGACGCCTTTGCGCAAGGCGCCGGTACCTTTACCGTGGATGATGATGATTTCCTTGAGGCCAGCTAAAAGAGCATCATCAATGTATTTGTCGAGCACTTCACAAGCTTCATCGACCATCATGCCGCGGATATCGACCTGGCGGCTGATATTGGCGGCCTTGTTGAGAGCAGAAAAATTATGGCGCACAGGCTGCGAAATCTCTTTTTTGGCCTCTTTTTTTGGTGCGGCAAAAAGGCAGTCAGATGCCTTGACCGTTGTTTTTAGACCGCCTAGAGAGATGGACAGTTCCTTGCCATTTATCGCCTCGACAATGCCGTCTTTATTGAGTTTTTTTATATGGACGCTATCGCCAATGCGCAATTTTTTTAAATCGACAGGCGTGCCTTGGGCAGGGATAGAGTTATTAAAATCAGAATATTTGCTGGCAGCTTCCCGCAATAATTTGCGTGAAGCATCGAGCGCAGCGAGGCGTTTTTGCGCGTCATTTTCCTTAAATTGCGCTTTTAATTCTTTGATTATATAATTTGCTTCCCGCCTTGCTTCGCGTATTAAGGCGGCGCTATCAGATTGTGCCTTTTGCAAGATGGCAGCTTTTTGCGCCTCAAAATCACCCTTTTGGCTGAGCAGCTCATTTTCCGTGATGGAAATTTGGCGCTCGCGTTCTTTTATTTGCATATTCTTGGTCTCATAGTGAGATTTTTGCGTTTCTAGTGTATTTAAGACGCGTTCAAAATTGGCGTGGTCGGCCTTTACCACTTGACGGGCGCGTGCAACTACATCAGGCGGCAAGCCGAGTCGCTCGCTTATCGAAAAGGCATTGCTTGAGCCCGGCACGCCAATGAGCAAACGATAAGTGGGGCGCAAGGTTTTGGTATCGAATTCGACGCTGGCATTTTCTATGCCCGGCTGAGAATAGGCATAAGTCTTTAACTCGTTGTAGTGCGTAGTGCCGACAATGCTGGCTCCTTTTTGGATGAGATTTTCCAAAATGGCGATGGCCAGGCCGGCCCCTTCTTCGGGGTCTGTACCCGAGCCCATTTCATCTAAAAGGACGAGGTCGCCTTTTTGTACGCGCTTTAAGATGTCGATGATGTGCGTCATGTGGGCGGAAAATGTGCTGAGATTTTGCTCGAGGCTTTGTTCATCGCCAATATCGGCGAAAATATTCTTGTAGACGGGAAGTGCAGAGCCCTCCTCGGCGGGAATGAAAAGGCCGCTTTGCGCCATGAGGGACAAAAGTCCTAAAGTTTTTAGGCTAACCGTTTTGCCGCCGGTATTAGGGCCGGTGATGAGCAGCGTCTGAAAGTCCTTGCCGAGAACGATGTCGATTGGTACGACTTTATGCGGTTCCAAAAGGGGCTGACGCGCCTTTTTTAAGTTGACAATTCCCTTATCGTTTAGTTCTGGATAAGAGGCGTTCATAGAACGGGCTAAGCGCCCTTTGGCAAAAACGAAATCGAGCATGGCCGCTAAGCGGCAATTTTTCAAAATCTGCGGCGAGGCCTTGGCAATTTTGGCACAGATGAGGCGCATAATGCGCTCAATTTCCCGTTTTTCCCGCGCGGAAAACTCTCGTATATCATTGTTGAGATTTGTGACGGTGAGCGGCTCGACAAAAATTGTGGAACCGCTCGCTGATTGGTCGTGAATAACCCCAGGGACGAATTGGCGGTATTCCTGCTTGACAGGGATTACATAGCGCCCGTCGCGCACGGTAACGATATTATCTTGAAAGTATTTTTGCAAGGTACTGTCGTGCAGCATGCCATTGAGGGAGCTTTTGAGGCGATTTTTGGCGCTGGTGAGGGCCTGCCGGATTTTATAAAGCTCTGGCGTGGCATCATCTTTAATAGCGCCGCTTTCATCGATAATTTTGTCTATATCCGCCTCGAGCTGGCCTAAAATCTCAATCTGCATGGCCCAATTTGTAAGGCAAGGTGTTTTTTTGGCATGTTGCTTGAAAAATTTTTTCAAATTGCGCAGACCGTAAAAGGTATTTGAAAAGCGCAAAAGACTTTCTGGTGCGGCAATAATGCCCAGTGAAATCTGCTTTAGGTCGTGGCGTAAATCGACGATGCCGCCAAAAGGCGGAGCTGCCTCAGAAAGCAAGTTATACGCCTCACTCGTTTGGGCGAGAAGCTCGCTGACAATAGAAAAATCATCAGCAGGAGCGATTTGGCGTGCTAATTTTTTGCCATAATTCGTCTGCGCTTTTTGGCTTAATCGTTCGGCAATGGCCTCGTAATGCAATATGTGCAGGCTAGTTTTTTCCATCTTTTTCACCATCTGGATTCAGTACGCCGCGGAAGAAATGGCCGCGCGTGAAATTTTTTCCCTCGAGTGCGAGGATATTTTTGTCATTCTTATCAGCAGGGCCACCATTTAAGAGCGCCTGATAAGCTGACGTGATTTTCTTTAGGCGATTTTCTTCAATATAGCGCCCGTCAATGCGCAAGATTTGGGTACCGAGTTTACAAAGACTAATGTCTGAGGATAAAAGGCTCAGTTCGTGGCTGTTTAGGATATGCATGTGGCAAAATGGGTCGGTGGCGATGGGCATCATTTCGCCCTTTCTATCGCGTAAGAAGTAATGTTTTTTTGTACATGGTGCGCTGCACGTTCCCTGGTCAAGATGACCTAAAAAGCTTCCTAAAACGCAATATTCCGAGACCATGAGCTCAAGCTGCCCGTGAATGATTACTTCAAGCGGCAATTTTGCATAGCGTGATAGGTGTTTTATCTGGCCTGCATTTAACTCCGGTGATAAGGTGAGGCTGGAAAGTCCCCTTTTTTGCAAAGCCATGATGGTTGGAGTATTAAAAACATTAAGGGAAAAGTCGCCTCGCAGCGGCAGCTTTTTTCCGAGTTCTTTGAGTGTCAATTCCGTTTGGAAAAAGGTGCTCGGGTTGTGGACGTAAATTGCATCGAAAGGCAAGTAGGCGGTATCCTTTAGGAGTTTTTCCAAATAGCAAAGCTGCTCTTGCCGCAAGATGCGCGGCGTGGAAAGGCAGATGGGCATGCCTCTGTTTTGGCACAATGCACAGGCCTTTTCGTATTCGGCTAAACTGATTGCCCGGTGACCGTAAGTATCGCCGCCAAAGGTTATGCTGTCGGCACCGCCTTCTAGGGCGGCGCGAACCTGCCCTAAACTAGTGGTAAATACATTGAGAAGTGGCATGAGCTTTTTTTTGGCATTTTTTTCTGGCAAGACATCTGGAAGGTCAAATAGCCTTTTTTCAAGGCTAGGTCTTGTAAAGCGAGCGAGGCGCTTTTGGTCTAAGGCGTCGGTGCATTTACGGCGTAAATCGTTTAGGACGCTAGTGGGGACGATAATACCCGTATCAATATCGCATTCAAGTCTTGTGAGGCGATAGACGGTATTGCCAAGGCGAGCTAGCTGTTTTTGCAGGAGCACTTCATCTGTCGGCGTCTTTTTGGCAGCGGTGACGATATAATCGGAACGGACAGTTTCTGTCAGGCCATCTTCGGTTGTGGCTGTAAGAATGGCTTGTTCATTGCGCTTAGCTGTAAAGAAAAATGTTATATCGCAAGGGCGGCGTTCTTCACGGCTGTGGAAAAAGCCTTCAGCCTTTTCGTTTAAGGCGCTATCTTGAATTTTGAAGGCACGGTCATGTTCACTGACCGGGGGCGTTTTTATGGCGACAACTTGGCCGGTAGGAGCTTCTTTTACGGTCTTGCCATCGACGAAGATATTTACGATGTCCGTTGTGACACGGCCACCAACCTTGACCCAAAAATCAATTTTATCGCCGCAGCGCAAAGGTTCAGCAAGTTTTAGATGGGCAAGGCCGCGCTTTTTGTCGTATTTTTGCACGCGACCTAAGAGGGTGCCGCGATTATTCGGCCTTCTGTCGCTAATCATCAATTTTCCCTGTTTTTTGAGAAGATACGCTGTTGTGAAGTCGCGATTGAAGATTTGTGCCAATTCTTTTTCGGCCTCTGCAGGCGGTAAATGGTTCTGATAAAAGGCATCAATGGCCTTGCGGTAGGAATTGACGACAATGGCCACATACTCGGGCTTTTTCATGCGCCCTTCAATTTTAAAGGAATTAACGCCGGCTTTGATGAGCTCGGGCAATAGTTCAATGGTCTTCATATCGCGTGGGCTCAAGAGGTATTCGCCAGCACTATTTGCCTCTAAAAGAGGCTTTTTGCTTTCATTGATTAGCGTATAAGGCAAGCGACATGGCTGGGCGCAACGACCTCTGTTGCCACTGCGGCCGCCGATGAGACTGCTCATCAGGCATTGGCCGGAATAGCAAACGCAGATAGCGCCGTGGACGAATACCTCGATTTCAATATCGGTATTTTGGCAGATGTATCTTATATTTTCAAGGCTTGTTTCGCGTGCTAAAACGACGCGGGAAAAGCCATATTCTTGTAAAAAGCGCGCGCCTTCTAGTGAGTTGGTGCTAAGTTGTGTACTTGCATGTAGCGGCAAGTTGGGCACATATTGGCGCGCTAAGGCGGCAACGCCTAAATCTTGTACGATTATGGCATCGACACCAGCTAGGTATAATTCTTGCAGATATGATAAAAGGGCGGGGATTTCTGAATCGTCGACCAATGTGTTGACGGTAACATGAACGAGCGTGCCATGCAGATGGGCAAAGCGGACGGCTTCTTTTAGGTCATCCTGGCCAAAATTATCGGCATAGGCGCGGGCACCAAATTTTTTCCCCGCCATATAGATGGCGTCGGCACCTGCTTCTACGGCGGCTTTAAAGGCATCGGCCGTGCCAGCCGGCGCTAATAGTTCTACCAAAAAAAATCCTCCTTTGAATAAAGAAATAACGGTATGGAAAAACCATACCGCTAAATGATATAACTTGTTGTGTGAAAATCAGCTAGAAGAAAAAAGCCTGCAGCTTAGCTAGCAAAATGAAGGAGCAGTGCCTTGGGCGCATTGCTCAAAGTCTTTTCAGAAGTGGCAAGCAAGCTGCGCTAGGCAGTTATTCGGCATTACCATCGCTGTCCACAGCATTGATGAGGTTTAAAAGGTCAGTGTAGTCCTTTTTCAGCTTGAAATAATCATCGGCAAAGTATAAGGCGGTCAAGGCGCCTACTTTTTGCGGTGGCAGATATTGGTTTTTTTTAATTAAATCGCGCATGCGGGCGTCAACAGTAGCGGCCAGCATCGTCATATAGTCGCGGTCAATATCGCCCTTGATGGGATATTCTTCGCCGCAAATATCAACTGAAAATTTCTTTTCCATAATATCACCTTAAACGTTATTGCGGTAAAATCAGCAAAAGGATTGTAAAGCTTTATAAAAGACTGCTAAAAAAGCAAAATTCCTAAAAATATTATATAGTAGTTCATTGTATTTAGCAAGCGTGATAGCTTCCCCTTCGTTAAGTGATTGGTGATAATCAAATAATGTTGTATAATCAGAAAGCAAATTAACTTGAATAGTGCCTAAAAATAAATATATAATAGAAAGGGAATTAGCCTAAAAAAGAGAGATTTAGGAAGAACAAGCATTTTGAAAAAGAAAAAAATTTGGCGCAGCGCTATTTACATCATCATCATCTGTATAGTGGCCGTATTCTGGCAGCAACGGGAGATGGTCTTGCATGGTGTCAAGCCTGTGCCACATGAGCAGCAGTATAAAAAGACAATTTTGCTCGTCCCGCTTGACAGCAGGCCGCCGTGCAATAAATTTGTTGTCGAGGCGGGAAAGCTCGTTTTCTTAAAGGTAATTACGCCGCCAGCTGATATTTTGGATTATTATACTAAGCCTGGTAAGCCGGCTAAACTAGCTGCATGGGTGCTGGAAAATAGCAAAAAGGCTGATGCCGTTCTCATTTCAGCTGACCAGATGCTCTATGGTGGTCTTTTGGCCTCGCGTAAGGCTTGCGGACGCGGTGCAGCGCTTGATGGCTTTTTGTCATTGCTTTATAAGTTGCGCGAGCAAAGACCAGATTTGCCGATTTATGTGTTTAATATCTTGCCGCGCCTGACGCCGCCAGCTGATATAGATGACCCTAAAGTTATAAAAGGCCTTATGGAATATTCGCGCCTTGCTGATAAGGCATCACAAGGGCAAAAAGAGGCTTTTTCGGCCCTAGAAAAGACGGGGGAAAAGTTGCCGGCGCATGACCTGACAGAATATCTTAACTTGTATCGGCAAAACACGAAGCTCAATGAAATGCTCATCGATTTGGCCTTTAAGGGCGTAATCACGAAATTGGTAATCGGGCAAGATGATGGGGAAAAATACGGCATTCCCAATATTGAAAAGCGGCATTTGCGCGCCTACTGTCAGGCAAAAGGCCTTGGCAATAGGAGTGTTTTTATAACGCATGGTGCAGATGAGGTTGCAATGACGATGCTTTTTGGCCTTGAGCAGCAGCTTTTGCGAGATAATTGGCAGCCGCGCGTTTTTGTTGCTTACGATGATGCGGCTTCTGCCGAAAAAATCATGCCCTATATGGCCGCTACCTTAGAGCAGACAGTGTGCGAAAAACTTTCCCTTTCCAATGCGCGGCGCGTCTTCGTGCCGCAGGAGGCGGATTTTATTCTTTATATCCATGCAGGGGATACCGCAAATCTTTCCTTGCGCCAAAAGGGGGCACAGCGCATTGACGCTTGGCTGAAAAAAGGCTATCGCGTTGCCGTAGTCGATTTGAGCGAGCATTTTGCCCCTTACGAGACGCTCTTTCCCATCTTGCGCGACCGCCATGTGCCCTTAAACCAGCTTATCACTTATAGCGGCTGGAATACGGCGAGCAATTCCATAGGCACGTCCGTTGCACAGGCGAGTTTATACTGCCTTGCTTTGCGCCATACCAATACAGATGCAGAGCGATGGCAGCTTGCTTATGACAATTTGACCATACTTTATCAGCATTTTATCGAAGATTATTTTTACTTGAAAGGGACAATTGATGCGATTAATACGATGCTTAATAAAGCTGGCATAAATAATGTCAATGACCTTGATATGGATAATAACTACAATTGGGCGAATTTGATGCTGGAAAAAGAACTGTCAGGCGACTTGCAAGAATTTTCCTATTCTCAATCATCTTTTGCGCCGCTGCCTGTTTATATGCCGGATGGGCGACGCTATCTTGCTTATGTGCGGGATTTGAGCGTCAATGCTTTTTATCCTTGGCCGCGCACATTCGAGATTTATACCGATGTGCGATTTAATCTTTATGCGCGACGTGATTTAGGCAGCAATAATTAGGGAGGCAGCTATGAAAATTTTTAAAAATGATTGGGCAGACTATCTCGATGATGAGCTGCAAAAGGATTATTATAAGCGGCTGCGGGAGTTTTTGAAGCAAGAATATGCGACACGTACAATTTACCCTGATATGTACGATATCTTTAATGCTCTGCATTATACAAGTTTATCTTCATGCAAGGTAGTCATCTTAGGGCAAGACCCTTACCATGGGCCAGGACAGGCACATGGGCTGAGTTTTTCCGTTCAATATGGAGTGCGCACGCCGCCATCTCTTGTCAACATCTTTAAGGAATTGCACGACGATTTGGGGTGCTATATACCGGATAATGGCTGTCTGGTGAAGTGGGCTCAACAAGGCGTTTTGCTCCTAAATACCGTTCTTACGGTGCGCGAGCATCAGCCAAATTCACATCGTGGCATAGGCTGGGAGGAGTTTACGGACCGGGTGATAAGAACGCTCAATGAGCGCGAAAAGCCGATTGCCTTTGTTCTTTGGGGCAATGCAGCACGCCAAAAAAAGAGCATGATTACAAGTCCGCAGCATCTGATTATCGAAGCTGCTCATCCCAGCCCGTTTTCGGCGCAGCGCGGTTTTTTTGGCAGTCGCCCTTTCTCTAAAATAAATGCGTTTTTAGAGCAGACGGGACAGGAAAAGATTGATTGGCAGATTGAAAACAGGCAAGAAGGACAGCTTGCCCGATAAAAGAGAAAAGGAGGGCTGCAGCAAGGGCTGCAGCATAAGAATATGCGTTTGAGAAGAAGGCCTTGGATTGATAAGGCAATAAAGGATTTTTCGGATTTTGTTTACACCAAAAACAGCTTTGACCCGCAGCAGTTAAAAGGGCATTGGCAGGAAATTTTTGGCAATGATAACCCCATTTACGTTGAGCTTGGCACGGGTAAAGGGCGCTTTATCAGCCAAAATGCGCTTTTGCATCCCAATGTTAATTTTTTAGGACTTGAATTGCAGCAAGATGTCATTTACCATGCGGCCAAAAAAGTGCGCGAGCTGGAACTGAAAAATGTGCGCCTAGCGGTATTTGATATCAATCATCTGGCGGACTTGCTGGCTTTTGGTGAGGCTAAGCGGTTTTACATCAATTTTTGCGACCCGTGGCCTAAATTGCGCCATGCCAAGAGGCGCTTGACGCATGTAAATTTCCTCGCACAGTATAAAAAACTGCTCGGCAGCGGCGGGGAACTGTTTTTTAAGACGGATAATCGCCCCCTGTTTGACTTTTCTCTCACGCAGTTTGCCGAGGCAGGCTGCACGGTGCGCGCTCTTACATATGACCTTCATAACAGCTCGTATATGGAAGACAATATCATGACGGAATACGAGAAAAAGTTCAGCGGCTTTGGGGAGAAAATAAATCGCTGCGAAGTGATTTTTTAGAGGGATTGCCATGGCAGTGTCAGCAGTTAAGAAAAAATTTTGGAAAAGTTACCCTGAAGCGATATTCGTGACGATGCTCATCTTGATGATTATTGGCACGATAAATATTTTTAGTGCCAGCTTTATCATCTCAGAAATGTCAAATCAAAATTCTTTTCACTTTTTAGGAAGGCACGTGGCCAGCATGATTGTTGGATTTTTCGCTTATGTAGTCGCCTGCCGTGTCAATTACAAAAAGTGGGAAAATTGCTCGTGGGTTATCACGTTCATTGTCATTATCAGCCTTGTGCTTGTCTGTCTTGTCGGCGTGCAGGTAAATGGAGCGCGGCGCTGGATACCTCTGGTTTTTGGTTTTCGGTTTCAACCTTCGGAATTGGCAAAAATTGCCCTTATCATGCTTACGGCTTCATATTTAAGCCGCGCGCTTGATGCGAAAAAGGAAATACTCCTCATTCATAAGACGCGGCGCGAATATTGGGTCAACATCATTTGCATGGGCATCATCGCGGCACTGGTGTTTAAGGAGCCGGATATGGGGACGGCTGCGCTCATCTGCGCTGTTCCTTTTTGCATGTATTGGGTTTCCCTTACGGAATCCACTTTGGCTAGGAATCAATTCATTTGCATATGCGCCGCCATCGCAGTGATTGTGGTCTATCTATGTGTATCGGCGCCTTACCGCCTCGACCGTGTCAAGAGCTGGTATGACCCTTGGAGTAGCTCGCGCAACAATGGCTATCAGACGACGCAGTCTATTATTGCTATTGGCTCGGGCGGCCCTTTGGGGATGGGGTTTGGCGAAGGCGTGAGCAAGTATGCCTACTTGCCGGAAGCCCATACGGATTTTGCCTTTGCTATTTGGTGCCAGGAGGAAGGAATCCCCGGCGTTTTGCTCGTTTTTTTCCTCTATGGCATGCTCCTTTTTTATGCTTCGCGTATTGTATTTAGGACAAAGGATAATTATGGGAGATTGCTCAGCTTTGGCATTACTTCACTTTTTTTTATCCAAGGTACGTATAATATGGCCATGGTCATTGGCATGGTGCCAGTCGTCGGTGTCCCCTTGCCTTTTATCAGCTATGGGGGTACGGCACTGATATTGAATATGTTTAATATCGGTATTTTGGTAAATATCGGCAAGAGCAATGTTCGTCAAGAAAAGAATGCGCAGAGGAAAAGTAGTCAGGTTGCCTTATCGCAGCCAACGCATTTGCGGCGTTTAAAATAAAAAGCCAGCAGCTTTAAGCTGCTGGCTTCTACTTATTGCGGCGAAGTTTTTGAATCAAGTTTTTGCCTGGCAAAAGGTGAATAACCTTAACGCTGGTATTTTTTATGCGCTTTAAAGGTGTCATTTTGACCTTGATGTGAGGCTTCATGTCCGTTATCGTGCCGAAATCGCCGCGGCACAGATAGGTCATCTTTATTTCTTCTGGCTTTATAGCGCGTCGCAAGGCTCGGATAGCCTTTTCGGGCAGGCTATCCGGCTCGCAGATGAAGAGGTCAACAGCGGCATACGATAGTTCTGGATAAATCTGAATCGATAAATGCCCTTCATCGAGGGGCATGAAAATCACGAAATGCCCATCTTCGAAAAAACGCTTATAATTGCTGCAGACAGTAAAGCCAGCCGTCGTTAAAGCTGCCGATAAAGCCTCAGCGGAAAGCTCGGGGGCAGCAATGTATTTTTTGTTGCAGCTATACATATCGATAGCTAATTGGCGTGCCAGTATTTTCAACATAAGACTCCTTATTCAAGAAAATCCTTGAGTTTTTTACTGCGGCTTGGGTGGCGCAGCTTGCGCAGGGCCTTGGCTTCAATCTGGCGAATGCGCTCGCGTGTGACACCGAAACTTTGTCCGACTTCTTCTAAAGTGCGTGCCCGGCCGTCATCAAGGCCAAAGCGCAGTCGCAAGACCCTTTCTTCGCGCGGCGTCAAAGTCCCTAAAACGCCTTCAAGCTGCTCTTTTAGCAGAACAAAAGAAGCTGCTTCTGCCGGCGCGGGTGCATCGTGGTCTTCGATAAAATCACCGAGATGAGAGTCTTCCTCTTCACCAATCGGCGTTTCCAAAGAAACGGGTTCTTGCGCAATTTTCATAATCTCGCGCACGCGTTCAACGCTGACGTCCATCTTTTTGGCAATTTCTTCCGGTGTGGGATCTCTTCCCAATGTCTGGAGCAGCTGGCGAGAAACGCGGATTAATTTATTTATCGTTTCGACCATGTGTACGGGAATGCGGATTGTGCGTGCTTGGTCGGCAATGGCGCGCGTAATGGCTTGGCGAATCCACCATGTAGCGTAGGTACTGAATTTATATCCCTTGTTGTAATCAAATTTTTCAACGGCTTTAATGAGGCCGAGATTCCCCTCTTGGATGAGGTCCAAAAAGAGCATACCACGCCCCACATAGCGTTTAGCAATGCTCACGACAAGGCGCAAGTTAGCTTCTGCTAAGCGTTTTTGTGCGCTCAAATCACCTTTTTCCATTTGCTTGGCAAGGCGTATTTCCTCATCGGCACTCAAAAGGGGCACGCGCCCAATCTCCTTCAGGTACATGCGCACAGGGTCATCTATATTAATGCCTTCAGGGATGCTCAGGTCAAGATCTTCTTCTTTTGAAGAATTATCAGAAGCTTCACCAGAAGACGAGACCTGCTTGTCATTCGTTGTGGTTTCATCGATTAAATCGATGCCTTTTTTGTTGAAGGTTTCATAAAGCTCGTCAATCTCGTTTGGATTGAGATCGACATTTTGCAAGACCTCCATGACCTCACCATATGTCAGGACGCCACCTTTTTTCTTGCCTTTGGCGAGCAATTCATTTATAGAATCGAGGCTAAAAGCAGCCGTCTCAGCGGATTTGGTCATTTTCTGCATATAGCCGCCTCCTTTCCAATATAAGTATTATTGATGATAATGCTTGTCATTTAATTCATCCATTTCTTTTATAATTCGTTGTAATTTTTCTAGTTCCTGCAAAAAAGCTGAATCACCTTTTCGCTCAAGTTCGGAGGCCTTTTGACTGTGCAGCTGATAAAGCCTTTTTAAATGGCGCAGCTGCAAGGAATGAAGGCAGCTATCAAAGGAGGTTTCTGCTATATCGCGCATTGCTAAGCAATGCAATAGTTCGGTGTATGCCGGCTCAGAAAGATTTTGAGCCGCCATTTCATTGGATAGCTGAACTTCATGGCCGGCGTTTTGCAGAAAGTTTACGATTTCCTTTTGCGGCTGGCTTATAAAATCAGTTTCATCCAAAGCGGCAAAGATGCGCTCTGCAAGTGACCTGTCATACCAAAGGCAGCTGATGATACAGCGAGCTGCTTTAAGAGAAGCCTTGCCCAGTGCCTGCGTTGCCGTAACGACGACATCAGGAGCAGCGGGCAAGTCGCTTTTTTTCTGGCGGCGGGTAAATTCATTTCTCAAATCAATTTCATCAATGCCAATACTGCGTGCCGCTGCGGCGATACTGTCATTTAACTCGATTGTGCTTTCACAGCTTTTGAGGATGGGCAAGATGAGGCTGACGGCTTTGACGCGTCCTTCGAGGCTGGAAAGGTCGACAGTCTTTTTTATATATTGCAAGTGAAAAGAGAGAAAAGAAAGAGCGCCTTTGACTAATTGGCGAAAGGCGCCGGCATCGTGTTTTCTGATAAATTCATCTGGGTCTTTGCCGTCAGGCACGATGATTATCCGCACTGATGCATGTTGCTCGCGAGCAATGGATAAGGCACGTAAGGTAGCTTGCTGGCCAGCATTATCGCTATCATAACAAAAATACAAATTTTTTGTGAAACGCAATAGTTTTGTGCATTGCTGCACCGTGAAAGCTGTACCCAAGGAGGCAACAGTATTTTCGAAACCGTGGCTGGCAAGGGCTATGGCATCCATATATCCCTCAACAATAATGGCAAAATCTGCCTGGCGAATGGCACTTTTAGCAGTATTGAGACCGAAAAGCAGCTGGCGCTTATTGAAAATTTCCGTCTCGGGGGAATTGAGGTATTTTGGCTGCTCGTCAGAGCTGATGACGCGTCCGCCAAAGCCAACTACTTTGCCGTGCTCGTCGGCAATGGGAATCATGACTCTATTGCGGAAACGGTCATAATAGCCTTTTTGCTTCTGACTGGGGAGGCAAAGGCCCGCCTCAGATAAAAGTGTGGGTGAAATGCCTCGTTTGGCAAAAGAGGTAAATAGCTTATCCCATAATGGCGGAGCAAAGCCCAGCGAAAATTTTTCGATTATTTTCTTATCAATTTGGCGTCCTTGCAGATAAGAAAGACCATTTTTGCCATAATTTGTCTTTGTTAAACAGTTGAAAAAGAAATTGCGCGCCAAGCTCAAGACGCGATAGAGATTATCTTTTTTCTGTTCTATTTCTATTTCGTGCGCTGAGAGGGCACGCTTTTGCGGAAGCGGAATATTGAGCCGCTGAGCTTGCAGGCGAATGGCATCTTTGTATTCGATTCCTTCAATTAATGAAAGAAATTTAAAGACATTGCCACCTTTGTGGCAGCCGAAACAATAAAAGAAACCCTCATCGGGCACGACTGAAAAAGAAGGTGTCTTTTCATTGTGGAACGGGCAACAGCCCCAATAATTATGGCCACGCCTTTTGAGCGGCACATAAGCTGAAATCGTGGCGACGATATCGCTTGCCGCACGTACCGTATCAGAGAAGTTGCTGTACGAATTTTCTTTTTGCATAATCTTCACCAAAACTAAAATCCATATCCTGTCCATATTAATATTCAATGAATAAAGTATATTATCCTTTTTTTTAAAAAAAATTATGTTTATGGGCGCAAGGCATAAATTTTTTCGCTTGTATCTCGCGGCTGTTAAGGGTTCACAAAATTGCCAAATTAATATATAATAAGAATTATGAAAAAGTGCTATGAATCTAGCAGGTTTAGCTGTTCGTTGCACGCGCCTTTTTGTAGAAGAAGGCTAAAAAGAGGGCAAGGCAAGCCTTTGAAAGAAAAGCTCAAGCAGCTTTTCATTTCAAAAAATTCGCCTTTAAGGTGAGTGCCGCAAGGTTGGCAAAAAAATAAAAAGGGAGTGAATGCGGCGGCGGCTTTTAGCCGCAGTACCCTCAAAAGGGGATTTAAAGCCTCGGGAGTATTGTGCCAGCGGGATTTTCCCGGATACGATGAATGAGGAAGGATTTTTCAATGCCGCAACTAGTATGGAACAGGACATTTTACAAAAAGTATTAGATGAATTCCAAAAATTGACAGAAATTCCCCGCCCCTCTGGACATGAAAAGAAGGTAAGCGATTACCTTGCTAAGCGTTTGCGTGAATTGGGACTTACAGTCAAGCAAGATGAGTACAACAATGTCATTGCCGACAAAAAGGCAGCACCAGGCTTTGAAAATGTTCCCTTGACGATGCTGCAGGCTCATATGGATATGGTCTGCGTAGCGGAAAAGGGAGTTAAATATGACCCGCAAAATGACCCGATTAAGGTAAAAAATGATGGCAAATACTTGACGGCTGAAGGCACGAGCCTCGGAGCTGATGACGGTATTGGCGTTGCCAGCATCATCTATCTCATGGCGCAAAAATTTGACCATGGACCTTTGCGCGTCGTCTTTACGGCTGACGAAGAAACGGGAATGACAGGAGCGCGTGGCCTCAGTGCAGATGATTTAAAAGACGTGCGCTATGTTATAAATTGCGACTCAGAAGAATACGATGTGGCGACGGTCGGCAGTGCTGGCAGTGTCCGCTTGAGATTTGAAAGAGATGCTAAGTTTGTTCCGGCTATTGGCGATAGCGCGGCCGTCCTTGAAATAAAGAATCTTTTAGGCGGCCATTCCGGCATGGTTATCATGCAAAATAGGGCCAATGCCATCAAGGCTTTGGGCGTCTTGCTTTATCGTCTGCATGAAGCAAAAGTTGAATTTGGCCTTTGCGATATTGAAGGCGGCGTAGCCGAAAATGCTGTTGCCCCACACGTTCAGGCGACGATTTGCTACTGGGAAAAAGATAAGGCTGCGATAGAAAAAATCGTTGCTGATTTTAAAGCTGAAATGGCAGAAGCTTATGAAGGCATTGAAGAACAGGCCAAGGTTGGCTGCACGGCAACACAAAAGCCTTCGCAAATGCTTGAAAACGGCATTTTCCTTTCGGGTATCATGCTCATTAATGCTGTTCACAGCGGTGTTTATGCCGTTTCCCGTTTTTCTAACACCTTGCCGCAGCTTTCCGCTAATATCGGCAAGACATTTGTTAAAGATGGCAAGTTTGAAGTTTTGGTCATGGCTCGCAGCGCTGCTGATGCCAATTTGTCAATGCTTAAGACTTCGCTGCGTGCTCTTGCGGCCATGAGCGGCTTTAATCCTGATTTTGGCGCTACTTCGCCGGCTTGGAACGGCAATCCGGATAGCCTCCTTCCCAAGATGGCAAAAAGGATTTTTGAAGAACAAAACAACCATCCCATGACGATTGAATTTACGCATGGTGGACTGGAATGTAACTACTTTATCAGCAAGAATCACAATATGGATATCGTTTCTATTGGTCCTAATAACAAGGATATTCATTCGCCGCAAGAATGTTTGGAACTTTGCACTATTGTGCCGCAAGTGCGCTTGATGCAGAGCATGCTTGAAGAGCTTGCCCAAAAGGAAAAATAAGCTTCATGGCAGAAAATAGTACCAAAAAGCCGCGCATTGCCGCTATCGAGTATATGCGCGGCATTGCTATGCTCGGCGTTATCGCAATTCATGTCGGCTCGCAGTATCTCGTAGAAAATACGACGCCGAATGCAGCCGTTACGGCATTTTATGAAGTGGCAACACGCTTTTCGGTGCCGATATTTTTCTTTATATCAGCATTTGGCCTCTTTTACAATCTTGATTTAAAAGAAAAATTTTCTTACAGCTCGTTTATGAAGCGGCGCTTTAAAACGGTTCTTGTTCCCTATATCGTCTGGTCGCTATTTTATCTTTTGCTCTATGGCTTTTGCTATGGCGACATGAGGGGCCTTTTAAATCCGCTGCATATTTTATATATTTTGTTTTTTGGGCTCGCTTGCTATCAGCTTTATTTCATGGTTATCTTGATATGGTTTTATCTTTTGATGCCTTTTTGGATTTGGCTGGTAGAACGCTGTAATTTGAAAGTTTTGGCTGTGCTGTTTATTTTGCAGATGGCATTTGACTATTATTCGAGCTTTCTCATGAACCCTTATGGCATTGGCAATCATCTGCTGCGTGATTTATTTGTTTACAGGCTCAATTATTGGGTTGTGCATTATTTGTTTATCTTTGTTTTGGGCGGCTATGCGGCAGTTCATTTTGCGGCCTTTAAAGCTTTTTTGCAGCGTTTTTCCTTGAGCATCAGCTGCTTTTTTGTCTTTTCCCTGTCTCTTTTGATAGGTTATTATTATTACTGCATTTATGGCGATGGTTATACGCTTTTGGAAGCGACGAATACGGCACATCAACTTTGCCCGGCGGGCATAATCTATACTTTGGGGGCGACGCTGTTTCTGTTTTACGCCTTCATAGATTGGCCGTGGCCGAATGGGGCTAAGAAGCTTTTTTCTCTTTTGGGGCGCCATTCGTATTTTATATATCTGTGCCATCCTGTTTATCTGTCGCTATTTTCTTCGCTTTTTGCGCATGGCAATATCGTTTTGACGGCGGTGCATACGGCCATTCTCTATATCTTGGTGGCAACTTCTGCTTTAGTTACGGCAGCATTTTGCCGTAACTTGTCTTCTCGTTATTTGCCGCTTTTTAATGAATTGACAATTGGCGTTTATAAGCGGCGCACACGCTGAGAGGGCAAAGAAAAATGCGAAATAGATATTGCACTTTGATGAGATTTATATTATAATATTGTCATTGCCGAGCGGGTTCATGGGCTTTGCCTTTGGGCACGCACGAGGGCATCTGCACTGGCAGTAAGGTTATATGGATAGGGCGTTATCCATTGTGGGAATCCCAAAACTCTTCGGCGTCAGCCGCAGGGGTACGCCAGCAATTACAGATGATATTTAAGGAGGCGTGTAATAGATGGCAAATGTATGTCAAGTTTGCGGCAAGGGCGAAATGTCCGGTATGAATGTCAGCCATTCTCATTTGAAAACGAAGCGTAAATGGAAGCCTAACATTCAGAGAGTCCGCGCTGTTGTAGACGGCGAAGTTAAGCATATCAATGTTTGCACCCGCTGCCTGCGCACGAGCAGCAAAATACAGCGTACTGAATAGTACACGCTTTTGAAGCCCTTATCCTGAGCGGATAAGGGCTTTTTTTTGAAAAGCTGGCGTCTTATCCGCCATTGATATTGATAAGAGGAGAGATATGATGTTTTCAAAGAAAATTTTAGCGGCAAAAGAAGCTGCTATTAAAAAATGCGCAAGCTATTTTGCCGGTCCCGATGCAGTGGCGGAAAAAAATACGCTGAAGGTGTTAGATGCGATGCGTGAGGCAAAAGTTGCTGCAGTGCATTTTAATACATCGACGGGATATGCCTATGACGATATTGGCCGTGAAAAGCTAGAGCAAGTTTACGCCCATGTCTTCAAGGCCCCCAGCGCTTTGGTGCGTACGCATTTTGTTTCGGGCACACATACTCTAGCCACGGTTCTTTTCGGCATATTGCGTCCCGGTGATGAACTCGTGAGCGTAATGGGGGCGCCTTATGATACGATGCGCACTGTCATTGGCTATGAAAATCCCTCTAAAGGCTCTTTGAAAGAATTTGGCATCGGGTATAAGGAAGTTCCTTTGAAGGAAGATGGACGCGTCAATTATGAAGCGCTGCAAAAGAGCATCGGCGCAAAGACGAAGATGGCTCTCATTCAGCGTTCGCGCGGCTATAGCATGAGGCCGACCTTGACAGTTTCAGAAATAGGTGAAATCTGCGCTTTTATTAAGCGCCTAAAGTCGGACTGTATTTGTTTTGTCGATAATTGCTACGGCGAATTTATTGAAGAGCAAGAGCCGATTGAAGTCGGGGCTGATATTATGGCCGGTTCCTTGATTAAAAATCCCGGCGGTGGCCTTGCCCCTACCGGCGGCTATATCGTTGGGCGTGAGGATTTGGTGGAGCTTTCTTCCTACCGCTTGACATCGCCGGGGATGGGTGCTGAGCTTGGAGCTAGCCTTGCCAATAATCGCCTCCTTTTTCAAGGCCTTTTCCTCGCCCCGCACGTCGTCGCTCAAGCGGTGAAGAGCGCAATTTTTGCCGCGGCCTTTTTTGCCGAGCTCGGCTACAAGGCGGCGCCGCTTTACAGTGAAAAGCGTGGCGATATAATTCAGGCGATTGAGCTTGAAAAGCCGGAAAATCTCGTCGCTTTTTGCCAAGGGATACAAAAGTATTCGCCGGTTGACTCATATGTGAGCCCAGAGCCTTGGGATATGCCAGGATATAGCGACCAGGTAATCATGGCGGCAGGTACCTTTGTTCAAGGTGCTTCAATTGAGCTTAGTGCTGATGGCCCGATGCGCGCGCCTTATAGCGTTTATATGCAGGGGGCATTGACGTTTGAACACGGCGTCTTGGCCGCCATGGGCGCTGCGCAAGAGCTTGAAAACATCAAAAACAAAGCTCTTTGAGTGACAATATGCTATAATTGACTAATGCGGCTTTTCCGCAGGCAATAAAATATGCCATAAAGAAGCTTCGTGCTGATGAAAAGGGACCGTCTGAAGATGGTCCCCTTTTGGCATGGAGCCGTGGGCTTAAACGGGGAGATTAAATGGAAGGACTTTTAGCTAAAATCAGTTCTGATCCGGCAATCGAAAAAATAAAGAAATTTTTTGCGACAAAAGGTCAAAAAGGAATGGAAAGCCATATTTATGGCTTATCAGGCACGCAAAAGCGCGCAGCTTTAGCCGCATGCTTGGAAAGTATGGCAAACCCGCTGGTAATAATCACGCATGGCCGTGAAAATGCAGCAGAATGGGCAGATGACCTTTCGGAGCTTTTGTCGCAAAAATACGCTGTCTATCAGCTGCCGCTAGCCGACATGGCTTTTTTTTCCACTAGCGCAAAGAGCCTTGAGGTAACGGCGCAGCGCTTGGAGATTTTAGGCAAGATGTCCCAAGGCGGCCCTATGGTCGTCGTCGCTCAGGGCGAGGCAGCGGTGCAAAAAGAACTTGCCAGAAACGATGTTGAAGCATATAGCCTGACCATAAAGCGCGGTGCGCAATTGTCCATGGAAATAATATCTGAGCGCCTGGTGAAAATGGGCTATGAGCGCACGGGACAGATTGAGCACTTGGGGCAATTTTGTGTGCGCGGCGGCATTATTGACATTTATCCCATCAATGCAGAAGCACCTTATCGACTAGAATTGCTTGACGATGAGATAGAGTCGATAAGGACATTTGACATAAACTCGCAGATATCCGTAGCTGAGGAAGAAGCGATTCTTGTCATGCCGCTGCTTTCAGCAAAGGAGATACGCCATGCAGACAGTTTTTTGGCCTATTTGCCCGAAGAGGCAAGCGTCTGCATTGATGAACCTAATCGTGTGCATGAAGAAATCTTGGCCCAGGTCAAGGAAAATCCTGAATATAAGGATTACGTCTTTAAATGGGAAGAGCTTTTGGCGCAGGCCAAGAAAAAAAATGTCGTCTATATGTCTTTAATGCTGCAGCGCATCCATACCGGTTCGCCCAAGGAAATTTTCAGCATTACGGCTAAGAATATGACCTCCTTTCAGCGGCAGATGGAGCTTTTGACCAATGAATTAAAGGAATGGCAAAAAAATGATTATGCCGTGGCCATTATCATGGAAGATGAGCAAAAGGCCGACTATATCAAGGGGATTTTGGCAAGCCATGATGTAGAGGCGGCTCTTAGCAAGCGCTTTCAATACGATGCGGGAACTATTGCCCTTTTGACGGGCAGTCTGATGAATGGCTTTGAGATGCCGGGCGCTAAGTTGGCCGTAATTACGGAAAAGGACATCATGGGGCACCAAAAAAGGCATTTGCTGCGGCAAAGGGCAATTGCTGCTTCGCCAGGCGAGAAAATTAATCACTTCAGCGAAATAAAGGTGGGTGATTATGTCGTTCATATCAATCACGGCATTGGCAAGTATATGGGCGTGGAGACCATTGACCTAAATGGCATCCATCGTGATTATTTGCACATCAAATATAGCGGCAATGACAAGCTGTTCGTGCCGACTGACCAGGTACATCTTTTGCAGAAATATATCGGCTCAGAAGGCGAAGCGCCGCAGCTGAGCAAGATGAACGGCACGGCATGGAAGAAGGCCAAGAAGAAGGCGCAAGAGGCCGTTGAAAAGATTGCCACTGAACTCATTGAATTATATGCGCAGCGCAAGGCGGGAAATGGCTTTAAGTTTTCTCCCGATACGCCGTGGCAGCATGAATTTGAAGAGTCCTTCCCTTATGAGGAAACCGATGACCAGCTCATGGCTTTGCGCGAAATCAAGGATGATATGGAAAGCGAAAAGGCCATGGACCGCCTTTTGTGCGGTGATGTTGGCTTTGGCAAGACGGAAGTGGCAATTCGGGCGGCCTTTAAGGCGGTTATGGATGGCAAGCAGGTAGCGGTTTTGGTTCCGACGACGGTCTTGGCGCAGCAGCACTATAAGACGTTCAGCAACAGGATGGCGGAGTTTGCTCCCGTGGTTGATGTCATCTGCCGTTTTCGCACGGCGAAAGAACAAAAAAGCGTTTTGGAAAAGCTGGCTTTAGGGCAAGTTGATATCCTTATCGGCACGCACGCCATTTTAAACAAGAGTGTTAAATATAAGGATTTAGGTCTTTTGATAGTCGATGAAGAACAGCGTTTTGGCGTTAAGCAGAAAGAAAAGATAAAGCGTCTTAGCACTAATTTGGATGTCTTGACCTTGAGCGCAACGCCAATCCCGCGAACCTTGCATATGTCTTTGGTCGGAGCGCGCGATATGAGCGTCATCGAGACGCCGCCCAAAAACCGCTATCCGATACAGACCTACGTCGTTGAAAATCAAGATAATATTATTTGCGATGCAATAAGACGTGAGCTGCGCCGCGGTGGTCAGGTCTATTTCGTTTATAATCGCGTCAATACTATTGACAAGATGTATTTGCGCCTTTCCTCTCTTTTGCCAGAAGTCAAGATTAAAGTTGCCCATGGTCAAATGCCGGAAGGCATGCTTGAAGATGCGATGATGGAATTTTATGAGGGAAAGTACGATGTGCTTTTGGCGACGAGCATTATTGAAAATGGGCTTGATATAGCCAATGCCAATACAATCATCATCTATGATGCTGATAATTTCGGCTTGTCGCAGCTTTATCAGATGCGTGGCCGTGTCGGTCGCTCGAATAATATGGCTTTTGCCTATTTTGTCTATCAGCGAGATAAGGTCTTGACGGAAACGGCAGAAAAGCGCTTGCAGGCAATAAAGGATTTCGCGCAGCTTGGCTCAGGCTTTAAAATTGCCATGCGCGATTTAGAAATTCGCGGCGCGGGAAATCTTTTGGGCTCGCAGCAGCACGGCCATATCGCAAGCGTTGGCTTTGAAATGTATTGCCATCTCTTGGAAGAAGCTGTGGAAAAATTGAGTAGGGGCAATAAAGCTCGCGTAGAACCGTTGGCTGAGCCGACCATCGAAATCAAGGCTGATGCCTATATTGATGCAGACTATATTGATGATGCCATGCATAAGATTGAAATTTATCAGCGCATCGCCGCTATTCGCACCAAGGAACATATCAAGGCGCTAAAAGACGAGCTTGAGGACCGCTTTGGCCAGCTTACGGAACCGCTAAAAAATCTTTTGCAGATAGCGGAAGTAAAAAATTATGCGCGTGATTTAGGAATAAAGTCTATCAGTGAGCAGGCGGGCGTCTTAATCTTTGCCCTTTTGAAGGAGCATAAGCTCAAGACCGAAAATATTTTCCGTCTGAGAAATCTTTTTGGCGGTCTTATTCGCTTTATCAGTGGCAATGAAAACATCATTCAGGTTAAGATGACGCCTAATATGCTCAAAAAACCGTCTGAGGCTGCCCTGCGCGTCGTTAAGACATTGGCGGGCGAACAGATGGAGTTAAAAAGGAGAAAGTAAAATGGGCAAGATAACTATCGTTGGCCTGGGGCCTTCGACCGAGGAACTCATCACGCAGCGCACGTGGCAGATTATGAACAATGCTAAGGCGCTTTATTTGCGGACAAAAGTGCATCCGGCTGCTATGGGATTAGAAAAAGCAGGCATAAAATACGAAACTTTTGATGATTTTTATGAATCGGCACCGTCTTTTGATGCCGTCTACGAACGGATTTGTATGGTCCTTTGCGAAAGGGCCCAAAAGAGTGATATCGTCTATGCTGTACCCGGCAGCCCCCTCGTTGCCGAGCGCACGGTCGTCATGCTGCGCCAAAAGCAAAAAGCAGGTGAGGTTCAGCTGCAAATTGAACCGGCGATGAGCTTTTTGGACCTTGTCTATAACCGACTCTCGCTTGACCCGATTCAAGGGCTATTGATTACCGATGCCTTTGCAGTCCGCAGGGCATTGCCTAATTTGGCAAACGGGACGATTATTACGCAGGTTTATGACCGGGAAATGGCTTCAGAAGTAAAGCTTACTTTGAATGAGGCATTGGGCGATGATTTTGAAATCGTCCTCTTAAATAGGCTCGGGCTGCTCGAGGAGCGGGTGGTCTCGCTGCCGCTTTATGAGCTTGACCGTCAAAAGGATATTGATTATTTGACGAGTATTTATGTGCCGCCGGCAAAAAATTGCTCGGGCAGGCTCGAAGCACTGGAAGAAATTTTAGCTAAATTGCGCAGCGAAAATGGCTGCCCATGGGATAGGGAGCAAACCTCCCTTTCTTTGCGAAATAAGCTGCTGGAAGAAGCGTATGAAGTCATTGAAGCGATTGATTTAGAAGATGCAGAACTTTTACAAGAAGAACTCGGCGACCTTTTGCTTCATATTGCCTTTCAAGCGCGCATTGCACAAGAGCAAGGCGATTTTGCCATGCATGATGTTGTAAGGGGAATATGTGAAAAGCTTATTAGGCGCCATCCGCATGTCTTTGGCAATGCTTCGGCAAAAACGAGCCAAGAGGTTGCAGATAATTGGGAGAAGATAAAAAAAGCGGAAAAAAAGGAACGCCAATCGGCCTTAGATGGCATACCGAAGGATTTGCCTGCGCTCATGCGCGCGCAAAAAATGCAAAAAAAGGCAGCGGCAGTGGGCTTTGATTTTCATTCCTTGCCAGAAGCGTGGAAAAAATTTGAGGAAGAAAAAGATGAGCTAAAAGAGGCTGTGCAGGCAGGAGAATCTGAGCACATAAAAGAAGAATACGGCGATTTGCTGTTTAGCCTCGTCAATGTTGGCCGCTTTTTAAAGCTCGATTGTGAACAGACCCTGCGCGAGGCGGCACAAAAATTTTTGCGGCGCTTTCTTTATGTTGAAGCGCGCGTCAAGGCGAGCAAGAAGCGATGGTCGGAATTTAGCTTGGCACAGCTTGACGAATTTTGGCTTGCGGCAAAGCAATATGAAAATAATGAAAATCAAAATCGCAAATAAGAGGGGTTTTTTTGGTTTTTTTTGTTAAAAACAAGAAAAAACCTTGCAAAAAAAAGGAATAAAGGGTATCATAGCGAATTGAAAGAAGGTAAGAAATGAAAAGGAGGCTATATTCGTGAATAAAACCGAATTAGTTGCCAGCGTTGCTGAACAAGCTGGTTTGACCAAAAAAGATGCAGAAAAGGCTGTAAATGCAGTTTTTGCAAGCGTGCAAAGCGCATTAGTAGCGGAAGATAAAGTTCAGATTATCGGCTTTGGTACATTTGAAGTAAGAGAACGTGCTGCCCGCAAGGGAAGAAATCCGCAAAATGGCAAGGAAATTACCATTGCCGCATCTAAGAACCCTGTATTTAAAGCAGGCAAAGCGTTGAAAGATGCCGTAAACAACTGATTTGATTTTCTGTTACGCAGAGTCTGCAATGGACTCTGCATTTTTTTAACCCTATTGAGGAGAAAGGCCCATTTACAATAAGATGGTGCTTTTGCTTTAGATTACCTTAGCGGCGGGGTGAAAAACTAGAAAAAGGGGTGATTAGTCTATCATTTCATGCCGCATGGAATGGTGGCGATAAATTTGCGAAATATAGTAATTACAGGCGGCACGTCTGGCATTGGTGCTGCGACAGCCAAGATTTTTTTGCGCAATGGCGACAATATAATTGCCATTGGAAGGCATAAGCACAAGTATGAAGCTGTGCTCAAGGATTTGCCGGAAGGCGATGCTGGCCGCTATCATTTCTTGGAAGCAGATGTAGGAAAAGTTGAAGAATGTAAAAAATTAGCACAAATCATCAGCAAATATTTTGGCACTATTGATGTTTTGGTAAATTCGGCTGGCCGTTATTGCGAAAGAGCTATTGACGACATGGAAGAAGAAGCGTTTGACGAAATAATGAATGTCAATGTCAAGGGAACGTATTTTATGTGCAAGTATCTTTTGCCGCATTTAAAAGGCAGCGAGCAAAATCCGGCTATTGTCAACCTTTCTTCGGATGCAGGATTAAATGGCAACTATTACTGCACGGCCTATTGTGCCGCTAAAGGTGCCATTACGGTCTTTAGCAAGGCTTTGGCACTTGAGCTGGCAATGTATGGCATACGCGTCAATTGCGTTTGCCCTGGCGATATTGATACGCCGCTTACCGATGCGCAGTATACGAGCGACGATATTAAAAAGGCGACGGAAGCCCTTTATCCGCTGGGTCGCATTGGCACGGCACAGGAAATTGCCGAGGTTGTCTTTTTCTTGGCCTCTGAAAAGGCATCATTTGTGACGGGGGCAGCATGGACGGTTGATGGCGGTTTGACTTGTAGTTAAGATATATTTACAGCTATATTCGGATTTCTTTATTTTTTTATTGCTTTTCTAGCTTGATTTTTGTATAATCAAAGTAATGACACTTATTTTCACTGACTTAATTGAGTTTTGGAAAGGTTGATTTTCGATAAATGGTAGATAAAAATCAAGCAATGAATAAAGAACAGGCACTGGAAAATGCCCTAAAGCAGATTGAACGCGACTTTGGTAAAGGGGCGATTATGCGCCTGGGAGAAGCGGCTGTAAATATGAATATCGAGGTAATTCATACGGGAAATTTGTCCCTTGATATTGCCTTGGGCGTGGGTGGCGTGCCGCGCGGCAGAATTATTGAGGTCTATGGTCCAGAATCATCTGGTAAGACCACTATTGCCTTGCATATGATTGCCGAGGCACAAAAAGCTGGTGGCACGGCAGCCTTTATTGATGCAGAGCATGCGCTAGACCCCGTCTACGCCAAGCGCCTCGGCGTTGATGTCGATAATCTGCTTTTGGCGCAGCCGGATAACGGCGAGCAAGCACTGGATATAGCTGATGCGCTTGTCAGAAGCGGCGCCATTGATATTATCATCATCGACTCAGTGGCAGCGCTTGTCCCCAAGGCTGAAATTGAAGGGGAAATGGGGGATTCTCACGTTGGCTTGCAGGCCCGCCTCATGTCGCAGGCTATGCGCAAGCTCACCGGTTATATCAGCAAATCGCGTACGACGGCCGTATTTATTAACCAGATTCGTGAAAAAGTTGGCGTCATGTTTGGCAATCCGGAGACGACAACGGGTGGACGCGCTCTTAAATTTTATGCGACTATCAGACTTGACGTGCGCCGCATTGATTCCATCAAGCAGGGCAATGAGGTAATCGGCAATCGGACGCGCATCAAGGTTGTCAAAAATAAGGTTGCACCGCCTTTCAAGCAGGCTGAATTTGACATCATGTACGGTGAAGGTGTTTCGCGTGAAGGCTGCATTATTGACCTTGGCAGCTCTATGGATATTATCGACAAAAGCGGTACGTGGTATTCCTATGCTGGCACGCGCTTGGGGCAAGGCAAGGAAAATGCCAAGCAATTCTTAAAAGAAAATCCGCAGCTAGCCCAAGAAATAGAAGATAAAATAAGAGCGAAGGTGCAAAAGGAAAATCAGCCAGAAGAAGAAAAAGATATGGCTAAAGAAAAGAGTAAGGAAGCGGCACCGGCTGTTAAAAAGGCGGCTTCTTTAGATAAGCCTCAGGCAAAAGATGAACAGGCAGAAAAGTAAACCATCTAAAACAGCCCTAGAAAAGGCTGTTGACTGGCTTTCCGTGCGCGATTACAGCGAAAAGCAGCTAGGTGATAAGCTGCGGCGTTGCTTGTATTCGCCTTCGGAAATTGAAACGGCTCTATCGAAGCTGCGGGCGCGCCATTATCTCGATGATGAAGGGCTTTGCTTGCGGCAGTGCCGCCTTTATTTGCAGGAAAGAAAAAATAGCTTGCTGGCTATTCGCGTTAAATTGCAGGCGAAAGGCTTTTCTAAGGAACTCGTAGAGGCGAGCCTTGCGCAAATGGATACTGATTCTTATGGCGAAGAAACGGCTTTGAGCCTTTTACGCCAGCATTTTCTCCGTCCGCAAACGCGCGAAAAATATTTTCAGTACCTTTACCGCAAGGGATTTTCTGCCGCAGATAGCAGTCGTGCTGTGCGCCTTTTTATGACCGAGCGCCAGGAAGAAAATGCAGATACGGATGAATTTTATTAAGGCTCATTTTTCCCCATGACTTTTTCTCGTGATGGTAATGAACTGCTGTTGCTAAAAACAGCAGTTTTTTGTTATAATAATTTCAATCAAGCGGCTATTGCCGCTATTATTTTACGGCTTTCTATTGACATGAAACGCCAATTGTATTATTATTTTTATTTAAAACATTAAGAGAGAAGAGGTAGTTGTTTTGGCATACTTTTACGAAGAACCATCCCATACTTTTGGAGAATATCTGTTGGTGCCGGGCTACTCGTCCGACAAGTGCATTCCTGCTAATGTATCTTTAAAAACACCGCTCGTCAAATTTAAAAAGGGTGAAGAACCGCGCATCAGCTTGAATATACCGATGACCTCGGCTATCATGCAGGCCGTATCAAATGACACGATGGCGATTGCCCTTGCCAAGGAAGGTGGTATTTCCTTTATTTATGGCTCGCAGTCAATTGAAGACCAGGCAGAAATGGTTATGCGCGTCAAAAATTATAAATCTGGTTTTGTGAGCAGCGACTCAAATATCAAGCCTTCGACGAAGCTGGGCGAAATCTTGGAATTAAAGGATAAGACTGGCCATTCGACAATGGCCGTGACGGAAGATGGTACGCCGACTGGCAAGCTGCTCGGCATCGTGACAAGCCGCGATTACCGCATTACGCGCATGTCCATGGATACGCCCGCTTGTGAATTTATGACGCCGTTTGAAAAGCTAATCTATGCCGATGCCGAAACTACTTCTTTATCGGCAGCCAATGATATCATTTGGGATAATAAGCTCAATATGCTGCCTCTCGTAGACAAGAATCAGCGCCTTCGCTATATGGTATTTCGTAAAGACTATACCGATAACAAGGAGCACAAAGATGAGCTCATCGACAGCAAAAAACGTTATATCGTCGGCGCGGGTATCAACACGCGCGATTATGCACAGCGCGTGCCCGCACTTTTAGAAGCGGGTGCCGATGTTCTTTGCATTGACTCTTCGGAAGGTTTTAGCGAATGGCAGCGGATTACCTTGAAGTACATTCATGAAAATTTTGGCGATAAGGTAATGGTCGGAGCGGGCAATGTCGTCGATGCAGAAGGTTTCCGTTTCTTGGCAGAAGCTGGCGCTGACTTTATTAAGGTCGGCATTGGCGGTGGTTCTATCTGCATTACGCGCGAAACAAAGGGGATTGGCCGTGGTCAGGCTACCTCTGTAATTGATGTGGCACGGGCGCGCGATGAATATTATAAAGAAACGGGCGTTTATATCCCCATTTGCTCTGACGGCGGCATTGTCAATGACTATCACATGACACTGGCTTTGGCGATGGGCGCTGATTTTATGATGCTCGGCCGCTATTTCTCGCGCTTTGATGAAAGCCCGACCAATAAAGTCCGCATCAACGGCACGTATCTCAAGGAATATTGGGGTGAAGGCTCCAATCGTGCGCGCAATTGGCAGCGTTATGATATGGGCGGCGAAAAGAAGCTCTCGTTTGAAGAAGGCGTTGATTCTTATGTGCCGTATGCTGGCTCGCTTAAGGATAACGTTTCTCTTTCTCTTAGCAAGATGCGTTCGACGATGTGCAACTGCGGCGCTTTGACGATTAAGGAATTTCAGCAAAAGGCTAAATTGACGCTCGTTTCGGCGACGAGTATTGTCGAAGGCGGCTCGCATGATGTCATCTTGAAGGATAAGTTCTCCCGCGAATAAAATAGATGGATAGGCACAAAAGCGACTATTTTATAATAGTCGCTTTTGTGGGTTAATGATAAAAAGAAAGGAAAATGGCTGGCCCTTGCCAGCTGGTTTTTATATGTTGAAAGTAAAATTATTGCGCTACACGCAGCAGCCGGAAAGGACGGTGGCAATGGCTGCCCGCCTTTGCTATTCTCCTGTTGGAGCAGAAGAACTGGAGGAAAAGCTCAGCGATGAGCAGGTAACGAAGCTCATCAATAAAATAGTCAGCCTTGGCCATATGTCCACTTTAGAGCATGTTAGTTTTACTTTTGCTGTTGAAGGTGTTTCGCGCGTCCTTTCGCATCAGCTCGTGCGCCATCGCATTGCCTCATACTCTCAGCAGTCGCAGCGATATGTCGCTGAGCATGATTTTCAGTACATCATGCCGCCTTCGATTGCCCAAAATGAAGCGGCAAGCAGATGTTTTTCGGAACTCATGGAAAAGGTGCGGCAAAGCTATGCAGAGCTTACGCGGCTAGGCGTGCCGAAAGAGGATGCGCGCTATGTGCTTGCCAATGCGACGGAAACGAAAGTGGTCTTGACTTTCAATGCCCGTTCACTGCTTAACTTCTTTTCGCTGCGTTGCTGTTTAAGAGCGCAGTGGGAAATAAGGCAGATGGCCGACTTGATGTTGGCAGAAGTCAAGAAGGTTGCACCGCTTTTATTTAAAAATGCCGGCGCCGCCTGTGTTCAGACGGGGCGTTGCCCAGAAGGAGAGATGACCTGCGGTCATTTTTCCGAGATGATAAAAAAGCGCCTGAAGGATGGAAAGGAAAAAAAGGATGAAAAAACAGATAAAGCATAAGCAGTCAAAGCCTGCTAGCCGCCGTTCGGCGGCAAGATATGATAAAGGCGAGGAAAAAAGGCCGCCCAAAGAATCTATGAAGGCAGCGGCACCTATTTCTTTGCCAAATGAAGCTATAGCACCTTCTCCCGATTTGATTTACGGCCGCAATGCTGTGCGGGAGGCTCTAAAAAATGGACGTTCCATAAATAAGGTAATTGTCGCTGAAAACGCGCATGGCGGTTCCCTGCAGGAAATAATTTTCCTTGCGCGCAAAAATCATGTCGTTGTCAATACGCTCAATCGCAAAAAATTAGACCTTTTAACCGGTACGCAGCATCATCAGGGAATTGCCGCTTATACAGCTCCCATTGATTATGCTGATTTAGATGATGTCCTTATAAAGGCAGAACGCCTTGGCCGTGCGCCGTTTTTAATTATGCTTGATGAAATTGAGGACCCGCAAAATCTTGGCGCCATTATCCGGACGGCAGATGCTGCCGGTGCCGATGCCGTACTCATTCCCAAGCGGCGCAGTTGCCCACTTTCTTCAACTGTTTCGATGATTTCTGCTGGTGCAGTAGAGTATATGCCGGTAGTGCGCGTCAATAGCCTGCTCATGACCTTGGAAAAGCTCAAAAAGAATGGCTTTTGGGTAACAGGGGCAGAAAGTTCTGGTACGATGCCTTATTATGAAGCTGATTTAAAGGGACCACTTGTTTTGGTTATTGGCAGTGAAGGCAAAGGCATCTCACAGCAGGTGCAAAAGGCGTGTGACTTTTTAGTTCGGATTCCCATGTGCGGTCGCGTAAATTCACTCAATGCTTCTAACGCGGCGGCTATTTTGATGTATGAGGCACTAAAGCAGCGCAGCGGTAAATGATGGGGCGGTGAATGGCAATGCGGGCGCATATGATTGTAGATGGATACAATGTCTTAAATTGCTGGCCAGAATTGATGCGTTGGCGAGATGATTTCGCCTATGCACGCGATAAGCTCATTGAAATGCTCAGAGAATATAGTGCCTATGAAAATTATTTTACATCGGTGGTTTTTGATGCTCTTTATACTGATTCAAATGGTTCTGTTGAAAAATTAGGAAAGAACTTTGAAGTGATTTATTAAAGCTACGGCTAAAGTGGCAAAATAGTAAGCATATTCGGAAACGAGTATGTAGCGAAAGCTATCTCATAAAGGAATTGAATTGCTGGAAACGCGTAAAGCTGGCCATACCACAGCGCGAGGTTGAAAGAAACCTGAACGCGATGGTGGCGAAAGCAGAAAAAAATGGTCAGATGGTGCAAGGTTAAATCCTAAACGCTTTTTAATTGCCAATCAGCAGCTAAGCTCCGAACAGGAGAAAGTTCAACGACTATTCCCCAGTGGAAGTAGGCTATAAGTTTTTGATAGCCGAAGCGGTTCCGCCTAAGTCCTTAAAAAGGATAAGGAAAAGATATAGTCTATGCTTTAGCGAAAGCTAAAGAAGTCTATAAAAGACTGCAGCGGGAGCAGCGTCCCGGTGCGAATATTCCCCTTCTCTGAAGGAACTCAGACTAAGGCCAAAGAAACAGCAGATAGCTATATTGAAAGGCTCGCCTATCAGGCAGTGCGAGAAGGAAAGGATGTCTTCGTAGTGACTTCAGATGGCGCGGAGCAAAGTGCTATCTTGGGAGCCGGTGCATACCGCATTACGGTAAAGGAGCTCAGAAGCAGAATCAAGGCGGCAAAAAAGAAATTAAAGCGCGAATATATCGTCCCTCAAAAAATTTCTTTTCAAAGAAATTCTCTTTCGGACCGTCTTGATGCCGATGTCTTGGCTAAACTGGAAGAATTGCGCCGCAGACATTGAAGATAAACTGCGGTGAAAGGTTTACAAGTATTTTGAATGGTGATATAATAAAAAGGCAAAAAATGAGCAATTGATGAAAGAGTGGGTGCAAGCCCACTCTTTCATGTTATAAGGGGAGTGCATTGTGGCTAAAATAGAAGAAGCGGTGCAAGAGCGAGTCGAAAAGCTTTTGGACGGTACAAAATATGAATTGGTCGATGTGGAATACGTCAAGGAAAAAAATTGGTACTTGCGTATTTTTATCGATAAAGAAGGTGGCGTCGACCTTGATGATTGCCAGCAAGTGAGCGGTAAAATAGACGCCCTTTTGGAAAAAGAGGACTTAATTGGCACGAGTTATATATTAGAAGTGTCTTCGCCAGGGTTAGACCGTATTTTGAAAAAGGAACGCGATTTGGTTCGAGAAGAAGGTAAATCCGTCGATGTGACATTGTATCAGCCGATAGAAGGGCAAAAGACATTTACCGGCAAGCTCACAGGTCATAGTGACACAGAAATATATCTTGACGATAATATGACTTTGGCGCGTGATAAGATAGCCACCATTCGCCTGCACATAGATTTTTAATTAATTAGGAGGATTTTTTAATTGGGCACGGAAAAACAGGATTTAATTGGGGCGTTCAGGGAAGTAAGCAAAGAAAAGGGCATTAGCATTGATGTCCTTTTTGGCGCTATTGAAGCAGCTTTAGCAGCAGCTTACAAAAAGAATTTTAATGCGGCACAGAATGTGCGCGTTGCCCTTAACCACGATACTGGTGAATATCATGTATATGCGATTAAGACAGTCGTTGATGAAGCGCAAAATGATGTCACTGAAATATCACTCGACAAGGCGCGTCGCTTAAATAGCGCCTATGAAATCGGCGATACGATAGAGGAAGAAGTGACACCGGGTAATTTTGGTCGCTTGGCAGCGCAGGCAGCTCGTCAGGTAGTAGTGCAGCGTATTCGCGAAACAGAACGCCTCAATGTATTTGATGAGTACTCAAAGCGTGTCAATGATATTTTAACAGCAACAGTGCAGTGCGTCGAAGGAAAAAATGTCATCATTGACTTAGGTAATGCCGAAGGCTTGCTCGCTCCTGCTGAACAAATTCCGACAGAGCGATACCTTTTAAACGAGCGTATGAAACTTTACATAGTAGAGGTAAAAAATAACAACAAAGGACCGCAGGTTCTCTTTTCGCGCACGCACCCAGGGCTTTTGAAGCGCCTTTTTGAGCTTGAGGTACCAGAAATTAGCGATGGTGTGGTCGAAATCAAATCTGTGGCTCGTGAGCCGGGTATGCGCTCAAAGATTGCAGTCTATTCAAAAGAAGAGGATATTGACCCGGTTGGTTCGTGTGTTGGTCAGCGTGGCATGCGCGTGCAATCCATTGTCGATGAGCTGCATGGCGAAAAGATTGATATAGTTAAATGGAATCCTGACCCGGTAAAATATATTGCTAATTCGCTTAGCCCTGCTAAGGTTGTTTCGGTTGCCGTGAAAGAGGATGAAAAAATTTCCCGCGTCATTGTTCCTGACCATCAGCTTTCCTTGGCTATTGGCAAGGAAGGCCAAAATGCGCGCCTGGCGGCTAAACTTACTGGCTGGAAGATAGATATAAAGAGCGAATCGCAAGCCGCGCAGGGCGATTTAGACGATGATGGCATGACTGCTGTCAGTGTTACGGGCGAAAAGTCGTTTTCTGTTGATTGACTTGTTTGCGGAGGATAAGCGATGAAGAAAAAGATACCGCAGCGCCTATGCTTAGGCTGCCAGCAACTATTTGATAAGCGAGATTTGGTGCGCATTGTCAAGAATGAAAAGGGAACGCTGTCTATCGATGCGACTGGTAAAAAAGCCGGTCGCGGTGCCTATGTTTGCAGAAATAAAGAATGTATCGAAAAGGCTTTTAAAGCGCATCGCCTAGAGCGTTCTTTGAAGACGAATATAGATGCGGCACTATGTGAAAAATTAAAAGAGAGTATTTTTTAGCTTTATGGATAACAAGCAGAAAATTATAAATTTGCTCAGCATGGCAGCGCGCGCTGGGAAGGTAGAATCTGGAGAATATGCTGTCACGCATTGTCTTAGCGAGCAAAAGGCAGCGCTTGTTTGCCTTGCCACTGATTTATCGCCAGAGGTGGCGAAAAAATATGAAAATCTGGCTCTTGAGCAGGCGCCAGTAGTCGTCTTGCCGCTGGATAAGCAGACTTTAGGCGGCTGCATCGGCAAAAACGAACGTGCAGCAGTTGCTGTATGCAATGGAGGATTTGCTGATGCGATAAAGAAAAAATTATAATGGCATCTAAAATGGGGGTGGATTGATGTCAAAATATAGAATATACGATTTAGCGAAGGAATTTCGCACCGATAATAAAACCATTTTAAACATATTGCGTGAACATGACATTGCGGTGAAGAGCCATTCCAGCACGGTTGGAGACGCAGAAAAAAGCCTTTTGCAAAAAACTTTGCAAAAAGCTGCTTTCCATAAAGAAGATAAGCAAACAGCCCTTGCTAAAAAACCTGTCAAGGCAAATGATGCAAATGGACATCAGGGGCAAAATCATGTAGAAGCAAAAAAACAGCCGGAAAATGATAGGCAGGAAATGGCTTTACAGCATGAAGCAAGGAGTGGAGAGAATATAAAAAACAGAGAACAAAATAATAAAAATGGCGAAAGAAGAGAAAGAGCAAATACCCCAGCTAATCGCCAAGCAAATAATAACCGTTCCGCCGCTGATAATAGGGGACGCAATAATAAAACCAATCGCCAGGGAAAGAATCGTCCTAGCCAAGGAAGAGATAATCGCAGCAATGCTGCTAGTGGCACGGCAAATACCAGTAGTCATCAAGGCAATGCAAAGCAGCGCACTAATAATCATGGCAATAATAATGGACGGCAGCAAAATAATGCCAATGGACGCCAAAATAATGCCAATGGACGCCAAAATAATGGCAATGGACGCCAAAATAATGGCAATGCAGCTAGCCGTTTTAATAATAACAGCGGCCAGAATAATGGCGGCAATAAGAATTCGCGCAATGATTCCGCGCGCGGCAATCGTCGTAATTTTGGCGATAACAAAAATGGCGGTCGCCCGAATAATAACCACCGTCCAGGTATGAATGGCTCCAATCGCCGCAACTGGAAACAGGGCAAAAACAATAAGGCGCAGCAGCCGGCTGTAAAGCAAGAAATAATCCGTCCCAAACTCATCAAGGTGGGTGAGACGATTACGGTAAAAGAGCTGGCTAGTAAGATGACGTATGCAGCTACTGATGTCATCAAAAAGCTTATGATGCTCGGTACTTTTGCAACGATTAATCAGCAGATTGATTTTGATACAGCTGTTTTAGTTGCTGACTCTTTTGGTATTGAGGTAGAAGAGCTACCGCCAGAAGTTGACTTGACCGAAATTCCGGAATATGAAGATGCGCCGGAAGACCTTTTGCCGCGCCCGCCAGTAGTGACGGTCATGGGACACGTCGATCATGGCAAGACATCGCTTTTGGATGTTATTAGAAAAACTTCTGTCACCTCGGTAGAAGCAGGTGGTATCACGCAGCACATCGGCGCTTATCAGGTCATTTGCAATAACAAAAAGATAACCTTCCTCGATACGCCGGGTCATGAGGCTTTTACAGCTATGCGCGCACGTGGTGCTCAGGCAACTGATATTGCCGTTTTGGTCGTTGCGGCGGATGACGGCGTTATGCCACAGACAATCGAAGCGATAAATCACGCCAAAGCAGCTAAGGTGCCTATTGTCGTTGCCATTAATAAGATGGACAAGGCGGGAGCTAATCCCGAACATGTCAAGCAGCAGTTGGCAGAACACGAGCTCGTCGCTGAAGAATGGGGCGGCGATACGATTATGGTTCCCGTTTCGGCAAAGAAAAAAGAGGGCATTGGTGATTTGCTCGAAACAATCCTGCTTGTAGCAGAGGTACAGGAATTAAAGGCTAATCCCAATCGGGATGCGCGCGGCATCATCATTGAGGCGCAGCTTGATAAGGGACGCGGTCCGGTGGCAACTATTCTCGTACAAAATGGTACCTTGCATATTGGTGATTCCATCATTGCTGGTACGGCTTATGGCAAGGTGCGCGCAATGATTAATGACCGTGGCGAGAAGGTCAAAAAAGCTGGTCCTTCTATCCCTGTAGAAGTATTGGGACTTGCCGACGTGCCAGAAGCGGGCGATGAAATGGCCGTTTTAGACGAGCACATGGTGCGCACAATTGCGGAAAAGCGCATCGAAAAACAGCGCACGCAGCTCATCAATAATAAAAAGGTTTCTCTTGATGACCTCTTCCAGCAGATTAATGAAGGCAGCATAAAGGACCTCAACATCCTTTTGAAAGCAGATGTCCAAGGTTCTGTTGAAGCCCTGAAGACATCGCTTTTGGGTCTTAATAAGAGCGATGAGGTGCGCGTCAATATTATTCATGCTGGTGTTGGCGCTGTCAATGAATCCGACGTCATGCTTGCTTCAGCCGCTAATGCGCTTGTCCTAGCTTTTAATGTTCGTCCTGATAACAAGGCACGTAAGCTTGCTGATACGGAAAAAATTGATATAAGAACATATCGCGTTATCTATGAAGCCATCGGTGATATAGAAGATGCTATGCGCGGCATGTTGGCGCCTAAGTATAAAGAAACAATTCTTGGCAAGGTGGAAATTCGCCAAGTCATGAAATTTTCGAAGGTTTTGGTTGCCGGCTCTTATGTACTGGAAGGCAAGATTACCAATTCATCAAAGATAAGAATAATTCGTGACAACGTCGTTGTTCATGAAGGCGAAATAGACTCTTTGCGTCGCTTTAAAGACGATGTTAAGGAAGTTATGGCTGGCTATGAATGCGGCATTACAATAGAAAATTATCGCGACTTCAAGGAAGGCGACATTATTGAAGCCTATATCATGGAAGAAGTTGCGCCGCAAAGTTTATAAGGCGGTGATTAAATGGGTCTAAGAGTAGAAAAGGTTCAAGAAGAAATACGCCATGAAGTGAGCCAGATTTTAATGCGTGAAGTGAAGGACCCGCGTGTTGGCTTTGTTACGGTCACGGGGGCCAAGGTATCGAGCGATTTAAGCTGTGCCAAGGTGTTTGTAAGCGTTTTAGGCGACGAGGAAAAGACGGCAGAAGCCTTGAAGGCGTTGAAAAATTGTACGGGATTTGTGCGTCGTGAACTGGCGCACAGAATTCGCATGAAATTTATTCCGGAGATTTCTTTCTGTCTGGATACGACGATTGAATACAGTGCGCACATACAAAAATTGCTCAATGAAATCAATACGGCTGAACAGGAAGAAAAACGTGATTGAAGTAAGTAGTAAAGAGGCAGCAAAGCTGCTGAAAAATGCCCAGTGCGTCATGATTACTGCCCACAAAAATCCCGATGGCGACGCACTGGGGTCTTGCTTGGGCTTAAAGCGGGCTTTGCAGAATCTCGGCAAGAAGGCAGATGTTTACATTGATGACCACATTGTCAGCAATTACCAAATTTTGCCCGGTATCGAAGCGATAAAGCAGGCCTATCCGACCGAATGTTTTTATGATTTATGCGTCGTTTTAGATTGTGAAGTTGAGCGCACGGGCGGCAGTGCTGCCTTTGTTGCGCAAAATCATCTGCCCGTTTTAAATATTGACCATCATGAATCTAACCCTAAAAACGCTGATTACTTGCTTTTGGAGCCACACAGCGCGGCGACAGGTGAGATTGTCTATAATGTCATTAAAGAAATGGGCAACCTTTTTGATTACGAAGTAGCAACGGCCGTCTATACGGCCATCGCTACTGATTGCGGATTTTTTCGCTATGCCAATACTAAGCCTTCAACGATGCTTGCCGCTGCGGAAATGCTTAATTACGGCGTACAGCCCCATAAAATTTCGGAACGCCTTGAGGAACGCTCTTATGAAGAGCTTAAAGCGCAAGCTAAGATTATTGAAAGTATAAGGCTTGAAGGTGATGGCAAGATTGCCCTGGCGATGGCTGATAAGGCCATGGTTGAAAGCTGTGAGACGACGGAAGGATTTGTCGATATTGCGCGTTTTTTGCGTGGCGTTGATGTTTCAGTATTTTTGAAGTATGTTTCTGAAAACATGACCCGCGTGAGTATGCGCTCCAAAGATACCAATGTTGCGGCAGTGGCGGAAAGCTTAGGGGGCGGCGGTCATCAAAGAGCAGCCGGCTGCACCTTGCAAGAGGACTTGCCTGCTGCGGCAGAGGTGATTGTTGTAGCCTTGAAAGCGGCAATGGAGCTTGATAAAAATGCAGATTGATGGCTTTTTAAATGTCTTAAAACCGCCGGGCATGACCTCGCATGATATTATTGGCTGTTTGCGCCGCATCTATGGCATGAAAAAAATTGGTCATGCCGGTACCTTGGACCCTGCGGCAGCTGGTGTTTTGCCTGTAGCCTTTGGCAAGGCGACGCGCCTTTTAGAGGATATGGCGGACGTCGATAAGAGCTACCGGGCACAAGTTATTTTGGGGCAGCGCACTGATACGGGTGATGATACGGGCGAAATACTGGAAAAAAGCGATTTTGCCATGCCTGATGAGGCCTGCTTAAAAGAAGCCTTGATGAAATTTTCTGGCGAGATAGAGCAGGTGCCGCCAGCTTATTCGGCTATTAAGATAAATGGCAAGAAGGCATGTGATTTAGCTCGCCAAAATATTGCGGTAGAGCTCAAGACGCGCCAAATTACCATTTACGCCATTTCGCTTGTCCGCCTGACAAAAGATGGTTTTATTTTTGATGTTTCCTGCTCAAAGGGAACGTATGTGCGCTCGCTTTGCGAAGATATAGGAAAAGAGCTTTTGCTTCCTGCAACAATGGGACTGTTGCTTCGCACGCGTGTGGGCAGCTTTAAGCTGCAAGAGGCAGTGACACTCGAGGAGATTGCAGATGTTCCGCTTGCAGCCATCGGGGGACTTGATTTAGCTTTTTCTTATATGAATGAGGCTAAAATTGATGCCAAAGGTGCACAAAAATTGCGTTTTGGTCAACGCCTTGCCTATCCGGGAAAAGGTGCTGCCCAAAAGCGCTTTTTAGCACATGATGGCGCTGACTTTGTTGGCGTCTGCCGTTTGTCAGCAGACGGCGCATATTTAGAGCCGGTAAAGATTTTTCCCGCTTGAGGGATATAAAAAAGGGACATACTTTAGTATGTCCCTTTTTTTGTGTGGTAGCTAATGAGAGCTAAGCAGGTATTGGCAATTTTTTCAGCTGTCAAATCGGCGCCGCTTAAGACGGCGCTATTATAAAGCTCAGGGTCGGGTGCCCATTTTTTTAGATGATTGAGGTCATTTAGGTAAAATAAGGCTGTTACAGGAATTTGGGAGGCAAGACCTAAATGCATGGTTCCTGTATCGACGCTGATAAGACCGCTAGATAGGCGCAAAATAGCGCCGAGCAAGGTGAGGCTTGTCTTGTCGGTGAGGTCAACGAAGAGATTGCTGTCAGGAAGCGCTTTGTGTAAGGCTTCGCTGTAAGCTTTGCAGCGTTGGCCTGCACCTAGGAGCAAGAGCCTTTTTTTACTCAAGGAAGGCCAAAGGCGAAGAAGGGAAAGGCAGGTGGCAAGCGGCATATCCTTGCTGCTCTTTTTGGAAACGGGAGAAAGGCAGATAAAGTCATCGCTTTTAAGAGAAAGCTCTTTTAGCAAGACCTCTCCTTTTTGCTGAGCGGCTTGCGGTGGTTTATAAAGCATTGGCAAGCGCAAAAATGGCTTTTTGGTATATGCTTGCAAAAGACTGCTGTTTATGTCTTGCATCTTGCCATAATCAAAGCAATCAAAGCAGCTATTGCTGAGCAAGAGGCGGATAAGACCATTTTTTATGGCATAGATTTTTTTAGCACCAAATAGCTTGGAAAGCAGGATATTTCGCTCATTGCCGTAGATGATAAAGGCTGCATCAATAGGGCGCGTGCGCGTAAAGAGTTTTTTATGATAGTGGTAAAAACGCCAAGCGCCAGAAAGGCCACGGTGGGCATTTTGCTTGTCGTAGGCAATTACGTTGTCGACACCGTCCATGTAGAGGGCGATTTCATAAAAAGGCTTGTTGACGATGAAGGTGATGTAGCTGTCGGGAAAAAAGTGTTTTATGTTGCGGCACAGTGGGTCCGTCAAAAGCGTATCGCCAAAAAAAGATGTATTTATTACCAAAAAGTGTTTCATCCGTTGCGGGCGCCGTAATTGGGCGGGCGCTGCACCTCCTAGGGTTAAAAGTATTTTTTGCACAGGTATTTTGCATACCATTTGAAGGCGGCTGCTCTTTGGCCGCTATGGCGTAAGGCAGTTGCATAGATTTTCATTTCCTTGTAGTTGGCGGGCAGCTGTGTCGGTGCACCGCACCAAGGTGTCAAATCTTCGTAGACTTTGTAGAGATTTTTGTTGAAGCGATTGCAGGCAGCGCTGATTGGCCAAGCGACATGCCAAGGTTTGGGGTGGGCTGCAAAGTGTAAAAAGACAATTTCTCCTTTATTGACAGAGGATAAATCGATGCAGTTATAGATGGTATCTAGGTAGCAGATTTTACCTTCAAGGAGCACATTGAGTGCATCTTGGTCCAAATAGCGGTATTTTTGCGGGTCTTTTTCTAAAAGGGAGATGACTTCATCGAGCAGCTGCCGTTCATTCCACTTGGCGGTGTCGATGAGAAGCATGCCGGCATTAAAATATGGGCCTTTTTGGAGGCCTAAAATTTGACGGCGCTTTTTGTCCATCCAGGGAAGGTCGGGGACAGCGGCAATGACATTGCCCTTTAGGTCGAGGTTAAAGAGCTCATCCGCGCTATTTAAACAGATGATATCAGCATCTAGATATAAAAGGCGCTCCTGCTCGGCCATGAGCAAGGGAAAGAGAAAGCGAAGATATGTCGCTAGCGGCAGATGGACAAAATGCGGCAAATCTTTTAAGAAGGATGTGTCGATACAGCTGATGATAATGCAGGTGTGCATCGATTGAGCTAGCTGACGCAAATTATCGAGCGTTTTGCGTTTAAGTCCTGCGGTCAGTACGTGAAAGCAGAGGCGGGTTCCCTTATTATTCGTGCAAAATGAAGCGATGGAAGCGCCAAGGCAGCGGGCATAGTTGTCATCAATGCCATAGCCGACATGAAAAGCCTGCTCGCGCTCGCCGTCGCCAAAATCATAGGTGATGGTATCCTTTACCACTTCATTTAAATTTATTGACATATTTATTCCTCATTTTTTGCTCAATTTAGTGCGCAGTTTCCAAAGACCATAGATAAAGAGCCATTTTAGGTAAGCAGGATAATCGTGCATTTTTCGCTTCATTGTGCGGGCCATGAATTTGGCCTCTTTATATGTTTTTGGCTGCTGAAGGGGAACATCTTGCCAAGGTGAGGCATCCTTATGTTCAAGCCATAGCTTTGTCAAGGGATGAAATTGTCCCCATGCCTGCCAAGGCTTGACAGAGCCCGAATAATGCAATAAGACCGTATCGGCGGGCAAGGGTATATCAAGGTCGATGAGATGATAAATAAAATTATATCTTTTTGGTAAAAATTTGACATTGTCCCAAAGCAGCAGGTTTAGCACATCTTGGTCATAGTATTTATAATTATTCTCTTCGAGGAGCATTTTTACGGATCTTTGAGAGATTTGGGCGTTATTCCATTTCTTTATATCAACGAGCATGACGCCGGAATTAAAATATTGGTCTCCTTGGAGGCCAATATTTTTTTTCGCATAGCCAACCATTGTTTTGTAGTCGGCAATGACAGCGGCAATTTCGGCAAAATCTTGCCGGTAAAATTTTTCTAAAGGGGAAAGACAGAGCACATCAGCATCGAGGTATAAAAACCTATCCGCAGTGTCTTTTAGAGCATGGCTTACGGCAAAGCGATAATACATGGCGCGTGACCAGATGAAAAAGGCCGGAAAAGCATTAAATTTTTCTTCATTGACATGATAGACAGTAATTTTTACCGCAGGATAAAGCTTTGTAATAGCAAGTAAGCGTTCTTGGTCATATGGAGCCAATGTGTCTGTGAAGATATGGAAAGAAAGGGACTCATGGGGATTGGTCTTAATGACGGAGAGTATACTGACTCCCATGGGCATGAAAAAACGCTGGTCGATGCCGTAGGCGATGTTGAAAGCGTCCTCATTTTCATTGCCAAAAGAGATTTTATCCTTAATAATATTTGCAAAAAAGTCCATTAAATACCTCATAATTTATAAAAGATGAAATAAATGATATAATATAAGTTGTTTATAATGATTGCTTTTTGTATTATACCATAAAACTTTTCTAAAAAATTAAAAAGGGGAACTTAATTTTATGTGCAGTTTACCCGGTATCATGGGAAAAAATTTATTTATTGTCAATACACCATATCATCTGTTGACCTCCTACATTATTGCCAACAGCATTTGCCGCCAATCGGACAATTACCTTGCCCTTATTCATCCGCATGGCTATGAAAAATGGCAAAATGCCGCCTCGATGCGCTTTTTGGCAAGTAAAGCTGGCAATTGGCAAGAGGTGTTTTATCTTCTTAATTGGCTGTCACATAAAAATAAGTCGCAGACAAGGCGTGAGCAGGCAAATTATGTAAGGGAAAAGATGCGTCCCATAGGCTTTGACAATATCTTTTTAGGTAGTGATATCGACCCGCAAAATCAGCTCTTGGTCGCCGCTTTAGGAAAAGATAGCTTCTGCCGCTATGAAGATGGCCTTTTTTCCTACTATAATGAGGATAGGCGCCGTCCATTGACGCATGAAGTTTTTCATCGCCTGAAGCTCAATCTTTTAGCAAAGGCTGCTGGCATTTCGACAAAGCTTGCCTTTAATACTTCGACGGCAAGTGATAGCAAAGCGGGAATATGCGATTATATGTATGCACCTGAGCTTTTAGCGCGACCGACGCCAAAAGCCTACGCCATTGAGGAAAAAGCTATTGCCCGAGCACTAAATACTCTCGATACCTTTTTGAAGCCGACTTTTGACCAAAAGGTCGTGCTGTTTTTGAGCCAGCCTCTAGTTGAAAAGGGCTGGTATACGTTAGAGCAGGAATTTTCCTGCCTGAAGGAAACATTGAGCTCGTTGCCCAAGGAGGCAAAGCTCTTATATAAACCGCATCCCAACGATAATCCAGCGAAAATAGATTTTTATCGCGCTAACTTTCCGCAGCTCGAAATTTATGAAAATGTGGAGCCGGCAGAAATTATTTTTGCGCGCGAGGATAATCTTGAGGCCGTGGTCAGCTATCAGTCAACAGCGCTTTTATACCCGCAAAAATTTGCTGCTCGTCCCTTGCGCTCGATAAGTCTTTCCGATTTTGGCCAAAGTCCGGTTGCACCGCCTTATAAGAGTATAATGAAAAAGGCCGGCGTTAAGTTTCCGGCCTCTTTAGAGGAAATCGCAGCCATTATGCGCGCTTGATTTTTTCGTATAGATGTAAAAGGGCGGCGAGCATTTTGTCCATGGAAAAGTTTTCGGCAATGGACTGACGCGCTGCAAGCCCTAGATTATAGCGCAGGTTTTCATCTTCTGCTAAAAGGTTAAGCTTTTGTGAAAATGTTTTTTCATCGCCGTAAGGGATGAGAAAGCCATTTTTGCCGTCTTTTAACATTTCGCCAATGCCGCCGACGGCAAAAGCTACACCTGGTTTTTGCGTGGCCATTCCTTCAGCCAGTGATAATCCAAAGGTCTCAAAGCGTGAAGGGAGTGTTACGACGTCTGCCGCAGCGAGGCAGTCGGCAACATCGGTGCGATGTCCAATGAAATGAACGCGCTTTTTTAAGTCGAGTTTTTTTATTTGCTGCTTTAAAGCATGGCTACCTTTACCGGAGCCGATGACGAGTAAGTGCCAATCTTTGGCACATTTTTTTTGCGCGAGAATATTTAAAATTACTTGGTGTCCTTTATTGCGCAGGTTTTTGATGCGCGCGACCAGGGCTAGACAAAAAGCAGCGGGCGGAATATCAAATGCAGTGCGCAGGCTTTCGCGCAGGTTTTCGTGCGGGCAAAAGCGATTTATATCTATGCCATTATAAATGACACAGACTTTTTGCGCCTCACAGCCATTTTCGAGGGCTACATCGCGCACGCATTGGCTTACGGCGACGATTTTGTTACATCTTAAGAGCGGCAGCTCTTTTTTTCTGCCAAAAAGGCCGTGCGCTGTATAGATGACCTTAAGAGATGGCGTATAGCGCTCTTTGCACTTTAAGGCAGTGAGACCGGCAGCTGCTGAGTGAGCATGAACGATGTCAATATGATATTTTTTGACGATAAATTGGAGCAAAAAAGCGCAAAAATCACTGCTGAGTCTGATGGGTAAAAAATGGTGCGGCAATCCCTGCGCTTTTAATTTTTGAGCCAAGATGCCGCCGCCAGAAGCCAAGTGGACATTGTGGCCGGCTTTTTTTACTAATGGTGCAAGGTCAGCCACGTGCGTTTCAGCGCCGCCAATATTAAGGCGAGGAATTAAAAATAGAATATTCATAGCTCAAAAGATGATTTTTCCGGCAAAATTTTGGCAAAGGCAGTGATGAGGCGTTCTTTGACGGGTTCAAAATCGATATTATCGTTATCATTTATGCAGAGCATGGGCATGGTTTGATTTTCGATGGCGGCGAAAAGCCCTTCATTGTCTTTGATTCCGCCATATACTTCAAAAACGCGCCCTTTAGCATGACGTCCAATGGGTTCAAAATCGCCCTTGACGAGTTGCCAGTAGCGAATAAGCCATTGGTCGACATCGCTGCGGCTGCGGAATTTATGGCAGCTGCTTTCGTTGAGGACATCAAATTCCTTGGTCCAAATATCCTCATAAGTGCTCTTTAGGAAAGAGTAGGGCAAATGATTGTTAGAAAAGCCGCGGAAGTGGTGCTCACCGGAAAAAATCCAGTTGCGCAAGGCATTGAGGCCATATTTAGGTGACATCCATTTCCAAAAGTGTTCATGTACCTGTTTTTTCTTGTCAAAATTGGCATTGAGAACGGCCATGCTATTGAATTTGATGAAAGGCATCATATCGCCTTTAACCGGAGAACTTATTGCCGTTACGATGCAAAAATCTGTCGGCAAGTCGTTTTGAAAAAACAATTCGCGTGAAACGGGCTTTATGATATACATATCGTCGTTAAAGGAGACAAAGCGTTCAGCAAGCCCCTTGATGCGATGCAGGTTAAGTTCTAGCGGGCTGGAGCTAAAGGTCGGCAGATATTGCGGGAGCAGATAATCTTCATGGCGGACGATATTCAGTTTAGGATGATTGACATTGAGCCATTTTGGAAGATGACCCCAAGTGACAAAATGGATTTTATTTACCCAAGGCGCGAATTTTTCGACGCCGCGGAACCAATATTGTAAGTTGTCCCAGTCGCGATAGCGGCTGATGCGCGTATCACCAGCGCCTTTTTTGTCGTATTGAGTTTTTTGCGCCTGCCAGGCCGGGTCGCTGCCGTCTACCCAGCAGACTGTAAAATCGATAGGTTTTTGCATTTTTTCCCCCATGCTATTCGTAGGTTTTGGTAGCGCGGTGGCGGTCGACCGACTTCCAGCGGTCGTGCAGCCAGAGCCATTCAGTAGGATGCGCCAAAATGTGCTGCTCGATGATTTTGGTTACCGCAAAGGTAGCCTCGCGGATATCGTGATGCTTGTTTTTTCCCTTTTCGACAAAGATGGCCGGCTCGATGGAAACAAGATGTTTTTTTTCGCCTTTTTTCGTTATGAAGATGGGAATAATCGGTGCACCAGTGGGGCGGGCAATCGTTGCTGCGCCGTGGGCACAGGAAGCATTGCGCCCCAAAAAGGGCATGACGATACCATCTTCTGCGGCGTCTTGGTCCATGACGAGGCCGATAAGCCAGCCTTCTTTAATCATTTTGAACATATTGCGCACGCTGTATTTGTACATGGGGAATAATCCCATGCTGGCGCGGTATTCATTGATGAATTTATCAGCACCGAGATTTGTCTGTTCTTGGGAAATGGCCACGACTTTATAGCCGCTTTGTGCCAAGGTGGCACCTAAAAGCTCCCAATTATCACTATGTGAGGTGGCAATGATACCACCCTTGCCTAGAGAAAGAGCGGCGTCGAGATTTTCTTTGCCCTTTATTTCTATATAAGAGTGAATATTTTTTTTGATAATGGGAAAGCGCATTACCTCGACGATAATGCGACCAAATTGTGTCCAGCTTTTCTTGACGATGGGCAACGCTTCTTGTGGCGGCAGATTTAGGCTAAATGCAGCATTTTTTAAAGCCATTTTTCGCCGTTTCTTGGGAACAAGTGGCCAAGTTATGGCGCCGATTAAATCGCCTAAAGAATAGGCAATTTTTTCAGGCAAGAGGCAGAAGAATTTGCTGAGTGCCTTTAAAGCGTAATAAGAGAAAATATCTATACACCGCCTTTTATAGTTTTAATCGTTATTCATTGTTGAATAGGCCTAAATCGCTGAGCTTTGCCGCAACTGTTTCAGGGGACAGGCAAGAAAGGCAATCGCGCTTAAATTGGCAGCGCCTTTTCCAGCAGAAACGGCATTCATAAGGAACGGTAAGGACATTTTTTATCTGCCCGTAAGGACCATTGCGCACAGGGTCGGTAGGTCCCATGAGCATTATGACAGGACGCTTGAGGCCAGCGGCCAAGTGCATCATGCCCGTGTCCCCGCCTAAGCAAAAGCGCACCTTTTTTATTAAGGTGGCTGTTTCTAAAAGTGATGTTTTGCCAACTAAGCTTATAATATTACCATCGCTTTTATCTAAAATTTCTTGGGCCCTTATAAAATCACTTTTACCGGCACCAAAGAGGATGGGCGTGATACCCTGTTTTTGGCAAATTTTAGCCAGAGCGGCAAAATGAGCAGGCGGCCAGCATTTGTTCGGCCAGTTTGTGCCGACAATAAAAGCGCAGCAAAAATGAAGCTTTTCTTGCATATTACTTGGCAGAAGCTGCAGGGCATGCTCTTTTATGGCCGCATCTATTTTTAAATTTAAATCAGCATTGGAAACTTCAACGCCAAGGCTGCGCACGGTGTCTAAATAGCGTTCAATGATATGCCCCTTGGCATTTTTGCCGCAAATGGCCTTGCTGATTAAATTGCTTCCTTCGCGCAAATCGGCATAGCCGATTTTTTTTTGCGCCCGACACAAAAAGGCAATGAGCGCAGATTTTAAAAGGCCTTGCAAATCAAAGCAGCAGTCATAGTTTTTTTGCTTTAGGATATGGGCAAATGGCTTTATATAGTGGCAAAACTTGCTTAGGGAATTGAGGCTTTGGCGCTCGAAAATGATAACCTCGTCTATATCAGGGCAAGCCTTGACAAAATCCTGTGCCGCCGGCGAGACAACCCAGCTGATGTGGCAAGCGGGATATGCTTTTTTTAAAGCTGTGGCCGTCGGCAAGGCGTGAATTACATCGCCTAAGGCACTTAGCTTGATGATTAAAAATTTTTTAGCCATATTAATAAGAAGCCTTGATTTTTTCGATTAAACTTGTCGTAGAGTGCTCTGGCACCATTTCAATAAAAGCGGCTTTAATTGAAAGCCTATTTAAGGTATCTGCCTCAGGCAAGTTCTCTAGGCTGTAATCGGCTCCCTTGACGTAGACGTCGGGATTTACCATTTCGATAAGTTCATCGGCATTTGTGCCATCAAATATGGTCGTATAAGAGACCGATTTTAAATTATCAATGGAAAAAGCACGCTCTTTTTCACTGATTATGGGCCGGTTCTTACCTTTCCAGCGTTTGACGGAGGCGTCGCTATTGATGCCGACAATGAGAATATCGCCTAGGGCAGCTGCCTTATTAAGATAAGTGATGTGGCCAATATGCAGCAAATCGAAACAGCCATTTGTCAAAACGAGGCGCTTTTTCCCCTTTTTGAGAATGTGGCAAAAATCCTTTAAATCTTCAGTTGCGATGAGCATTTAATCCCTCCAGACCTTTGCTAGCTCTTGGCTTGAAACAGTGGCCGTGCCGACTTTGCGCACGGCAATACCGGCAGCGCTATTAGAGAGGCGGGCGGCAGTGATGGGGTCAATTCCAGAAGCAATGGCGAGCATGAAAGCGGCGACGCAAGTGTCGCCTGCACCTGAGACATCGTATACCTCGCTTTTATCGGAAACGGGAATATCGTGCTGGCTGCCATCTTTTAGGAAAAGGCTCATGCCCTTTTCTCCCCGTGTAACTAAAATTCCTTTGGCCTTCATGCGTGCTAAAAGTTCTCGTCCTGCCCGGCTGAGCTGCTCCGGAGTATTTACTTCCATTTTTAGGGCACTGGCGATTTCCGCATCATTTTGCTTGACATAATCAATGCCCGAAAAGCTCGTTATATCGTAGCGCGAATCGACTATGGCAGGAATGTTTTTTTGACGGCAAAATTCAATTACATGGCGGCGGATAGCGGGCGTTATCGTGCCGCTGCCGTAATCGCTCAAGATGACGCCGTTGCACTTAGGCAAGAGATTGTCGATTGCCTTTAAAAGGGCATCTTCTGATGGAGCGGTCAGTTTTTTGCGGCAGTCGCGGTCAATGCGCACAACCTGCTGACTGACAGTGGCCCGTCCGCCGGCGATGACGCGCGTCTTGGTGATGGTATGGCGGTCTTTGAGGTAAAGCATTCCCTCTGAGGAGACATTGCCTTTAGAAGCAAAGATAGCCTTTAATTTTTGCGCAGCGCTATCTTCTCCCAACGCGCCAACGGCAAAGACAAAACCGCCTAAGGAAGCAATATTATTGACTACATTGGCAGCGCCGCCGGCAACGGATTTTTCTTCTGCTTGCTGCAAAACCAGAACGGGTGCTTCACGTGAAATGCGTTCAATAACGCCAAAGAGATAGCGGTCTAAAATCATGTCGCCAATGACCATGAGATGCCCGTTAAAAAGGCTCTTTAGCATAGGAGAAAGCTCACACATTTTCATTTCCTCCTTACCAGTGGACAAGTCCGAATTTGACGTGCCAGCTATGCCGTTTTTCACGGTAGCGCACCATCATGTCAAAGCAGTGGAAATCGTGGTACCAATAATAATCGCGGTCTTTGGTGCGCATGGCATCACCGGCGTCAAATTCATTGGCAATAACTATTCTGTCTTTAGGAGTTAGCTGATAGCTAAGGCCTGCTGTCACTTTCTTTGAGTAGTTATCGAGCCCAAAATCAAAAAGTGAATTTGCTGTCGTTGAGCGCGAATAATGGTAAGCCATGTAGCCTGCCATCTTAGCGTTGATATTCGATACAAGGCTCAAATCATAATGGAAATTGCGCTGCATACTTTCATTATAAGATTCGTGCGTCCAAGAATAGCCTACATCTGAGTATAAGGTGGAAGCTTTCGATAATTTGAGCGGTCTACGGGTTAAATCGATGGCATTTTCACGATGCCAGCTTGATATTTCGCCGTTTTTCCAGCGCCCATACTCTAATGAATAAGTAAAGTCAAAGGGAGATTTTGGAATGGGCATCTGGTAGGAAAAGATGGCTGTTGGAATCTTTTTTATCCAGTTGTCATTATTGTCTTCATAATAGCCATATTCCGTGCGAAGTGAGTAGGCCTTGTCATGCCAAACGACGCCATAGACATTGCGCAAATCACGCTTTGTATAATAATTAAAATGAACATAGCTATCAATATTTTTGCTTATGTTATGGCTGTATTCATAGCGGATTTGCATGCCATCGTTACTGTTAAAATTAAGATGGACGGGAATGGCTGATTTTGAACCGATAGCAGCTTTGCCAATAGGAGCTATATAACGCTTTTTTTGGTAGACAACGACATTTTTAATCCAGAACTTGGCATTGTAGGCGACAAGATGGCTATCGGGATAGATTTCGATTTTGTCAGCACTGAGGCGGTAATCGGGCTTTTTGGCCGGGCAGCGCGTGACATAGCCATTGTAGATAATTGTTTCAGTGGGATAAAAGTTGGCTTGCTCGCCTTTAAAATGCTGATTGCCGATAAAGCCCTTGACGTCTTTTATCTGCCCTTCCTTTTCGTTGTAATTGTAAGAGGCTGCGCGCCCATCGGCTATCATTTGTGGCATGCATTGAGCTACATGCACCTTGCCTGGAATTTCGACGTAGCCTTTTTTGGTATTACCGCTAACATCTTGCGCATAAAGGCGAGAGTAGTCATGGGTGACGCGCACTTTGCCTTTAGCTAGGACAGCGCCAGTATTTGTGTCATAGGAAAGGTCATCGCCTTCAAAGACGATAGGAGCAGGGTAAGCGGGATTTAAAGGGCGGATGAATTTTTCCTCATTTATTTGCTGGCGCAGCTTGATGAGCTCGGGATTAGGGCGATGCGTGCGCGCGTAATTTTTTTCTTCCTGAATGTAGTTGAGCAGCTGAACATCAGTATTAGTGGAATCAGACATATTGCTTGCTAAAGCCGCCTGTGGCGGGATTAAGCAAGAAAGCATTGCTGCCGAAGCTGCTGACATCAGGTAAAGTTTTTTATGCATATAAATCTCCTGATTTTAAAGGACAAAATGCCCATTTGATAATGTGATTGCAGTCAAATATATATAATTCTTGCCAATAAGCAAAAAATCCTTTTTTCACAGATGATACCGAAAAAAGGATTTTTATTGTGAACTATTTTCGCTTATTAATTATTTGCATTGATTTGCTCACATCTAGCCTCCATTTAAGAAAGAAGATATGGCATCAAAGGCGCTGATATTTTTTGGTTAGCTCGTATAATTTGGCGCTCTTTTTCAGAAGAAAGGCAAATTGGTCCTCATTTAATTGCCATTGCCAGTTTTTCCCTACCGTGCCAGGGAGATTCATGCGCGCTTGAGCGCCCAAGTGGAGAAAATCTTGTATGGGCGTAATGCAAAGGCAAGCATCACTGGCAAAAGCGGCTTCGATGGTGCTGAAAATGAGCTGCTCATCAGATGGGGCAGCAATGCTGGGCAATAGTTTGGCGCTGATATGGCAGCGGGCGCTCTTATTTATGCCCTCGGCAAAATAGCCGCCTAAAGTGTTGTTGTCGTGCGTTCCCGTGTAGACGACGCTGTTTTCGGGCAGCAGAAGGCAAGCATTTTCACGGGCAGATAAAAGGTCAAATTGGAGAATGTCCATGCCGGGGAATTGGCAGTCCTTTTTTAGGGCTTTAGCTTTTTTAGAAAGCTCGCCCAGGTCTTCGGCGATGACAAAAAGTCGGCCAAAATCTTTTTTTAAAGAGGCAAAAAAGACAAGGCCTAGACCATCGAGCCATTTACCGGTAGCGGCGGTGGGGGCATTAGCATCTACTGCCCAATAGTCGGCGAAGCCGCGAAAATGGTCGAGGCGGATAAGGTCTGCTTTTTGCCAGCAGGATTTTAGGCGCTCCTTCCACCAGCGGTAATCGTCAGCAGCAAGTTTTGGCCATAAATAAAGGGGATTGCCCCAAAGTTGTCCCGTTTTGCTAAAATAATCGGGCGGCACGCCAGCTTGCGCTTTTAAGCTGCCATCTGGATTGAGGTCAAATAGCTCTCGATGGGCCCAGGTATCCGCACTGTCGTGAGCTGGATAGATGGGCAAGTCGCCAATGAGGAAGATGCCATTTCTTTGGGCGTAAGCGCGCAATTTTTGCCATTGACGATGAAATTCATATTGCAAAAAAAGGTGATAGGAATAGCTGTCGCTTTTGCGGATTTCCGAAAGGGCACTTTCTTTTCTGTCTCTTTCTGGCGCTGGCCATTGCGGCCAAGGAGCATTATACTTTTCCTTTAAGGCCATGTAAGCGGCGTAATCATCAAGCCAGTAGCTTTGCGCTTGGCAAAAATTTTTGAAATCAGCATCTTTTTCAAAGCGCTGATAGGCGATTTTGAAATGGCGATGAAGGTCCTCTTTTGTCTTTATGGAGCGCCATTCACTTTCGCTTAGCAAATTGTCAAGTGAAAGTAGCTGTGGCGAGATGAAATCATGATTGCCAGCAAAAGAGCTTGGTGATTGATAGGGAGAGTCGCCAAAGCCGGGCGGATTTAAGGGGAGAAATTGCCAATATGTCTGTCCGCTGCTTTTTAGAAAGTCAATGAATTGATAGGCGATAGGGCCAATGTTGCCGCAAGGCTCTTGGGGGAGGGAAGATATGTGCAGTAAAACGCCACTGGCCCGCTTAGTAAAGGCCTTTTGCGGCACGGGCTGCAATAAGAGGGCCTGCCTTTGAGCGAGAGTTATTTCCAATTGGCCACTAGAAGAAAAGAAATGTTTTCCCGTCAGGCAATCACAAAATTCAAAAGCTCCTAAATTAGCGGTATTAAGGCCGAAGGGCTGCTTTTTGCCGCGATTTAAAATGACGATGAAAAGGCTGTTGGGGCAGATGTTGCCGAAAGCATCGTGCCTAGAGTCAATAAAGCGCGTATAGGCCAAGATATCGTCGCTTTTACTGGGAAGAAAGTCGATAAAGCCCGTTTGCAAGGCCGTATTTTTTTGCCGCAAAGCAATTACTTTTTTGTAAAAGGAAAATAGCTCATCGGAGAGCTTGTCCCAATTAAAAGTAGTTCTGTTATAAGGGTCGCGAAACCCCTGCAGGCCTATTTCATCGCCGTAATAAATGCAGGGCATGCCGGGATAGGTAAATTGAAAGATGACCGCGAGCTTTAATCTTTCTCTAGCTAGCAATTCTTTTTCTGCCGGCAGGCGATAAAGTGCCTTTTCCATTTCAGTGGCACCATTTGGGGGTGCGCCTTCGCCTAAAATGGTTAAGATTCTTTCCACATCGTGGCTGCCAAGCAAATTGAGCATGGCATAAGCATTTTCTATGGGGTAATTTTCCAGTTGCGATTTTAATTTTTGGGTGCTTTGACCTGCATTATCCCGCATGAGCAAAAAGTCGATGATTATCTGGCGCAGCGGATAGTTCATGGCGCTATCCATGTCATAGCCGCAAAGGTATTCGCGTGGCAGGCCATAGCTTATTTTGTTGGAAGCGTCTTCCCAGACTTCGCCGATGATGAGGTTATCAGCGTTGATTTTTTTGGCTTCTTTATAGAGAAGGCGGGAAAATTTTTGCGGCAATTCGTCAATGACATCAAGGCGCCAGCCGTTCGTGCCGCAGTTATGCCAGTGCCTTAGGACGCTATCTTGCCCCGAGATGATGAAATCAAGGTAAGAAGGGGTTGTTTCTTTGACATCGGGCAAAGTATCAAAGTTCCACCAGCAGGCATATTCTTTAGGATACTGTTTAAAATCATACCAAGAAAAATATGGTGATTCCTTTGTTTGAAAGGCTCCTTGGGAATTGTAAGTGCCGTAGCGATTGAAATAAATGCTATCACTGCCGGTATGGCTAAAGACGCCGTCGAGAATGATGTGCATCTTCTTTTTTTTGGCACTTTGGCACAAGCTTTTTAGGTCGGCCTCTGTTCCCAGGATGGGGTCTATACAAAGGTAATCGGCCGTATCGTAACGATGGTTGCTTTGTGCCTTGAAAATGGGATTTAAATAAAGGGCATTGACACCTAAGTCGAGAAGGTAAGGGAGCTTTTGCCGGATACCTTCTAAGTCACCGCCGAAAAAATCGTAAGCAGCGATGCGCCCGCTGGAAATATCTTTAAAATAAAAAGGCGTATCTTGCCAATCGGCGTGGTAAAGCGCTCCCTTTTTGGGGACAAATCCGACTTGGCCATGGTAAAAACGGTCGGGGAAAATCTGATAAAAGACAGCTTTTTTTGCCCAGGCTGGTGTTTTGGCCTCCTTTTGAAAGACGGTAATCTGAAATGAAGGCGGTATATTTTCGGATAAAGAACCTTTACCGCCCAGGTTAGAAAAATTCCCGTAATAAAATGTCTGGCCATTTTCCAGTGAGATGATAAAGTAGTACCAGATAAGCTGTCCCTTGTCGGGAAGCTTTAGGCGGGCTTCATAAAAGCTGTCTGGGCATTTTTCTAGCGACAAAAGTGTTTCGCCGCAATCATTTTGCCAGAGGCGAAGCTGCGCTTTTAAAGGCATATCGCATTCGATGCGAATACTTAATTTGACAGTGCTTTCAGTTGGTCTAGCGCCGAGCGGATAGCGATACAGGGCATTTTGTGAATCGTGAAAGACCTCGATTTTTTCTCGTTGCAAGAAAATCACCTTTACCTTTTAGCCTAACCTGCAAGAAATCCCCCTTAGGCGGAAAAGGACAGGTTAGGTAAATATCCGCCTGATTAATTTGTAAAAATATCGTGGACCATAATGCTATATTTCCTTATTTTTGGCGAGGTCAGTATAAAGGCGCTTATATTGTTTAGCTGATTCAGACCAGCTGTAATCTGCTTTCATGGCATTTTCAACTATTTTTTTGTGGAGGCTTATATCCGTGCACGTTTCCAGCGCGCGCTTTATGGCGAAGAGAAAATCATGGGCATTGTAACTGCAGAAGGTATAGCCGTTGCCGTGGTTGGAAAAACTATCATAAGGATATACCGTATCGTGCAGGCCGCCGACGGCATGTACGACGGGAATAGCGCCATAGCGAAGAGCGATAAGCTGCCCGATGCCGCATGGCTCGTAGCGAGAAGGCATTAAAAATAAGCTGGATGCTGCATAAATCATATGGGCCATTTCATTGCTGAAAGTAATATTGGCCGAAACCTTTTTCGGAAAGCGCCATTGCAGCCCCTTGAACCATTCTTCATAGGCATAATCGCCCGTGCCCAAAATGACAAGTTGTATATCCTCGAATTTTAAGAGCTCATCGATAATCCTGATGATGAGGTCGATTCCCTTGGTCTCTACTAAGCGAGACACGATAGATAAAATCGGCGCCGAGCGCGAAAGCGGCAGGCCAAGGCGCTTTTGCAGGTTAATCTTATTTTCTGCCTTGCCGGCAAGTGCATTATAAATATCGTAATTTACGCTCAGATAACGGTCCGTTCGCGGATTATATTCGCGATAGTCGATGCCATTGACGATGCCGGTAAGCTCATTGCTGCGCATGCGCAAGATGCCATCGAGCTTTTCGCCAAAATATGGATTTTGAATTTCATTGGCATAAGAATGGCTGACCGTGGTGAGAAAATCAGCGTATAAAAGGCCAGCCTTCATAAAGTTGACGGCACCGTAAAATTCCAAATCGCCGTTATCGTAAAAGTGCCTATCCAAAGAAAGAATGTCCGTAGTAATATTGGCGTCGAAGATGCCCTGGTATTTTAAATTATGAATGGTAAAGACGGTCTTTATATTTTCGTAGTGCGTTTTTTGGCGATATTGCAGCTTTAAAAATACGCTAACCAATGCCGTCTGCCAGTCATTTAAATTTATGACATCGGGATAAAAATCAATTAACGGCAGCATTTCTAAGATAGCGCGGCTAAAGAAGGCAAAGCGTTCGGCATCGTCGTCAAAGCCATAACAGTTGTTTCTTTTGAAGTAATCTTCGTTATCGATGAAATAAAAAGTGATGCCGTTATGGACCAGCTTATTGATGCCGAGATATTTGCGGCGCCAGGCAAGGCCAATTTGCGTATGGCAAAGATGCTGCATTTTATCTTTATAACGGCTGGAAATAGAGCTGTATTTAGGCAGGACAACGCGGATATCGACATTTTGTTTTTGCAGTTCTAACGGCAGAGAGCCTGCTACATCGCCTAGGCCACCTGTCTTGATAAAAGGAGCTGCTTCTGATGCTGCATAGAGAACTTTAATCATGGTAATCACTGCTGTCAGATGCTGGTGCCCGCAGCCTTTTTATTGCCGGGCGCAAGGCTTTTGCGGGCGGAGAGGGCAAGGCTTTTCCTAGCCTTCGTGCATCCAGCAGCTTTCTCCTTTCGTAATATTATTTTTATTTGCGTCTTTTTTCGTCAGGCCGATATAGATAGTGGCCAAGGGCGGTATGGTGAGGGGCAATGATTGGTGAAAGCCGTGGTTTGGCGTATTTAAAGTCAAGATGGCGGGCGGATTTTTTACGCCAGAGCCGCCAAATTTTTTGTCATCGCTATTAAATAGCTCTCGGTAACTGCCAGCACGCGGTACGCCAATTAAATAATCATGGCAAACTTGCGGGGTGAAATTGCAGACGACGATGATGAAATTACCCGCCTGGTCTTTGCGCAAGAAGGCGACGATGCTATTGTCGCAGTCATCGCATGTCAGCCATGTAAAGCCCGACCAGTCAAAGTCTATTTGCCAAAAAGCGGGGTTGCTGCAATAAAAGCCATTTAATTTTTTCGTGTAAAGCTGCATGGCTTCATGCATGGGATAGGATTCTATGAGATGCCAATCAAGGCTATTGTCGAACTTCCATTCGATAAATTGGCCAAATTCACACCCCATGAAGAGCAATTTCTTGCCGGGATGAGCCATCCAGTACCCCAGTAGGAGACGCAAGCCGGCAAATTTTTGCCAGTAATCGCCGGGCATTTTATCGAGCAGAGAACGTTTGCCATGCACTACTTCATCATGAGAAAGCGGCAAAACAAAGTTTTCTGCAAAAGCGTACATGAGAGAAAAGGTAATCTTATCGTGATTCCACTTGCGGTAGATGGGGTCGAGGCTGATATAGGAAAGAATATCATTCATCCAGCCCATATTCCATTTATAATTAAAGCCCATGCCACCGACATAGGTGGGTTTGCTGATGAGCGGCCAATCGGTGGATTCTTCGGCAATCATCAAGGCTTTAGGGTGGTATTTAAAGACGATTTCATTGAGCTTCTTGATGAAATCAATTGCCTCTAAATTGCCAGTGCCGCCATAGCGATTGGGTTGCCATTTTCCATCTTCCTTGCCATAATTTAAATATAGCATATTGGCAACGGCGTCAATGCGTATGCCGTCGATATGGAATTCATCAAACCAATAAAGGGCATTGGAAATCAAAAAGCTTTGCACCTCTGTGCGCCCATAGTCAAAGTTATTCGTCCCCCATTGTTCATTCTTATTGCGCATGGGGTTGTCGCTTTCGTAGAGGTTCTTGCCATCAAAGAAGGCAAGGCCGTGCTCATCTTGGCAAAAATGTCCGGGTACCCAATCCATGATAATGCCAATACCTGCCTGGTGGGCGCAGTCGATGAGATAGCGCAAATCATCAGGCGTGCCATATCTGCTTGTCGGAGCAAAATATCCGGTTATCTGATAGCCCCAAGAGCCATCAAAAGGATGTTCGCAAAGGGGCATGAATTCAATATGCGTGTAGTGCATTTTCTTTACATAGCTTATGAGTTGCTCGGCAAGGTCCCGATAAGAAAGATACTCGTTTTCTAAGGTGCGTCGCCAAGAACCGGCATGGACCTCATAGATTAGAATGGGACTGTTATAAGATGATTGTTCGTTTATTTTTTTTTGCCACTCTTTATCGTGCCAATGATATTTTTCAAGGTCATAAACGCGTGAGGCAGTAAGTGGTACCCTTTCAGCATAAAAGGCGTAGGGGTCGGCCTTATAAAGGATGCGATTGCCCTCTTGCGGATAAATAGCATATTTATAAAGGGCATCGGGCTGAACATGGGGAATAAAAATTTGCCATACTTGCCCATCAGAGAGTTTTTCCATCACGGCGGCATTTAAATCCCAGCCATTGAAATCACCGACGACGCTTACTTTTTGGGCATGAGGCGCCCAGAGGGCAAAGCGCACGCCTTTCACACCGTTTTTTTGGCAAAGGTGGGCGCCAAACATGCCCTGTGCATGATAATTGGTTCCCTCGTGGAATAAAAATAAATCATAGGGGCTCAATTCTGATTTGACCATGCTTTTGCTTCCTTTCTCTTGTTGGCAATGATTAGCGGACAGGAAGATAAATTATTTTTCTGGCAAAATGACGGGATTTACATGCCAGATGTCGCTGGCATATTCAGAGATGGTCCTATCGCTGGAAAAGATGCCAGAGTGGGCAATGTTGATAAGGCTGGAACGGTGCCAACCAGGCGCGTCGCGGTATTTTTTTTCAATCTTGTCGTGAGCGGCGCAGTAAGGGAGAAAGTCCTTAAAGACAAAAAATTCATCATTGCTTCCTAAAAGGTAATCGGCAATAGAGCGAAAATCTCCCCACTGGGTAAAGACGCCATTTGTGAGCTGGTCAACAAGCTCGTGGATGGCGGTATTGGTTTTGTACTCATTCCAAGCTGAATAGGTGCCATTTTTGTAATAGGCGAGAATTTCATTCGTATTAAGGCCGAAAATGACACAGTTATCATCGCCGACAGCATCATGGATTTCTATATTAGCGCCATCAAGCGTTCCTAAAGTCAAAGCGCCATTCATCATAAACTTCATGTTGCTTGTGCCAGAGGCTTCTTTGCCGGCAGTGGAAATCTGCTCGCTGATATCGGCAGCCGGAAAGAGTTTTTCAGCCAGTGAAACACCGTAATTTTCTAAAAAAATGACTTTGAACTTTTTTCTGACTGTCGGGTCATTGTTTACTACCGCAGCAATTGTATTGATAAGCCTTATTGTTTCCTTGGCAATAAAATATCCCGGTGCAGCCTTTCCGGCGAAAATAAAGGTGCGAGGATAAATATCCATGGAGGGATTATTTTTAAGTGTATTGTAAAGGTACATGAGGTGCAAGGCATTCATTATCTGCCTTTTATAAGAGTGGATGCGCTTTATTTGAAAATCGAAAATGGAGTGCGGGTCAACAGCAATGCCGTACTTTTGCTCGATGAAGGCACTGAGCTGTTCTTTATGATGCTGCTTGATGAGCGAGAGCTTGTTTAAAGCGCTCTTATCGTCGGCATAATGCAAGAGGCCATGCAGTAATATCGGCTCGCGACGCCAGTTTGGCCCGATAAGGCTGTCAAGAAGGGATGATAATTCGGGATTGGCGGAGAGGAGCCAGCGGCGGTGCGTGATGCCATTGGTTTTATTATTGAATTTTTGCGGATAAAAATCATTAAATTCTTTCATGCAATATGATTTGAGAATATTGGTGTGAATCTTTGCTACGCCGTTGACGCTATGGCTGCCAACAACGGCTAGGCGTGCCATGTGTACAAAGCCGTCTTGCAAGATAGAAAGTTTATGCACGATATCTTCATTACCTGGATAGCGGCTGCGCACGTTTGCCAAAAAGCGCCTGTTAATTTCTTCGATGATGAGGTAGATGCGTGGCAGATGTTCGCGGAACATATCGATAGGCCATGTTTCAAGAGCCTCGGGCAAAATTGTGTGATTGGTGTAGGCCATCGTCTTTACGGTGGTGTTCCATGCCTCACCCCAAGAAACGTTATTCTCGTCGATGAGAATGCGCATGAGTTCAGCAATGGCCATTGCCGGATGCGTATCATTGATATGGATGGCTACCTTGTCAGAAAAGCAAGAAAGGGGCAAATCTCGTTCTTTATAATGGCGCACAATGCTTTGGACGCCGGCCGAGACGAAGAAATATTCTTGCGTCAGGCGCAGCATTTTGCCGTCTAATGAGCTATCGTCTGGATATAGGCAGCTGGTAATAGCCTGGAGACGGTAGTTGTAGTCGAGTTTTTTTTGCAGCTGTTCATATGTCAGGGCATTGTTTTCGGAAAAGTCCTGGCTCACTTCCGCATTCCACAGGCGCAAGGTATTGACGATGCCATTATGATAGCCGACGATAGGAACATCATAGGGGATTGCGGCAATAGTTGAGTAGTTTTCATGGACGAGTTCTAAAGAGCCATCGGGGCGAGGGCGCATATAGGCATTGCCGCCAAAACGCACGGAAACTTCTTTTTCGGCTTTTCTGTATTCCCAAGCAAAGCCGTTTTTGAGCCAATTGTCGGGTAATTCAACCTGATTTTTATTGATGATTTTTTGCTCAAACAGGCCATAGCGGTAATGAATACCGCAGGCATTGCCGGGTATTCCCAGCGAGGCCATAGAATCGATAAAAGCTGCCGCCAAGCGCCCAAGGCCGCCGTTGCCAAGACCTGCATCTGGCTCTTCGTTAAAAAGTTCATCGAGATTGATGTTTAGGTCTTTGAGAGCTTCACGGCAGATATCGCCAATGTCGAGATTGATGATATTGCAGTTGAGAAGGCGGCCGAGCAAAAATTCTATCGAAAAGTAATAGACCTGCTTTTGCTTTGTCTGGGCGTAAAATTTATTCGTCTTAATCCAATTTTCGCTTATATATTGCCTAATCGTGCTGACGAGGGACTGGTAGAGATTCTGCTTGGAGAGGTCTTCTGCATTTTGGCCGAACATGATACTTGAAGTCTGCAAAAAAAGCTGCTCAAAGCGGTTTTTTTCCTCGATAAACTCGTTTGACTGCATGGAAAATCCTCCTTAAATCACGGTGTCTTTTTCTACGATGAACGGATAATTGGGCGCCCCTTTTAATCTGTTGCCAGATTTGACGAGAACATTTTTATCGCAGATGACGTTTTCTAGGATGGTATCGGCATCGATGGTACACTTTTGCATGATGATGCTATTTTTTATTTTTGCTCCCTTTCTTACTAAAACATTGCGAAATAAGATGCTGTTTTCAACTTCGCCTTCAATTTGGCAGCCCGATGAAATGAGGCAATTATGCGTTTTGGCTGCCTGGTTGTAGTGCGTTGGCAAATCATCTTTGGTACGCGTATAGATGGGGTGCTCACCATTGAAAACATCGCGCCAGTTGTTGGCGTTTAAAAGGTCCATGCTTGTCTGATAATAGCTTTGTGTCGAATTGATAATGGAGACATAGCCGTTATAGGGATAGCCCAAAATGCGATATTTGTCTTGGAGCTGCATGATGCCATCCAGCAAAAGGCTAAAGCCACCGTGCTCGTAAGCATAGCGCACGATATCGATAAAAATGTGGCGCGAGATAAGGTAAATTCCCATGCCCGTTTTTTCGCCGACTTTTGCAGAAGGACAGATGGCAATATCGTTTACGAGTCCATCGGCAGCCGTCTTCAAGATGGTATAGGAAGCCTTCATGTCTTTAGGGGCATTGCAATAAAGCATGGTTATGTCGGCATCTGTGTTTTGGTGGAAACGCAAGACGGGATTAAAGTCCATATTAAAGACCGTATGGCCGTTAGCTAAGAGAACGTAGTCTTTTGTGCTGCGCTCCAAAAAGGCAAGGTAATGGTAAAAGGCCTCAAGCTCGTTGCGCTTTGCTGTTTCCGTATTGGGAAAAGGCAGATAGAAAAGTCCTGAATGGCGCCGTACGAGGTCCCAGTCTTTGCCAGAACGGATATGGTCTAGCACAGAGGCGGGCTGTTCGGGAAGAAGAATACCGACATCTTCAATGCCAGAGTTTACCATATTGGACAAGATGAAATCGATAAGTCGATAGCGTCCGGCAAAGGGAATAGTGGCAAGCGGGCGGTGGCGCGTAATGTTGGGAATGAGATGATTACTTTCTTGCAGTTTTATTAATCCTATCGTGTGCTTCATGCTGTGCCCCCCTAAACAATCTGTTCAGTTACTAAAGGTGTTTTTTCGGCGATGAGCGCAATATCGCCTTTTCCCATCAGCGTATAATTTGCTCCAACTTGGCAATCAGGGGCGACAATGGCTCTTTTTATTAGTGCTCCCTTTTTTATTTTGGCAAAAGGCATAATAACGGCATCTTCTATCTGAGCGCCTTCTTCGATGCAGACACCTGAAAAGATGATTGAATTTTTTGCCGTGCCGTAAATGATGGCGCCACTGCTGACAAGGCAGTTTTGGACAAAACCATCGGGTCCTATATAGTGCGGTGGCAAGGCGGGATTAGAAGAATAGATGCGCCATTCGTCAGCGTGAGAGAGATGAAAAGTGCCATTTAAAAGGTCCATATTTGCTTGCCAGAGGCTATCAATTGTACCGACATCTTTCCAGTATCCATCAAAGCTGTATGAAAAGAGGCGGCGGCTGTCATTTAAAAGGGCAGGAATGATATTTTTGCCAAAATCGTGTGCGGAATTTTGCGTGGCAGCATCTTTTTCTAAGTAATCGGCAAGGATTTTTCTGTTGAAGATATAGATACCCATCGAGGCAAGATTGCTTTTTGGTAGGCGAGGCTTTTCTTCAAATGCAGTAATGCGCCCATTTTCATCAGTAGACATGATGCCAAAGCGCGAGGCTTCTTGCAATGGAACTTTGATGACGCCGATGGTTACGTCAGCATGATTCATCTTGTGTTCTTCGAGCATCCATGAATAGTCCATTGTGTAGATGTGGTCGCCAGAGAGGATGAGGACGTAATCGGGGTCATAAGTATCTATAAAGTTGAGATTGCGGTAGACGGCATCAGCCGTGCCATTATACCAGTCGCCACCGTTAGCCGTGACGTAAGGTGGCAGGATAAAAACGCCACCATCTTTGCGGTCAAGATTCCAGGCCATGCCTGTGCCAAGGTATTTATGCAGTTCAAGCGGGCGGTACTGAGTGAGAACGCCGACCGTATAAATGCCAGAGTTTGAACAGTTGCTGAGCGGAAAATCAATAATGCGGTACTTGCCGCCGAAGTGGACTGCGGGCTTGGCTATTTTTTTTGTCAATTCGCCTAGGCGGCTGCCCTGCCCGCCAGCTAAAATCATTGCAAGGCATTCTAGTTTTTTCATTTGCAATGTCCCCTTAATAACATAATAAATCAACTATTCCGAATATAAAAATAATTATAAACAATATTTACATAGATGGTCTATGACCATCTATGGTTATAAAATGCCTATGGCATGCAGGCCACGATAGAATTTGCTTTCGTAGCTATCCTTGAGGAAAAAATTTTCCTTGAGGATAGTCCCGAGCTTTAAGACATCTTCTTCTGTGCCATCTTTTAGTTCAAGCTCTAACTCGCAAATAGGAATATTCTTGTCAGCAGCAAAAATATTACCCTTATCGAGTGAAACTTCAATTTGACAATTACCATGCTTGACCAGCATGGTCTGTCGGATAAAATCATTGGTAACGATGGGACTTAGTTTTTTGCCTTGTGCCAAGTGCGTAAAGCGCTGGGCATCTTTAAAGCTGGCAAAATGATTGGCATCTGGTTCAAAGCTTGTGGCGGGGATATTTATTTCCAGACGGCGACACAAAGGAGAATTAGATTGATTTTTACCTTTTAAAGTGGCAAAATAATGTGTGTTTTCAAGCCTTATCCTATAAGTGAGTCCGCTGTGCAAAAGCAAAAAATCACAAGTATCAAAATATCTGGCTTGCATATGGCATGTTGCAGCTTCTTGGCAGGAAAAATATTTGCTAAAAAATTTCTTCATTGCCTCGATGTCTTCAGGTGTGGCAATTTGCAATTTCAGTTCAATTTCTTGATGAATCTTTTCTGGTATTGTCATATTTTCACCATTTTCAAGTTTTTTATAAAATACATAAGAGAATTGCGCCAAAAAAGAGCATGATACTAAAAGCACGCATCGCTTTTGCCAGTTCTTCCGTGCCGCGGGCAAAGTGCAGATGGTCTTTTAAAATCCAAAGCAGAAGAGAAATGCTCAAGAATAAAACTGATGTATCCGAGAAAAAAGTGCCAGCGATAAGGCAAATAAAAGCGACGAACAAAGCGAGGATATCGCCACGACGCATTTTTTTTTTTGGTAACTCCTTTTTTTGTTCAAGGCTAGAAACCGGCTTGCCGCAATTTTCATAGGCACGCTCGGCAGCGTCAAATTCCTCCTGCGATATTTTACCGTAAATCATCAAAATCACCTATCTGTTGATTAGTACAACTTTTTCTTATATTATAGCAGTATTTAGGGCATTTGTAATCATTTTGTGAAGAAAATGCAAATTAATAAAAAATTTTTACAAATAACAACTCTTTTTAAGGTATTTGAATGGCAGCAAAAGTTTTTTGAAAAAGGAGGGTTATTTTGTTAAAATAGAATGAGATTGTATTTTTTGCGGAAACGCCGAGCTTTGGCAGTTGCCGTTAATAAAAAGGAAAAGAGATAATGAACCACCTATATTTAAAATATTTTATTGCCATAGCAACAATAGCCGTGCTGTATGCTGGCTATCGGTATTTGCCAAGCCGCCGTATTTTTATGTTTTTTTCGCTTTTGATTGCTGGCAGTGCAGCTTTTTCTTTTTGGCAGCTGTTTGCCATGCAGCATGATAATGCAGCTTTAAGGCAGCAGCGCCAGATGCAGATTTTGGTTGAACAGCCAGTCTTTATTACCTGGTATGAAGGCTATAAAAAAGAGGTTCAAAAGGCTGATTATATCTGGTCGTGCTATAATGATGACTTTGCAGCCTTTAATGACAGGCAGATAAGTTTGGAGCAGTATAAGTATCGCTTGGAAAAATTGTATCAAAAGAGCAAGAGCTATAATTTGTCTTTAGCCCAGCAATTGCCTCCCAATGAGCTGAGCGATGCAGATTATAAATTGTGCTATGCGATGCTTGAAAAATTGCGTTCTTATGCGGCTAAGCAGGAAAATGTAATCAATTTGAGCTGGAAGGCGGTAAATGCACCTGCTTTTCGGCAAAAAACACACGATTTGCAATATATAAAGCTAGATGATATTCGCCTTAGAAATGCGCCTGTCAATTTGAATATAGCTAGTGAAGTAATAACGATTAGGGATAATTTGACAATATTTTAACTTTATACAAAAATTAGAAGGATTTATTTTCTTCTTTGAAGAATAGTAAATAAATATCTATTGTCAGATGCATAACAAACTTGTCTGTGAGAGAAAAGTTCACATGAGGCAGAGAGTGTGCATATTGGCCTTAAAAAGGGGAGTATATATTCATTGTCGCTTCAAGATGTCATTTAGGGCGATTTTGATGAAATAAATTATGGAATTTAATCATATCAGCGTAATGCAAAATGAGGCAATAACCGGGCTTTCGATAAAGCATTCCGGTACTTATGTCGATTGCACTTTAGGCGGTGGAGGCCATTCCTGCCGCATTGCTGAGGCTTTAGGTCCTGACGGTACCTTGATCGGCATTGATCAAGATACGGCCGCTATTGAAGCGGCTTCACAAAGGCTGGAAAAGTTTTCTTGCAAGATTCAGATAGTGCACGATAATTTTAGTCATTTGGAAAATATTTTGCAACGCTGTCAGATTGAGAAGGCTGATGGATTTTTATTTGACCTTGGCGTGTCGTCTTACCAAATAGATACGCAAGACCGTGGCTTTTCCTATATGCACGACGGCAAGCTGGATATGCGCATGGACCAGGGGGCTCGTTTGAGCGCTTATGATATAGTTAATGGTTATAGTGCACAGGATTTGGAGCGCATTTTTAAGGATTATGGCGAAGAGCGCTGGGCGCGGCGCATAGCTTCTATTATTGTTGAGCGGCGCAATATTGCACCGCTAGAAACAACGTTCGACCTTGTTGATGCCGTGCAGCGGGCTATTCCGCTTCCAGTGCGGCGCAAGATGAATGGTCATCCAGCTAAGCGCGTCTTTCAGGCAATAAGAATTGAAGTTAATAATGAACTTGGCATCATAAAAGATACTTTGCAGGCGGCTATCAGGCATTTAAAGCCAGGCGGCAGAATTGCGGTCATCACTTTTCATTCTTTGGAAGACCGTATAGTGAAAAAGACTTTTCGGCAAGAGGCGCAAGGCTGTATATGTCCGCCAGATTTGCCCGTTTGCGCTTGCGGCCATAAACCTTCCATTCGCTTGTGCGGCAAAGCTATTTTGCCTAGCGAGCAGGAGTTGTGCGACAATTCGCGCGCAGCTAGCGCCAAGCTCCGTATTGCGGAAAAAATTTAGTATTAAGCAAGCTGAACAAATTTGTACAAGAAATGCGTGGTGAGAAAAAGTGACGAATAAATATTCTACGTATGGGAATCTGGCGCAAAAGCCAGAACGGCAGCGCACGAATCCACTTAAACCACGGCAAACCGGCGCAAGGGGAATCAAAACGCAGGTCAATGGCGCCTTGCGCCGTAATGTGCTCGTCTTGTGCTTTGTTGCAGCGATAGCGGCGATGGTGCTTGTATATATGCAGTGCTGCATTGCTAATGCAGGCTATAAGCTTGATAGCATACGGCATAACTTGATTAAGACAAAGCAGGCAAACGAGCAGCTGCAGCTCGATATTTCCCGCTTAAAGACGCCGCGCCGGATACAGTACATTGCCACGACAGAGCTTGGCATGGTTTTGCCGGCAAAGGTGTTTTACGCTCATAAAAATCAGCAATGAGCGTTTGAACGGCATAATTAAAGCTGGTTATTTGAGGAGTCGTTATGAACGGCTCCTTTTTTGCCAGCCTTAAATTCATAGAAAAGAGGCATTATTGGTGAAGACTATACGAGATTTAATATCGCTTTTGCCAAAAGCGAATTTGGAAAATGATTTAAATCAGCAGATAACAGGCATTGAGCACGATTCGAGAAAGGTAGTAGAGGGTTCTCTTTTTGCCTGCATTAAGGGGACGGTCAGCAACGGCAAGGATTTTGTTCCCATGGTCTTAGAAAAGGGTGCTGCTGCCATTTTAGCCGAAGAAGATGTTGTGGTGCCAGCAAATGTTGCGAAAATAATTGTGCCTGATGTTCACGCAGCACTGGAAAAAATTGTGCCGGCTTTTTATGATTATCCTGCACACAAGATGCGCCTCATTGGCGTCACGGGTACAAATGGCAAGACTACTACCTCTTATATGCTGCAAGCCATATTGCGCCAAGCGGGCTATAAAGTCGGCGTTATTGGTACAATCAAAATTATGATTGGCGATGAAGTATTACCGATTAATAATACGACGCCAGATGTAGTTGACCTGCAGCATATTCTGTACCGCATGCTAAAAGCAAAGTGCGATTATGTCGTGATGGAAGTATCTTCGCATGCTTTGGCACTTAATCGCGTGGCGGGCTGCGAGTTTGATACGGCAATTTTTACCAATTTAACCCGCGACCATCTCGATTTTCATAAAACGTTTGAAAACTATGCCCTTGCTAAGGCACGTCTCTTTTCTTCTTTGACGGCGCCGGAAAATAAAAAGAAAAATAAAACAGCTGTCGTCAATAGCGATGACAAGGCAGCAAAAATTATGCTTGAGCATACAGCTTGTCCAAGCTTTTCTTATAGCGCAAAGGAAAAAGCAGACTTTTTTGCTCAGAACATTAAGATTCATGCTGGCGGCATGGAGCTGCAAGTGGCAGGAAAGGTATCCTTGATGCTTAAATTGCAGATTACGGGCTTGTTTAACGTTTACAATGTACTTGGCGCCATAGCTGCCGCTGTGGCGGAAAAAATACCTGTAGAAAAAATAAAGGCGGTCTTAGAGGACTTTAAAGGTGTATCAGGCCGTTTTGAACTCGTCCGTGCCAGCCAAAAACAGGATTTTTCTGTCATTGTTGATTATGCTCATACGCCAGATGGACTGGAAAACATTCTTCATACGGCACGCGAGATAGCCAAGGCGCGAATCATTACGGTCTTTGGCTGTGGCGGTGACCGCGACAGGACCAAAAGACCAGTCATGGGCAAATTGGCGGCACAACTGTCAGACGTTGTTATAGCCACTTCGGATAATCCACGAACAGAGGACCCTGCTTTTATTTTAGATGAGGTGGAAGCTGGCGTAAAAGAAGGTCTGCATGGCAATCAGCATGAAAAAATTATTGATAGGCGTACTGCCATTAAGCGTGCAATTGAGCTGGCCCAAAAAGATGATATAGTGGTAATTGCCGGTAAGGGACATGAGGACTACCAGATTTTAAAGACGGGAAAAATCCACTTCGATGATAAAGAAGAAGCTCGTGCAGCCATTATAGAAAAACTGGGGTGAAATATGTTTACAATAGAAGAACTTTTAAGCTGGACAAAAGGCAAATTGCTGCAAGGTGAAAATATGCCGTTGACAGCTTCGTTAAATGGCATAAGCACTGATACGAGAACGCTGGAAAAGGGCATGGCTTTTTTGGCTTTGTCCGGTGAGCGTTTTGATGGACACGATTTTTTGAAACAGGCAGCACAAAAAGGTGTTGCTGTCTTAATTGTCGATGACAATCGCTTAGATGAAATTTCTTTGCCTCCAGTTACTATAATTGCAGTTTCTGATACGCTCGCTGCCTATCTTGCTATTGCAGGTGCTTGGCGGCAAAAATTTTCCTTGCCCGTTGTAGCGATTACAGGCTCGAACGGCAAGACGACGACTAAAGACCTCACAGCGGCTGTCTTGGAGCAAAAATATGTTATTTGTAAGACGTTTAAAAATTACAATTCAGAAATCGGCCTTGCCCAAACACTTCTTTCGCTGCGCCCTACTGCGCAGGTGGCAGTAGTAGAAATGGGAATGCGCGGCTTAGGACAGATAGAGGCGCTTTGTAAGGCTGCTTGCCCGGATGTCGGTGCAGTTATAAATGTTGGTGAAGCGCACATGGAGCTTTTGGGCTCGAAGAAAAATATCGCCCGTGCCAAAGGGGAGCTTATTGCCTCCTTGTCCCGAAATGGCCTTGCTGTTTTAAACGGCGATGACCCGTTTGTCAGTGCAATGCGCGATATTTCTTTAGCGCCTTGCATGACTTTTGGCATCAAAAATAAAGCTGACGTGATGGCGGAAAATATTCATGTCACTACAGAAGGAAAGACGACTTTTGATTGTCTTTGTCCTGAAGGAAAGTTTGCCTGCGAGATACCGCTAATTGGTGAGCACAATGTCTATGACGCTTTGGCGGCAATCTGTATAGGGATTCACCTTGGCGTGGAAATAAAAAACATTGTCCAAGGCTTAGCTGCCTTTAAATCTTCGGGTATGCGCTTTGAGCTAAAGCCTTGGCGTGATTACTTTTTCATCAATGATGCCTATAATGCTAGCCCCTCATCGGTCCGCTCCTCTTTAGAAGCAATGCAAAAAGTGGCACGTTCGCGCAGGATTTTTGCCTTTGGCGATATGAAGGAGCTGGGAGCGGCAGAGCTTAAAGCTCACCAAGAAGTTGGCGAATTTTGCGCTGCGCAGAAGATTGATGCGCTTTTTACGTTTGGCACGCTTGCAGCAGCGGCTGCTGAAGCGGCACAGGCCAATGGAGTGAAGGCTTTTGCTTTTGATAACCAGCGAGAATTGGCAAAGCGGCTTGGCGATTTTTTGAAGCCTGGTGATACGGTGCTTTTTAAAGGCTCGCACAGCATGCATATGGAAAAAATTATCGAACTATTGGAGAATCTCAATTAATGAATATTTTACTCATGCCGCCTTTGGCGGCAATCTTAGCTGCGGCGGTCGTTTTGGTTTGCGGACCGTTTTTTATTCCTCAGCTGCACAAGCTCAAATTTGGACAGAGCATTCGCGCTGAAGGACCACAAAGCCATCAAAAAAAGACGGGGACACCGACGATGGGCGGTATAATAATTGTCTTGGGTATTGTCGCCGCGACGGTTTTTTGCACACACATGGATATGGATATTATCTTAGCGCTTTTCATTATGCTCGGTTATTTTGTCATCGGCTTTATTGACGATTATATCAAAGTGGTTCTAAAGCGCAATCTTGGTCTGCGTGCTTGGCAAAAGCTGCTCGGCCAAATAATCATTGCTGTGGCGGTTACCTACATTGGAATTTACAATGACATACTTTCGACGAAATTATGGCTGCCATTTTTAGATGTTGAAATTAATTTGCATTTATTTTATTATGTATTGGTGCTATTAGTGCTAGTTGGCACTACTAATGCCGTTAATTTAACCGATGGATTAGATGGACTGGCTTCTGGTACCGTGGCTATTGCGGCGTTTTTTTACGGTCTCATCTGCCTTTACTTTAATAAATTTGATTTAGCGATTTTCTGTTTTAGCTGCATGGGAGCTCTTTTGGGATTTTTGCGCTTTAATATCAATCCGGCGAAGATATTCATGGGTGATACGGGTTCTTTGGCTCTAGGCGGCATTTTAGCGGCAGTGGCCATTTTGACGCATACGGAATTGCTGCTCATCATTATTGGGGGCATTTTTGTTATCGAGGCGCTTTCCGTTATCATTCAGGTTTTGTCCTATCGTTATCGCCATGGCAAAAGGGTGTTTCTCATGAGTCCTATCCACCATCATTTTGAACTGAAGGGATGGCCGGAAACGACTGTTGTGCGTCGCTTTTGGATTGCAGAAGGCATATTCGGCATTTTGGCACTTATGATATTACTATTGGAATAGGAAGCGTATAAGATGAATCTAGAGGATTTGAAAAATAAAAAAATAGCCGTCGTCGGCGCTGGCATCAGCGGTATCGCTGCTGCCGAAGTAGCTGCTAAAGCAGGTGCTGCAGTGCAGCTTTTTGACACCAAGCCTATAGATAAGCTCAAAGCTGATAAAAAGGTGCTTGAAAAAGCAGGCATAAAATGCATATTTGGCGATACCAAATGTGCGGTGGAACCAGATACGAATTTTTTAATCGTCTCTCCGGCGGTACCAGTTCGCGTGCCTTTTGTGCAGGATGCGCTGCAAAAGGGCGTCTGCGTGATAAGCGAAGTGGAATTTGCTTGGCGGCTTTCAAAGGCGCCGCTTTTTGCCATTACGGGTACTAATGGCAAGACGACGACAACTACGCTTGCTGGCCTTTTGATGGAACAAAAATATGAAGCAGTCGGCGTCGGCGGCAACATAGGCGTGCCACTTTGCAAAGAAGCAGTACGTATTCCTGGCGATGGCTGCATAGTGGCAGAAATTTCCAGTTATCAACTCGAGGCATCTATTGATTTTCGCCCGCACATTGCCGCTATTTTAAATGTTACTCCTGACCATCTGGCAAGGCATGGCTCGATGGAGGTCTATCAGGCAACAAAGGAAAAAATTTTTGCCAAGCAAGATGAAACCGATTATCTTGTCTTAAATTATGACGATTCTGCCGTACGCCAAATGGCTGAACGTTCTGTTGCTAAAGTAATGTTCTTTAGTCGGCAAACAGATTTAAAAGAAGGCGCTATTGCTCGTGATGGACAGCTTCTTATCAGATGGGAAGGAAAAGAACACGTCATTTGCCCTATAGATGAAATGCGCATCAAGGGCAGCCATAACGTTGAAAATGCTCTTTGTGCTATAGCAATGGCATTTTTAGCTGGCGTACCGGTGGATAAAATGGGAGAAGTATTGCGTTCTTTCCCTGGTGTAGAGCACCGCATTGAATCCGTTGATACGATTAATGGTGTCATGTATTATAATGATTCCAAGGCGACTAATCCGGAGGCGGCAATAAAGGCACTTGAGACGTTTCCTGAACATATTATTTTGATTGCAGGCGGTCATGATAAGAATACTGACCTCACCTCTTTTATGCGCCTAGTTTGCGCCAGGGTAGACAAGCTGATTTTGGTTGGCAATGCAGCGCAGCGCTTTTATAAGGCAGCTGTTGATAATGGTTTTTCTGACGAGAATATACTCCAAGCGGGGTACTCAATGGAAAAAGCAGTAGAGATTGCTGCTGCAATGGCTAAGCCGCCTCAGCTTGTTTTACTTTCGCCGGCTTGTGCTAGTTTTGATATGTATGAAGGATATGAGGCACGCGGTCGCGATTTTAAAAATATTGTCAAATCACTTCAAGCGGAGCGCGGCAAATAATGAAATTTATTTTTTCCGGCGGGGGCACAGGGGGCCATATCTATCCCGCCATTACCCTTTTGCAGGCTGTCAAGAAACTTTGCCCAGAGGCGCAAATTCTTTATGTTGGCACGAAAAAAGGCCTTGAGGCTGATATTGTGCCAAAGGAAAATATCCCTTTTAAGACTTTGGAAATAGAAGGCTTTAGGCGCAAGGTATCACTTCATAACCTCATCGTTTGCCAAAAGGCATTTAAGGGCATGTGGAAGGCTAAAAAGATTATTAAGGAATTTTCTCCCGATGTGGTAGTCGGTACAGGCGGTTATGTCAGCGGTCCAATATTGCTTGCGGCGGCGCTAAAGAATATTCCGACTTTAATACAGGACCAAAATGCCATTCCCGGTATTACCAATAAGATATTGTCGCATTTTGTCACAATGGTTGCCTGTGGTTACAAGTCTTCTTGTAAGCACTTTCCGCCATTAAAGACGCTCCTGACAGGAAATCCCATCCGCCCTGCCGTTGTGGCAACGCCGCGTGAGATGGCAATAAAAGAGCTGGGGCTTAACCCTGAAAAGCAGACCCTGCTCATAATGGGAGGAAGCCGCGGCGCGCGGAGCATCAATACAGCCGCCATTGACGTGCTTTCCCATTATGCTGAAAGCTCTAGTGTGCAGGTACTTCATGTAACGGGATGCGGTGAATATGAGCGGGTATTGAGCCAGGCAAAAGAGAAAGGGCTCGAGGCAAAACCCAATATTATTATACGCCCCTATCTTTATGAAATGCCGCTGGCTCTTGCTGCTGCTGATGTTGCGATTTCCCGTGCGGGGGCAATAGGATTAGCGGAATTAACGGCACGTGGTATACCGTCCATTCTCATACCATATCCGTATGCAGCAGAAAATCATCAAGAATTTAATGCGCGCGCCTTGGTTGAAGCCGGCGCAGCGCAAATAATTTTAAATAATGTTCTCGACGGGAAAAGGCTAATTGCCGCTGTCGAAGAAATTTTACAAAACCCGGCCCAAAAGACGGCAATGGCTGCCGCTAGCAGACGCATGGGACATCCTGAAGCGACGGATGAAATTGCGCGCCTAATCGTCAATTTGGGCAAGAAAAGAGAAAGCAGGTAGTTTGTTTGTTGGAGTCAGTTAAAAAAATCCATTTTATCGGTATTGGCGGCGTCGGCATGAGCGCTATTGCTGCCATCTTGTTGGGGCGGGGATATAGCGTTTCCGGCTCTGATGTAAAAGAATCTTTTTTAACAAAAAGCCTGCATCAAAAAGGGGCAAAAATTTACTTTTGTCATGCAGCTTCAAATATTGGTCAAGCGCAAGCTGTGGTTATTTCGTCGGCAATAAAAAAGGATAATCCAGAGTTGATGGCGGCACGGGAAAAAAATATCACTGTTTGCCACCGTTCTGATATTTTGGCAGAGCTTTTAAACGGCGGCCGAGCCATAACCGTAGCAGGTTCGCATGGCAAAACGACGACTTCATCGATGCTCAGTGTAATTTTTGATTATGCAGGGTTAGAGCCGACCGTGATTATTGGCGGTGTCGTCGATTATTTTGGCAGCAATGCCAAGCTAGGCAAAAGTGATTATGTAATTGCGGAAGCTGATGAAAGCGATGGGTCATTTTTAAAATTTAAACCGCAGATTGGTCTTATTACCAACATTGAAGACGACCATATGGACCATTATGGCAATATGGAAAATTTAATGCGGGCGTTTAGCGATTATGTGGGCAATATAGCTCCTGCGGGAATGCCTGTATTATGCGTCAATCATCCGCAGGTGGAAGCACTTTTGCCGCATTTGAAGCGTCCTTTTATTTCGTATGCGGTGGATAAAGAAGCCGATTATACGGCTAAGGATGTTTTGATTGGCAAGGAAAAAACTACCTTTTCTATTTGGCATCATGGTCAGCTTTTAGGAAAAGCAGAACTTTCCATACCGGGAAGGCACAATGTGCAAAATGCTTTGGGTGCCTTTGCGGCAGCTCATTTTGTAGGCATCAGCCCAGAAAAGATAATAAAGGCCCTAAAAATTTTTCACGGTGCGAATCGCCGTTTTCAGACGAAGAAAAAGACGGACCTTTACTGGATTGTTGATGACTATGCCCATCATCCGACAGAAATTAAGATGACTTTAAAAGCGGCTAAGCAGACTAAGCCGAAGCGGCTGATTTGCGTCTTTCAGCCGCATCGTTATACGCGGACAAAGCTTTTGGCTGATGAATTTGGGGCAGCCTTTAAAGATGCCGACGTACTTATTTTGACTGATGTATATGCAGCAGGAGAAAATCCGTTGCCGGGCATTGATGGCAGGACGGTTGTTACGGCCGTGCAGAAAAATGGCCAAGAGCCCATCTATATAGAAAATATGAAGGATATTGCACCTTATCTCAAAGAAAGGTTAGAGCCAGGAGATTTAGTCATCACCATGGGAGCGGGCAACATCTTCCAATGCGGCGAGACATTGGCTAAAGAAATTTAAGGGCATTAGCATACGAATATCAAAAAAGGCTAGGTGTTATAGGTATGAAAGAAAGAGTAACCGTAGTTATGGGAGGGCCATCTTCGGAAGCCGAAATCTCCCGCTTGACAGGCAATGCCATTTTAAAGGCTTTGCGCGAAAAGGGATATGAGGCACAGCCTCTGGAACTGGACCCCAAAAATTTGGCGCAAGACTTGAAAAAGAGCGATTGCCAAGTTGTCTTTAATGCTGTGCATGGCCGCTATGGAGAGGATGGTCTCTTGCGTGCGACGGCTGATTTGTTGTCTTTGCCATGTACTAGCTCTGGTGTCATGGCAAGTGCCATCACGATGGATAAGGTTATGACAAAGCGCATTTTTCTTTCGGCGGGCATAAACACGCCGCAGGCGCTGTTTTATAAGAAAAATACGCTTAATGAGGTTGATATTTGCACGCATATCATGGAGGAATTTTCTTTTCCCCTTGTCGTGAAGGCGCCTGATCAAGGTTCGAGCATTGGCGTTTATATAGTTAAAACAAAAGAAGAACTGGAAAAGAGTGTCAAGGAAGCCTTTTCCTACGGCGAGCAAATTCTCGTCGAAGAGTTCATTAAAGGCAAGGAGCTTACCGTTGCCGTAATCTGCAAAGCAGAAAAAAAGGCGCTGCCCATAATTGAAATTGTTGCCAACGATGGGCTTTATGATTATCATAATAAGTATACGAAGGGTGCTTCGCACCATATCATTCCAGCGCGCATTGATGAAAAAGTCGCAGCGCAAATTGAGAAGATGGCCATAGATGCTTGCGATGTCACGGCTTGCAGCGGGGTAGCACGTGTTGATTTCCTTTTAAGTGAGGATAACATTCCCTATGCGCTTGAAATAAATACGGTGCCAGGCATGACCGAATTGTCTTTAGTACCTGATGCAGCGCGAGCGGCGGGAATTTCTTTCCCTGAGCTTTGCGAAATGATTTTGCGAATGGCCATAGAAGAGGCATGATTGGCATCAGTTGAGAGGAAGGAACCCGACATTGAAAAAAAAGAGCAAGATTATCTGGAAAAAACTCATTTTTTATACATTCCTCTTGTCTTGCTTTGCTGGGCTTTTTTATGCCCTTTTGTCCTCGCAATACCTAAAGGTGGGTAATGTCGTCATCGAAGGCAATACTACATTGACAAAAGAGCAGGTTTGTCGCGCAGCCGGCATCACCCCTCCCGTGAATATTTTTAATCTGCATACTGATTACATTCAGGCGCGACTGGAAAAAGACGTGCGGATAAAATCAGTCATGGTTAAGCGCGTTTTTCCGATGACGCTTTTTATTAAAATCGAGCAGAGACAAGCTTTGGCCACTATTCATTGTGGCTATGGATATGCTAATATTGATAAGGAAGGACTTATCATCAGCGTCAATAAAAATCTTCAGGCAACTAAGATTCCTTTGGTTACGGGGCGCATTTTTCAAGATGCCTATATCGGCGATAAAGTTAATGATGCTACCTTAAAGGTGGCTCTTGCTTATCTTTGTGCCCTTTCTGAAAAGGACTTGCAGATTATTTCAGAAATCAATATCTCCAATAATCAGCAGCTTGTCGCATATACATCTGGCGGCGTACAGATACGGCTTGGAGCCTTGCAAAACCCTAAAAAATCAGCAGAACAGACACAGGAATTTTTGCAGAATTTAAAACAGATTAAAAGACCGATAGAATATGTTGACTTTGGCTATGATTCTCCTGTTTTAAAATTTAAATAATATTTTCGGTTTTTGCAAGAATTATGAATTAGGAAGATGATGAATGTTTTCTTTGAAAAAGAATTGGTCCTTGGTGCTCATTGCCTTTGTTTTTGGTTTTTTGTTTTCTGTGCAGCTTGTTAATGTCCAGCAAAAAAAGACAGTATCTATTGATGCTTCTGCTTCTTTTAAGGAAAATTCCCCAGAACTTGTCTCTAAGTTAGGCAATACGGCTTTAATAGAAAGTGGCGCATGCCCCGTAACAGGACCAGGTGTCGTTTTGACGATAGCTGACAGTGACGAAAAAGCCGTTAATTTTTCTAATCCCAACGTTTATGTAGTACACGATGAAGATATGCTTAATATTATCAACGAACTGCGCGCAGCGGGGGCAGAGGCAATTTCACTCAACGGGCATCGCCTTGTAGCGACGAGTGAGATCCGTTGTGCTGGGCCAACAATTTCTGTCAATAATGAACGCTCTGGGCCGCCTTTTGTCATCAAGGCCATTGGCAACCCCAAGACGATGGTTGCAGCACTAAAAATGCGCGGCGGTATTGTTGAAACATTATCGGTTTGGGGCATCAAAGTAGCGATAAAGATGCAGGATAAAATTGTCATTCCTGCATATACAAAAAATGGCACTTTTCGCTATGCTCGGGCAGAAAATGGAGGCGAGAAAAAGTGATTTATATCTTGTTGGCCTTTAGTATCGGCCTTTTAGCAGGTTATGGGAGTCACTTTTCCCTTGGCCATATGGGAGAAAACTTTTTTTCATTGCTTTTGTTCATCTTTTTTGATTTGTTGTTAACTGGCATTTGCAAGCGGTTGACAGGTATCTTTGCCCAACGCTCCTTCTTGCTGGCTTCTTTTTTGAAATTATTGTTTTTTGCCGGCGGTGCATATTTAGGGCAGGTTTTACACTTTTCTTTTTATCTTTATCCAGCCCTATTTGTCATCATCGGCTTAGATGTATTTAAATCCATTTCCAAAACAGGTAAAATTCTTTTGAAAAGACATGATTTATAAAAATAAGATGGATTTATTTATTTTCATGAGATATAATATAAATATTAAACTGACGTTTTTTTTGTAATGCTCTTACTCGTGCGGAAATGTAAAGGTTTTTGCACGCTTGCGGTACATATTTTTTCCATATGTGTTTTCCGTGGAGAGAGTTTAAGATGGCAAAAGGCTTGTAGCTGGGCTATCTTTCTGTAAAAGAAGTAAACTTTTGTTAAGGCGAGGAAAGAACGCTTGCTTTGCTGTATGATGGCTTGAATGTGTCTGCAGACGGAGCTGCAAGGGCACGATGTCTGCGAAGGCTGATTTTCGGAGGCAGTTCTCAATAAAATCACCGGCGGCTTAATGGTGATTCGTGCGGATAAAGCAGTCAGATACGATTATTATCCTTATGTATGGGGGTTGCTTGTATTGTTTGAATTAGATGTTGATGTTAATCAAAATGATCTTGTTAAAATCATCGTTGTCGGTGTTGGCGGCGGTGGCAATAATGCCGTTAACAGAATGATTGAGTCGGGACTAAAGGGTGTTGATTTCATTGTCGTCAACACCGATGCCCAAGTTTTGTTAAATGCCAAAGCGCCCAATAGGATTCAGATTGGCGAAAAGCTGACGCGCGGCTTAGGCGCTGGTGCCAATCCGGAAATCGGCGAAAAAGCGGCACAAGAAAGCAGGGAAGAGCTGCTTGCGGCTTTGCGCGGTGCGCAGATGGTCTTCGTTACAGCCGGTATGGGTGGCGGCACGGGAACAGGTGCAGCGCCTATTGTTGCAGAATGTGCACGAGAAATTGGTGCCTTGACAGTTGGCGTCGTAACTAAGCCTTTTACTTTTGAGGGACGCCGTCGCTATCGTCAGGCTGAAGGCGGTATTGTTAATCTGAAAGGAAATGTTGATACGCTCATAACGATTCCCAATGACCGCTTGCTCGATATAGCCGATAAGCGCACTTCCATGGTTGAGGCCTTCCACATTGCCGATGATGTCTTGCGCCAAGGCGTGCAGGGCATTACGGACCTCATTTCCTTCCCCGGTCTTATTAACCTTGACTTTGCCGATGTGGAAACAGTCATGAGTAACGCTGGTTCTGCCTTAATGGGTGTGGGCGAGGCTAGCGGTGAGACGGCTGTAATCGATGCAGCAAAAGCAGCTCTCAATAGCCCGCTTTTGGAAACATCAATTCAAGGCGCAAAAGCAGTGCTTTACAATATCACGGGTTGCCCTGATTTGGGCTTGGAGCAGGTTAATGAGGCATCTAATATTATTTCTTCGGCAGCACATGAAGATGCCAATATCATTTTTGGTACTTCTATTGATGAAAATATTGGCGATACGGTTCGTGTGACAGTGATTGCCACTGGCTTTGATGATGTTTCGAGCAAGGTGGAAAGCAAGATTGATATAGATATGAACACGATGCCTGCCCCAGACCTTAACCTCAATAAGGGGATTCCGGATTTGCCATCTTGGCTTAGACACAAATAAAGACCAAAGCGTAAGCAATCATCGCTTGTGTGATGATTGCTTATTGTTTTCAAGGGAAAATTGGGTCGCTCGGCTTTATTTTTCGTCAATGATTTTTATTTGACGAAGAGCTCTTTTGACCATCTAAGGAGTTTTTATAATGCGACGATATATGCCGCTGTTTTTTATTACAGCTGTAATTTTAGCCATTTTGGTCTCGATAAATTTATACTGGATGCACCGCTCAGTCGATGATGCTGCTGACAAGCCGCAGGTGAGAGTCACTGTTTACACGACTTTGCCAGCCGAGGTTGTGTCTCCGATTGCTGCTGAGTACGAACGCCTTAACAAGGTACGTGTCGGCTTTGTCATCTTGTCACCGCAGGCCCTTTTGGCTAAAGTAGAAAAAAATGATGACCCATTAAATGGACAGGCAGACGTGCTTTTAAGCGGTAAGGCCATCTTGCAAACGGCTGCGGCGCGGAGAGCCTTGATTGCTTCGCCGTCAGAACAGGAAGATGTAGTTGGCAAAAATTTTAAAGGAAAAGATTGCCTCTGGGTAGGTGTATGGTATGACCCAATTATTTTTTGCTTTAACCGCGATTATTTGAATAATGTTGACTATATTCCGCGTACTTGGGCAGATTTAGCAGCGCCAGGTGCGATAAGGCTCAGCATTACCGATTTTATGGCTTCTCAGACAGCCGCAAATCTTTTTTATGCTCTTGTGGAGCACTTTGGAGAAAATAGAGCCTTTGAGATAATTGAAAAGCTGCACCCTAAGGTCGTGCAATATGCAAAATATCTTTCTACGCCGGTGCGTATGGCGGGCATGGGCGAAGATGACATTTCTATTGCCTTGCAGAGTGAGACGATTCGTTATGCCAATGCTGGTTATCCCGTTTCTATTGTCTATCCGGAAGATGGGACATATGCCGTTTTAACGGGGGCAGCACTTTTAAAAAATGCGCCCAATAAGGCAGAAGGAAGCCGTTTTCTACAGTGGCTTTTGGGAGAAGATGCACAGCTTTGCTTGCAAAAAAATGGATTTTTCTTCGTGCCTACCAATCATACAATTTTGGCTTATAAGATGTATGCGGGCAAAAATATCAAGCTATTTCATTATGAGCCATTGCAGTTGAGTCCTGATGAGAGGACACGCTTGTTAAACAAATGGATAACGACAGTGAGATTAAAGTAATTTGGAGGATATAATGTTAAAAGCTGGTTTTATTAGTTTGGGCTGCGCAAAAAATCGCGTCGATACAGAAGTAATGCTTGGCATATTGGAAGAAAATGGTGTTGAAATCACAAATGAGCCGGCAGAAGCTGATATTTTAATTGTCAATACTTGTAGTTTTATTGAATCAGCGCGCGAAGAAGCGGTCACGACAATCTTGGGAATGGCCGAATATAAGGAAAAAAGCAAGGGAAAATGCCGCGCTTTGATTATTGCCGGCTGCCTTGGTCAAAGATATGGCGAAACATTGCTGGAAGAAATTCCCGAAGCCGATGCCGTAATTGGCACCGGAGCGTGGGATAAAATAATGCAGGCTGTCAAGGCTGCTTTAGAAGGAAAGCGCGTTGTAATCACAATCGATGCTGATAAAAATATTTACCATGCCGTGACGCCGCGCATTATTACAACACCTATATACAGTTCTTATATAAAAATAGCGGAAGGATGTAACCATCGCTGCGCTTTTTGCTCGATTCCGCTTGTACGCGGCAATTATCGCAGCCGCAGCATGGAAGATATCATTGCAGAAGCACAGCGTCTTGTAGAAGAAGGAGCTATCGAGCTAAATTTAATTGCACAAGATACGACTAATTATGGCATGGACCTTTATAAAAAGCCGATGCTGCCAGAGCTTCTGCGTCGTTTGGTAAAAATTGAGGGACTGCGCTGGCTGCGCGTGCAGTATACGTACCCGCATCTTTTTACCGATGAACTCATCGAAGTTATAGCTAATGAAGAAAAGATTTGCAAATACGTGGATATTCCTTTGCAGCATGCCCATGACGCTGTTTTAAAGAGTATGCGCCGCAGTGATACCAATGAATATATTACCAATCTTTTAGCGAAAATCAGGGCGCGTATTCCCGGTGTTTCAATTCGTACGACATTCATTGTCGGTTTTCCGGGGGAAACAGACGCTCAGTATCAGACCTTGCGCAGTTTTGTCGAGGCGCAGCGCTTTGATAAACTAGGCGTTTTTACCTATTCACGGGAGGAAAATACGCCAGGTTACGATATGCCCAATCAGCTGCCAGAAGAAATTATGCAGGAAAGGTATCACGACCTCATGAGCTTGCAGGGCAAGATTTCAGAAGAGATTAATGATACGTTTGAAGGAAAAGAGCTCGAGGTATTGATTGAAGGACATGATTTAGAACAGGAAAATGTCGCCTATGGCCGCTCTTATCGTGAAGCGCCTGAGGTAGATGGACAGATTTATGTCGAAGATGCTGGAGATGTCAAGCCGGGCGATATTATTAAAGTACGTGTTTCACAAGGCTTTGTCTATGATATGGTCGCTCAGCGCATCGATTGAGAAAAGATGAAAAAGCGGAGAAAAAAAGGCCTTATTTTAAAAAATGTGGTTGCATTAAATGAAGAAGCACTATATAATCAGATGAATGAAAAAATGCGGCAAGAGCAGAGAAATTTGGCAAAGTCAATTTCGCTTACGCTCGCACGAAAGAATATCTGTTTAGCTTGTGCAGAATCATGTACTGGCGGTCTCATAAGCTCCTGTCTTACCGATGTGCCGGGTATATCTTCTCATTTTGCCGGCGGTATTGTTTCCTATCAAACTCGGATAAAGCGGGAATTTTTAGGACTTTCGGAAGAAGAAATCGCGCAAGAAGGCGTAATCAGCGCTGCTACGGCGCGCGTTATGGCAAAAGGTATAAAAAAAGCTTTTGGTGTCGATTGTGGGCTCGGTATTACAGGCCTTGCCGGACCGCAAGGGCAAGAAAATAAGCCTGTGGGACGCGTTCATATTGCCGTATTTTTTCGCGAACATTATTTTGAGCGTCGATTCGATTTTAGTGGCAGTCGCCTTTCGATTAAGGAAAAGGCGGCAACGGCTGCGCTTACCTTGCTTTTGCAGGTATTAGATGATTAATAGTATTTTTAAACGGAGGATTTATATTTGAGAAATGAAACGGCTTTATTTGGTGATATACAATTAAACAAAAAGATTTGTAATGCCCTTTTGGAGATGGGATTTGAAGAGCCGTCCCCTATTCAGGCCAAGACAATTCCACTCGTTTTAGAAGGACACGATGTCTTGGGTCAGGCTCAAACGGGTACTGGCAAGACGGCAGCTTTTGGCATACCAACCATCGAGCGGATAGATGAAAAGGAAAAGTATGTGCAAGCGCTTGTCATCACACCGACGCGAGAGTTGGCCATTCAGGTCGCCGAGGAACTCAATAAAATTGGCAAGTATATGCATATTAAAACATTGCCAGTTTATGGCGGGCAGATGATTGAACGCCAGATTAGGGCGCTGCGCGCTGGTGCCAAGGTCATTGTCGGTACACCAGGGCGTCTTATTGACCATATCAATCGTGGTACCGTCAAGCTTGATAAAATTAAGATGCTCATTTTAGATGAAGCGGATGAAATGCTTGACATGGGATTTATTGATGACATTCGAGAAATAATGTCCCATATTGACCGTGAAAACTGTCAAACACTTTTGTTTTCAGCAACGATGCCCATGCAGATATCAAAATTGGCGCAAAGCTATATGAATAATCCGCAGCGTGTTTTGATTAGTCGTGAACATCTCACAGTCCCATCTATTGACCAGATTTATTATGAGACGAAAAATAAATTTGAAGGACTTTGCCGCGTTCTGGATGTTGACTGCACGGGCAAGTACATTATTTTTTGCCGCACGAAAAAAGGCGTTGATGACCTCATTGCTGCTTTGGAAGCGCGCGGTTATTTAGCTGGCGGCTTGCATGGCGATATGAATCAAGCACAGCGCCAAAGGGTCATGAAAAAGTATAAGAAAAATCAGATTGATATATTGGCAGCAACTGATGTTGCAGCGCGTGGCATAGATATTGAAGACATTTCCCATGTCGTCAACTATGACATACCGCAAGACCATGAATCATATGTACATCGCATTGGCCGGACGGGGCGTGCTGGACGCAGCGGTATAGCTATTACCTTTATTGAACCGCGTGAATATCGCCAGCTGCGTGCTATTGAAAAGCTTATTAAACATCGCTTAATTAGGGGATATTTGCCAACATCGGCAGATGTATTGGAACTGCAAAAGGAAGCGATTAAAGGCAAAGTCGTTAAAATATTGGAAGAAAATCGCTATCACGACTACCATATGATTGTTGCTGACCTTACGGCTGATGGATATGATGCTTATGATATTGCGGCGGCCGCAATTAAATTAGCTGTTGAAGGCCTTAAAAAAGCTAGCGAGGACGATAGCGACATGGAAGAACGCTTGGCTAACAGTGGCGGCTCTCCCGGCATGGTGCGCTTATTTATTAATATCGGCCGCAACAAAAAAATTCGTCCGGAAGATATTGTTCGCTGCATCGCTTCTGAAGCTGATATTCCGGGCAGCATTATTGGAAGCATTGATATTTATGATAAATTTACCTTTGTTGAAGTGCCGAAAGATGTTGCCGAACGCGTCATTGCCGTCATGGACAAAAATAAATTACGTGGCTATAAGATAGCTGTCGAACCAGCTAAGAAAAAAGTATAAATATTAAATGTATTTAAAGTCTATTGCCCTTTAGGTGAAAGACATTGATAAGGATTATAGATTGAAAAAACCACCGCAATATTTATTGCGGTGGTTTTTTAGCTATAAAACACGTTTAACCTAATTCGTTTTCGATGACGGCGCCAATAGCATGGCAGATACGCTGAAGCTGTTCTTGGTCCGCTCCTTCAGCCATGACGCGAATAAGCGGCTCTGTTCCAGACGGACGAACGAGGACGCGCCCATCGCTGCCTAATTCTGCTTCGCCCTTAGCAATAGCTTCTTTTATCTTTTCGTTTTGCTGCCAATTGTCCTTGCTTTTTACCTTGACATTGAGCAGCAATTGTGGATAGCTGACCATGATATTCGTCACGGCAGAAGCCTTTATTCGTTCGGTAACGATGTAAGATAAAAGCTGTAATGCCGTTATTAAGCCATCTCCTGTCGTAGCAAAGTCACTGAAGATGACATGACCGGATTGCTCTCCGCCTAGATTATAATCGTTTTTAAGCATATTTTCGAGTACATAACGGTCACCTACGGCGGTCACTTCTACATTGCAGCCATTTTCAGTCAATGCCTTATGAAAACCGATATTGGCCATTACCGTGGAAACGACAGTATTTGCATGTAAGCGATTTTTTTCCTTCATAGCTAGGGCACAGGCAGCAATGATGTGGTCGCCATCAATTACTTTGCCATTTTCGTCGATAGCGAGGCAGCGGTCAGCATCACCGTCATGGGCGATGCCGATATCGGCCTTGCGTGCAATGACTTCGGCTTGCAGTGAGTCAAGATGAGTAGAGCCGCAATTATCATTGATATTCCTGCCATCGGGATTATCGTTGATGACAATTAGTTCAGCACCCAATTCATGAAGGACAGCAGGCATTGCTTCAAAAGCAGCACCATTAGCACAGTCAAGAACAATGCGCAAGCCTTTAAGGCCTACATCGCATGTAGAGACGACATAATCAATATATTCGTGCACTAAGTCATGGCGATGCGCAATCGTGCCGATTTCCTTATTGGAAGCGCGATAGTAGTCATCATTTTTTCCTAAGGCATTGACGATGGATTCAAGCTCATCTTCTACCTTATCGGGTAATTTATAGCCATTGCCGCCAAAAAATTTGATACCATTGTCGTAAAAAGGATTATGGGAAGCAGAAATGACAATGCCTGCTGCCGCTTTATGAATTCTTGTCAGATAAGCAATGGCCGGTGTAGGGATGATACCCGTCAAAATGACATTGCCACCTGCCGAGCAGATGCCCGAAGCCAAGGCTGCTTCAAACATAGTACCTGAAATACGTGTGTCACGCCCAATGATAATCTTAAAAGGACCTTCAATTTCCTTGCTGAAGTAAAGCGCTGCTGCCCTACCAAGCTTGTATGCCAATTCTGGCGTTAAGCCGCGATTTGCTTCACCGCGAACGCCGTCTGTTCCAAAAAGTCTAGCCATAAAAATACTCCTTAAGATTTATTTTTTTCAATAAAATGTCTTGCAGCATTGATACCATCAACGGCAGCGCTTACAATGCCGCCAGCGTATCCTGCGCCTTCCCCAATGGGATAAAGACCAGCTGTATTAATAGACATCATCGTCTGTTTGTCACGAATGATGCGGCAAGGCGCCGATGAGCGCATTTCAACGCCTGTCATGACAGCACCTGCTGCAGCAAAGCCGGGAATTTTGTGGTCAAAATGCAAAAGCGCTAATTCCAGCGCCGCTGAGACCTTTTGGGGCAGACAAAAATGTAAATCTGCCAAGGTGATGCCCGGACAATAGCTTGGTGTCACCAAGAGATTATCACTGCCGTAACGATGTGAGAGAAAATCGCCTACCGTTTGTGCTGGTGCACAGTAATTGCTTCCCCCAAGCAAAAATGCTAGATGTTCGTAATGGCGCTGCATGCGAATGCCATCTAGGACGCCATGGCCAAAATCATCTGGCGTGACGGGAACTAAAAGAGCGCTATTGGCAATGCCAAAATCGCGCGCATAATCGCTCATGCCATTTGTTACGACGCGTTCATTTTCAGAGGCGGCAGCCACCACTTTGCCGCCAGGACACATGCAAAATGAATAGCAAGCAAGATTTTTCTCGCGGTCGTTAAAAGTCAAGGCGTAATCAGCCACGGGAAGGTAGGGGCTATTAAAATCTTCGCCGTATTGGGCGCGGTCGATGAGCTCTTGGGGATGTTCAATGCGCACGCCGATAGCAAATGGCTTTGCTTCCATCTGCACACCCTCTCTAAAGAGCATCTCATACGTATCGCGGGCGCTATGTCCTATGCCCATGAAAAGGTCGCGGCAGGGAATTTTTTGTCCGCTATGCAGCGTGATTTCCGTAAGCTCGTTATCAAGGCGGCAAATTTTTTCCAAACGTGTATTGAAGTGGACGCTTCCTCCCAGATTGATAATCATCTGGCGCAAGTTTTTTATCACCTGGCGCAAAAGATCGGTGCCGATATGTGGTTTATGCAGATAGCGTATTTCCTGTGGTGCGCCACAGCGAACAAATGTGTCGAGCACCGTAGCAATCTGGGGGTCATTAATGCGCGTTGTGAGTTTCCCATCTGAAAAAGTGCCAGCACCGCCTTCTCCAAACTGCACATTCGACTCTTGGCGAAGATGGCCTGTCTGCCAAAATTGGTCTACGCTTTTGTGACGGCTATCCATATCTTGCCCGCGCTCAAAAACAATTGGAGCATAGCCTGCCTGACAAAGCGTAAGTGCACAAAAAAGGCCAGCCGGGCCTGTCCCCACGACGATAGGCTGTAAGCTTATCTTTTTTCTAGGAAGAATTTTCGTATTATTATCTTTTTTTATTTGAACGGTTTTTATATTTTTGTGCTTTTTTAAAACAGACGCTTCATTATGTCCTTTTTGCAACGAAAAATTGAGCGTATAAACGTAATAGATGGGATTTTTTTTATAACGACGTGCATCTATGGCTTTGCGTATTATTTTTACATCAGTGATAGCTCCTGTCGGCAGATTGAGCTTGTCGGCCAGCAGTATTTCAAGTGGCGTCTGATCGGTGAAGACGACATTAAAATTTGTTATTTGTAACAATTTTTGACACCTCAAGTTTTAGAATCTTTTTTTTGAAATTTTAATATCGACCTCGACGAGGTCATTGGCGACCGTAATTCCCTTGGGAAGGCTGAGACGCACCGCCTTTTGGCAAGAGGAGGTGACATTATTTAGGGGAATTTTTTGCGTATCGAGAGAATTGATGGTGCTGATGGCTTGAGGATTACCAGATATTTCAATTTTAGCAGGTGAAACGGAAAGAGAATCAATGCTATACCCCTTAGGCAAATCGCTATCTATGAGCGGCTTTATGGCAACAAATTTTTTTGTCAAGCCGCGGGCAAGATAAATGCTCGCATTGACGGTGGGGTTTAAGAGCGTGACACCCGAAACTTCCTTGTTATTATCATTCATTGGCCGCAACGGCACGATGACAGAAAAATCTTCCTTATTGCCATCAAGTCCAATATAGCCTATAGCTCGGCGTACGGTATCAATCTGGTTGCGTGGTCCTTCAACAATGACGCTGCCCATTGACTGTTTAACGCTTGCAACAACCATATCGCTGTTAGGCTTGCCAGAGAGAATCAAATCAATAGGAACAGACTTTTGGATAACCTTGTTGATGGTAAAGCTTACCTTTTCAGGTGAATACGATAAAAGTTCAAAGCCAGCAGGCAATTTGATGTGGACGGTTTCCAAATGTGTCCCCTCTTTGGCATTCTTTAAGTCGACATAAGCCTTGATATTTGTATTGTCAAAGGCAGTGAATAAAGAGCGCGGTGCTTTGACGCGAATGCGGATGCTATCTTCGTTGTGGAGAATCTGACATTCATCGGGGGCATTGATAACGCTAAGCGGTACTGTAAAAGTATTGGTTATGGAAGGATTTTGCTCATTCATGACATAAAGCCATAAGCCGATAGCCAGAAACAAGGATATGAACTTGATTATGAAATTATGACGAAGCATCTTAATCATTTTTTCACCTTCCAATTTTTGAGCAGATTGTGAAAAGCAGAAGGTTTTTGTGAAAAGAGTGGCATTAAGTATTGTTTGAGCTGGTCGGAATCAAGGTGACGGTAAATTTGACCATTCTCAGCAATGGAGACGGTGCCTGTTTCTTCGCTTACGACAATAATTGTTGCATCACATTGTTCAGAAAGCCCAATGGCTGCGCGATGGCGCGTGCCAAGTTCAGTGCTCAATGTCCGGTTATCTGTAAGTGGCAAAACACAAGCAGAAGCGATAATGCGATTGCCCCGGATGATTGTAGCACCATCGTGCAAAGGCGTATTGGGAATGAAGATATTCATTAAAAGTTCTGTAGAAACGAGCCCGTCGATGGCAATACCATTAGAGGAAATATCATTGAGTCCCACTTCACGCTCAATGACGATTAAGGCACCAATCTGCTTTTGTGACATGCGCATGACAGCAGCATCGAGCTTGTTGATAAGACTGCAGGTTTCCTTAATATCTAAAAATGAGCTGCGCGGCGTAAAAAGGCGCCCTTCGCCGATGTGCTCTAAAGCACGGCGCAATTCTGGCTGAAAAACGATGGGCAAGGCGACAAAGAGCAAAGTCAAGGTCTTTTGCAAGAGCCAATAAATGACATGCAGGCCTAGCCAGTCGCTGACCATCGTCATCACAAGCAGAATAATAATACCTTTAACAAGCGTAATAGCCCGCGTATTGGTAAGCATTTCGTACGTTTTATAAATGACGACAGCGACAATCAAGATTTCTACAATATCGAGAATGCCAATGGTCAAAAGCAATCCTTTAATTTCAATCAGCATGTCTGTTCTCCTAAAAAAAGATATATTATATTGCTATTCGATTTTTTCTCAACAAATCCTTGTTTTAAGAATAAAAAAATTGTTGGGAAGGATGCTCAATAAAATTTTGCGACGAGTATTTTTCGCCAAAAAAGATTGACAATATGACGATATTCGGTACAATATACATATATTTGAAAAAGCGAGATGGGATATATGGCCGAAGAGGCGAAGGTAACATATCTTTATAATAGTGGCTTTGCCGTGGAGTTGCCGCATTGCGTGCTCGTTTTTGATTATTACCTTGATGCTGTTGGTGCTTTACCTGCCATCTTGCGTGATGCAGTTAAAAAGAAAGCATATTTTTTTGTTTCTCACGCCCATTTTGACCATTGGAATAATAAAATAGGTAATTTTTCAGCGCAAGCGGCATTATATTTTTTAAGCTATGATGTAGATGGCGATGCTTTTTTGCCACGGGAAAAGACGGTCGTTTTAGACCGCTATGATTGCTATGCTGATGATTTTTTGCGTGTTGATACATTTAGTTCAACCGATCGTGGCGTTTCGTTTTATGTGACAGTAGATGGGTGGCGCATCTTTCATGCCGGTGATTTTAATTGGTGGCACTGGAAAGATGAAATCCCTACAAATATAGTACTTGCCAAAAACGGCTTTTTTAAACAGCTCAAAAAGATGGCTGGCCTGAAAAGTGACATTGCTTTTTTCCCGGTTGATGGGCGCCTGGAAGAGTTTAAGTCTTGTGGTTTAGAGGAGTTTTGTCGTAGTACGAACCCTTTCAACATCGTTGCGATGCACAATCTTACGGGCAAGCCTTGGGATGGTGCTGCTGCTTTTGAAAAAAATATGCCATTAATTTATGGCAGCCGCAAAAATCAGGCGAAACACGTGTATTCTCACATAAAAATAGATGAGAGGTGCTCATTTTGGAAGAAAAAAAAGTAGCTTTGTTTGAAACTAATCATGGCAGTTTTTCGATTGAGTTATTCACCGATAAGGCTCCCTTGACGACAGAAAATTTTATAAAGCTTGCCATGCAGGGATTTTATGATGGCGTTATTTTTCACCGCATTATCGATGACTTTATGATTCAAGGTGGGGACCCGACAGGTACTGGAACGGGTGGCCCGGGCTACACGATTGATGATGAGTTTCATGAAGATTTAAAGCATAATAGTGAAGGTATCTTGTCAATGGCCAATGCTGGCCCCAATACAGGCGGTTCGCAATTTTTTATTACGCTTGCTCCAACACCTTGGCTAGATGGCCATCATGCTATTTTTGGCAAAGTTATAGAAAATATGGATGTAGTCAAGGAAATAGGAAGCGTAGAAACTGATTTTCAGGATAGGCCGCTTGAACCAGTCGTAATTGAAAAAATTACAATTAAATAGAGCAATGAATTTTGTCTATATTTTGCACTGTGCAGATGGTACGCTTTATACGGGCTGGACAAGTGACTTGAAGAGGCGCTTTGTCGCTCATAATAACGGGCATGGTGCTAAATATACGCGCTGCAGGCGACCTGTTTTGCTCGCCTATTGTGAACTTTTGCCCTCTAAAGGAGCGGCGCTTTCACGCGAGGCCGAATTAAAGAAGTTATCACGGGCTGAGAAACTTGTATTTTGTGCAAGAGGGCGACAAGGCACAAGAAATATTTTGCAGTCCTTACAAATGATAATCCCCCTTTCCAAATTGGAAGGGGTCGATAATTGATAAAGAGGAGAGATGTTTTGATGATGCTCACAGATGTCTTAAATATCAAATATCCAATTATTCAAGGCGGTATGGCATGGGTATCCGAAGCTGAATTGGCAAGTGCCGTGTCAAATGCAGGCGGAGCTGGCATCATATCAAGTGGCGGCCGCGACCTTGATTTCATCAGAGAACAGATACAAAAGGCTAAGCGCCTTACGGATAAGCCTTTTGGTGTCAACGTTATGCTCATGGATTGCAATAAGGATGAAATTATTGACCTTATCTGCGAAGAAAAACCAGCTTTTGTAACGCTTGGCGCAGGAAATCCCGTTCCTTACTTTGATAAGCTTCATCAGGCTGGCATTAAGGTTATTCCCGTTATTCCTAATGTTAAATTGGCTAAGCGCGTTGCAGAAGCAGGTGCAGATGCTATCGTAGCAGAAGGCATGGAAGGTGGCGGCCATATCGGCATTCAGACGACCATGTCCCTCATGGAACAGGTAATTCCTCGTGTTGAAGTACCAGTAGTTGTTGCTGGCGGTATTGCTGATGGCCGTGGCTTGGCTTGTGCACTTTTGATGGGTGGGGCTGGTATTCAGATGGGTACACGCTTCTTGTTAGCCAGCGAATGTAAATTGCATGACAATGTCAAGCAAAAGCTCATCGAAGCTGTTGATACAGATACGATTGTGACAGGATATACGCTCGGCGGTGCTGTGCGTGGCATAAAGAATAAATTTTCCTTGGAATTTGTCGAAAAGGAAAACAGCGGCACCGTACCTAAGGATGAATTGAGGAAGATGACCGTAGGTACCAATCGTCTGGCAGCCGTTGAAGGCGATACTGAAAATGGCATGATGCAGGCCGGCGAAACGCTGATACCGCTGGAAAAGATTGAACCCGCTCAAGTCATTATTGAACGCATTATGAAAGAGGCGCGTGAAACTTTGGCCAACGCCGCTGCGATAAAGCTTTGAAAAAATCTTTTTAGGTAAAAACGGCGAAGCGAGACTTCGCCGTTTTTACTATTTAGTATCTTTTTAGTCTGATTGGCCTATGAATTTGCTGCATTTTAAGAAAAGCGACAGATTTTAAAATTTCTTATAGGATTTTTAATCCTTTTTATGGAATAATATAAGATATTGAGCCCACTTTTAGTCATCAAGGAGATGTTCCTTGTATTTTTTAGGAGTCGCTTTTAAATAGTATTCGGCTTCACTGGTTAAAAGGCGAAGCTTTTTCCTATGAATGCCAAGAATAAAAAGAGGAACTTTGTCCAAGGAGGAATAGGATTTGGAAAAATCTACTATTATTGGCCTGGTGGCAGGCGTGGTTGCAATCGCTTTAGGGTATATGTCTAAAGGCGCTAATCCCGCTATCTTGCTAAGCCCAGAAGCGTACTTAATCATTTTAGGCGGTACATTTTCCTGCCTGTTTACAGGTTTTACGCTTACGCAAATGAAAACTTTCCCTAAATTGATTAAAAAGATTTTGCATGCGCCGGATAATGCGCCGAAAGATAAACTTTTGGCACTTTTTATCGAACTATCTCAGATCGCTCGTCGCGAAGGGATTTTGGCTTTGGAAAACAAGGTCAATGAAATTGAAGACCCCTTTTTCCGCTCTGGTCTCGGCATGGTCATTGATGGCATGGATCCTGAATTTGTTGGTGATGTCATGGAAGCAGAGCTGCAGATTATGGAGCAAAGGCATACAGAATGCGCTTCTATTTTTATTCAAGCAGGTACATATGCGCCGACGCTGGGCGTTATGGGCGCCGTTATCGGGCTGATTGCCGCTTTAGGTAACTTGTCTGATATTGGTAAATTAGGGGAAGCTATTTCTTCAGCATTTGTTGCTACTTTGATGGGGATTTTTACAGGGTACGTGCTCTGGTTCCCAATTGCTAACAAACTAAAAGTAATGTCTCAAATGGAAGTTTCGGAAAAGAGAATGATTATTGAAGGTATCTTATCATTGCAGGCGGGTGATTCACCGACGGCAATAGAAGCTAAGTTAATGATTTTTATTCCTCAATCTGAGCGTGACAAAATAAAGACCGATAAAGCAGGTGAATAAAAATGGCGAGAAAGAAAAAATTCTCCAAACCGGCAGAAGAACAAGGCGGCGAAATGTGGCTGTTGCCATATTCTGACCTTTTGACACTTCTTCTCGCTTTGTTTATCGTCTTGTTTGCAATCAATGCTTCCCATAAGCAGACGCAAGAAGAAGTTGCCAATTTTAGGCGCGGCTTCAACAGCGGTGGCATATCGTTTTTCAGTAATATGGGGCCAAACTCGGGGCGTTCAAATAATATTTCGACCAATGAACAGCCGCAGCCAAGGACCAACAATATGTCAAATTATATGGCTGAAAACCAGCAGTTGACGAAAGCCATGGAAAAAGTCAATCAATACATTAAGCAGAATAACTTGCAAAATGAAATACATACGCAACTGACGGAAGAAGGGCTTGTTGTTCACATTGGTGAAAAAGCACTATTTGCTTCTGGCAGCGCCCAGCTAAGCCCCAAATCTGCGGAAGTATGCGCTATTGTAGCACATCTTTTATCGACAGTGAAGGAAAACGTAATTATTTCAGGGCATACAGATAATGTCCCCATTCATAATGCGCAATTTAGCTCTAACTGGCAACTCAGTACGCAGCGCGCTTTAAATTTTCTGCAAGCTGTCTTGAATGAAAATCCCAAACTGAATCCGGCGCGCTTTAAGGTGGAAGGATGCAGCGAGTATCATCCTCTCGTTCCCAATGATACACCAGCAAATCGAGCTGAAAATAGACGCGTTGATGTGCTTCTCGTCCGTTCATATGCGCCACCGGCTAAGATGCAAGTAATAAATTAAGAAGGTAGGTGGACAGCTTGCATATCGCTATGTCCAAAGAAATGCATAATATAGATTTGCGCTGTGCCGAAGAGTATGGCATATCAGAATTAGTGCTGATGGAAAATGCTGGTTGCGCAACGGCTGAGGTGGCTGCCTCACTCTTACAACAAAGTGGCAGCAAAAAAGTCCTCGTGGTCGCATCGACGGGCAATAATGGCGGCGACGGTTTTGTTGCCGCACGCCATCTCGCCAATGCCGGTTATAGCGTAACCGTATTTGTCAGTGGTGATAAGGCACATCTAAAAAATTCGGCGCAGATTAATTATGATATTTTGCATGCCATGAAGTTGCGCGTTTTTGATATTAAATCAGAAGGCGATTGGAATCGCTTTAAAGTCTATTTGAGATTTACGGATTTAGTTGTCGATGCGCTTATGGGCACTGGTTTTATGGCACCATTGCGCGATGATTTGCAGCAGATAATAAAGGCTATCAATCAAAGCGGCAAAAAGACACTTTCCATTGACGTGCCAAGTGGCGTAGAGGCAGATACGGGCCGCACAGAGCTTGGCATAAAGGCAGATACGACAGTTACTTTTAGTTTGCCTAAGCCGGGTCTCTACCTTTATCCAGGCTGCGAGCATGCCGGGCGCGTTGTTGTCAAAAATATTGGCATACCTCGTGCCCTATTGGCAAACGAACGCTTAAAGTGTGAGCTTATTGACGAAGCTCTCGTGCAGAATAATCTTTTGCCAAGGCCTATTACGACCTATAAAGGCAGTTGTGGTCGCATTTTGGCCATTGCAGGCTCGACGGGATATCTAGGGGCGGCAGAACTTTGCTCTAAGGCGGCATTGCGCGCTGGTGCAGGCATAGTAACGTTGGCAGTGCCAGAAGATATATATGCTCTTTTGGCACCTAAATTGACAGAGATTATGGTGCGTCCTTTGCCATTAGAAGATGATGGTACATTGGGCACCAAGGCGATAGAATATCTTTTGCCGCGCGAAGAAAGCTATGATGTAATTTTAATTGGCCCTGGGCTAGGCCGTGGCGAGGCGGTTATGAATTTTGTCCGAGATTTGGCGCAAAAGACAAAAAAACCGCTGCTCATTGATGCTGATGCCATTTACGCTTTTGCTAAGCACGGGGCTGAGTTGAAAAAATTGGCTCAGGTGCCAATTTTGACGCCACATCTTGGCGAGTTGTCGGCTCTTTTGGGGACTAAAGTGAAGGATTTAAAGGCCGACTTGTGGAATTTGGTGCGGCAAGCGGCGCAAGAGTTTAATGCTATCATTGTCGCCAAAAGCGAGCGCACTATTGTCGCTTATCCTGATGGCAAACTGCATTTGACGAGTGTTGGCAATGCTGGAATGGCTACTGCTGGCAGCGGCGATGTCTTAGCTGGTACAATTTGCGGCGTGCGCATGGAATGCTCTAAACCTGAAATTGCTGCGAGCGTAGGCGTTTATTTGCACGGCAAAGCTGGCGATATTGCGGCACAAAAAGGCATGGCGGGACTTATAGCTGGTGATTTAGTAGAGTCTTTGCCTGCGGCGCGTCAATTTATCGAGGGGCACTAATTTATTTTGCAGCCATAGGGTAGTCTAATAGACGAAATCAAAAAGGAAAGCCTTTCAAGGAAATATGAGAGCTTGAAAAAATAAAATAGAAGGAAGGAGAGCTGTTCGTCAAATATCCAAAAGCCGTCAGGAAAAGTGCAAGAATACGGCGGCTAACTTCAGAATACAAGCCTTTAGGCTCATTTTAACCGCAGTAGTTGGATTATGTGAGGTTTTATGAAAAATTTTTGAGGTGGGTATGCTTGACCATATTTTGAGCAGCAAAAATAATTTGTCTAGTGCTAGACGCATAATCATCAATTTGCCAGAGGAAGTAGCAGATAGGCTGGAGCTTCTTGTTCATAAGGAAAAGACGAGCAATGATGAGATTTTTTATCAGGCAATAATGCTCTACTTAGACTACTTCGAGCACAGACGCTTGGTCGAAGAGATGAAAAAAGGCTATGAAGAAATGGGGACACTTAATGTAACTTTAGCGGAAGAAGGTTTACATGGAGGAACATCAAAAAAGTGAAAATAGCTTTGTCGTAAAACGAGGCGATATCTTTTATGCCAATTTGAGTCCCGTAATTGGTTCAGAGCAGGGAGGGTCACGCCCTGTTTTGATTTTGCAAAATGATATTGGCAACCGCTATAGCCCAACGATTATTGTTGCGGCAATAACAGCCCAAATTACTAAGGGAAAGCTGCCTACGCATATCGAGCTCAAGGCGAAAGAGTGCAATATGGAGCGCGATTCCGTCGTCTTGTTGGAGCAGCTGCGAACCATTGATAAAAAACGTCTGCGCAATAAGATTACAACTCTCAATAAGGATATCATGAAGCGTGTTGACAAAGCTCTTGAAATAAGCATGGGATTAATTCACGTTTAATATTCTCGAAGGTCAGTTTTTCGTCGATAAGGCGATAATGCAGGATGAAAGGTTAGGCTAGATTTTGAAAAAGTTAGTATTTGGGTTATGTTTTCTTTTGTTGGCAGCTATGCAGAGCCTGTGCTTTGCTTCCTCTGCGTCAGTAAAGGGATTTGTATATGGCGTCAATCAATTAAGCGATGGACAAGTTCAGATGGAAATTATCATCGCCTTAAATAAAAAACCCGCTTCCGATACGTTGTTGTCTGTAGATCAAAATGATGTAAATCGCTTGGTCTTAAATTTGCCACGCACGCATTTTGATGAAGATGATTTTTCACAGATGACCATTAATAATCGTTTCGTACATAATGTTCTTTTTAAAAAGATGGATCATAATACGCAGGTGATTATTAATCTGCAAAAAAAGGCTGGTTATTATTACTACGACAAGAAACTCATTAAAAATGAGCAGCGCCATGCAGATGGCAAATACCTTCTCATAATAAAATTGCGGGAAAAGCAATTGCCAGCTGACGTTTCTATTCCCCTTCCGTATGTAAAAGGAAAAATAATCGTCATCGACCCTGGCCACGGCGGCAGCGATTCGGGTGCTATTGGCCCGGACCATATTATGGAAAAGACCGTTACCTTAGCGGTTTCTAAAAAGCTTTATAATCTGCTTATTGATAATGGCGCCACGGTTAAGATGACGCGCATGATTGATAAGGATGTTTTTGCGCCGAATGATTCGGCTCGCGATGAGCTGCAAGCGCGTGTGGATGTTGCTGAAAATTTGCCGGGAACAGATATATTTGTCTGCATTCATGCCAATTCATTTACTAGCCCTAGTGCTAATGGCACGGAAACGTATTATTGTGCCGGCTCATCTAAGAGCAAGCTTTTGGCACAAGATGTGCAGGATAATTTAGTTGCGGCGAACGGCCTTTATAATCGGGGTATTTCTACGGCTAATTTCTATGTCTTAAAGCATACCTCGATGCCAGCTATTTTGACAGAGCTTGCCTTCATTTCTAACCCTCGTGAAGAACGCCTGCTGGATGACCCAGCCATGCAAAAAAAGATGGCCATAGGGATTGGTAAGGGAATTAATGAATATTTTCGAGAATTAGGGGGGAATGAAAAATGAAAAAAATGCGCATTTTAGGGAGCCTGCTGATGTTTGTCTTGCTTGTTGCTCTGGCTGGCTGCTCAAGCCAAAAAGCTGCTGAGATACCAAAGCAGGATGTAGGAACTGCTGCTGCCTCTGTTTTTAGCCCAGATACCAAGCAGGCAAAAGCCCAAATGACAAAAGTCATTTTATATTATCCCGATAAGATGGGCAAAAAACTCATCGCTTCGGAAAAAATGATAGAGGTTTCTAAAAATAAGGATACGTTCTATGAAAATACACTCAAGGCTCTTTTGCAGCCACCGGCAAAAGATAAAGGCATCAAAATTATGCCTAAGGGGACGCAAATACTCTCGGCAAAGCTTGGCAAAGATAAAGTTTTAAATATTGATTTTAACCAGGCATTCGTTAAAAACTTTGGTGGCGGTGGAGCAAATTCCATCATGCTCATTGGGTCAATTGTCGATACAATGACGCAGTTTAAAGAAATTTCAGCTGTTCGTTTTTATGTAGAAGGAAAAAGGCTGGAAACCTTGGGTGATTATGATTTAACAGAACCCGTCAAGAAAATAACCAACATAATGTAAAAATAACCGCTGCCAAAGGCAGCGGTTATTTATTTGAAAAGGCGATATAAAAGCGGCTTATTTATTTCATAGAGTTTAGCAAGCTCTTTACAGCTGATTTTTTTGCAAAGAGAAGTGGCGGTAAGCTCATAAAAATAATTGTCAAAAGCCTGAATGAAAAGAGGGTCTTTGAGTAAATAAATATTCTTATCATCATCATTTAAAAAATCCTTATCTTTTTTCAGATAAGCAGTTTTATTGTTGCTATAATATGAAAGTTTGTAGTAATCATCCCTGTTTTGCAGCTGATGTTGCGCAAGAAGATTGAGTTCTATATTGGGATTGTGCTCCATTGCAGCTAGGAGAATTTTTAACTGTTCCTCTCTTTCTTCGGCAGTTGTACAATAATTTATTTCTCCATAGGTTAAGCGACCATTTTCAATATAATTCATTATATTGGCCTCGGGCAGGATAAAGACCATATGTGATTTAATAAATTGCTCTTCCCAAGTTATCTGTAAGTTTTTGACAGTTTGAAGGATATCGCGTGGGTAAAATTGCGGGTCGGCATTGGCGAGGAGTTTTTGAAAAGCCTTTTCGGGTAGGAAAAATTCAAATCCCTTGGCACAAAAGAGAATAAGTTCTTCGCTAAGATAGAAGAATGCGCGAAATTTTATGATTTCCAAATCTGTTTTTGCCTCGAGAAAAATATTGCTGTTCATGAATTTGTTCCATGTGCGGCGAAAGACGTCGGCGACATTTTGCTTATCAGTAGAAAACGTGGAAATATCGAATAAATCGTCTTGATTGAGCGAATATTGCAGATAAAAAATATTTTCAGCAACTATGATATTAGAATTGGCAAAAGGTGTATTGTCATAAATAGTAAAGCGGATATTGATATATTTATTCAAGAATTTATAGAGGCTGCGAACGGCAACGGCCTGATTGAGAGAAAGTGATTTTTTAGCACAGCCGATGTTGATATTAATTTGCTTTTTCTTTGATATTTCTCGCAAGAAGGCAAAAAAATGTGTCCTTATTAAGGTAAAGATGTCAGCAGTGATAAAGAAATTAATTGGCTCAGGAGCGTTTTGCAGCAGGCTGACTAAATCACTTACGAAAAAATTATGGATGCGCGTTCGGCCAATAATGGCACGCGTAACATCATCAGTGCTGATACTTGGTTCATCAGGTGTTTCTTGAGAAAAGTAAGCATTATTTAGAATATTATTGATTTCATTGCATAAAAAGGGACGAATTGTTTCTGTTGGCAGTTTTTCAGTGCGATTGATTTCAAATTCGGATAAAAAAGGGTAGACGGTATCCTGCTGGATGATTTCATCTGTGATAAACTCAGCGATGCGGCTGTTGATGTGCGAAATTCTTTTGCGCGAAGGCTGATTTGTTCCTTTGCACCATTTACTTATATAGGAAATATCATATCCTATATAATTGGCTAATGCACTTAATTTAGTACCAGAAAATTTAATTAAATGCTTTAGAGTCGGTGAAAATTTATTATTCATGTCGCCAAACCTCTTAATAAATTATATAAATTGTTTGATAATTTACATATATATTAATGACAATCATCTTTTAAGTACTTTTGATATTGGCATTTATAGTTGAAGAAAAAAATTCAATAATTCAAGTGTATTTTTTTGCAATAAAAAAAGGCTAGTTCACTAGTGATAAAACTAAATTGTCTGATTATTCAATGCAAACTATAGCAACCCTTGTTATTATTGCTTTTTTTACTGTTTTATAGCTATAATAACTATAAGGTAATAATGCGTTGGAGGTGTACATTATATATTTTTTACATAAATCAGATAATTATAAATGAGAATCAATTTCTTTTTACCAGATATATCTGAATATAATAAAAATAAGGAAAGGAAAGAAGAAATAAGAAACGAGTGAGCATAATCTGGTCAGAAAAGAAAGTTGAGACCATATATAAAAGGAGTGGAAAAAATGTACGTGCAAAATTTTGACCCGCTTGATAATATGTTTTTATCAGCGCTTGTGGCCTTTTTGCCCATCGTCTATTTTTTTACCGTCCTCATCGTTTTTAAGATGAAGGGTCATTGGGCCGCCATTACGACGACGATTTTGGCCATTATCATCGCCGCCCTCGTCTATAAGATGCCTGTTTTATTGTCCGTGATGTCAGCTGTTCATGGTGTCTTATATGGGTTATTCCCCATCGGCTGGATTGTTATAGGAGCTGTTTTTCTCTATAATATCAGTGTTAAAACAAAACAGTTTGAAATTATTAAAAAGTCAATCGTTTCAATCACTGATGACCGCCGTTTGCAGGTTTTGCTCATTGCCTTTTCTTTTGGAGCTTTTCTTGAAGGCGCGGCAGGCTTTGGAACGCCGGTAGCAATAAGCTCGGCAATGCTCATCGGCATGGGGTTTAAGCCCAAAAAAGCTGCTTGCCTGAGCCTTTTGGCTAATACCGCACCAGTCGCCTTTGGCGGCTTGGGCATACCGGTTTTGGTTGCCGGTCAAGTTACTGGCTTTTCTGGTGAATATATAGCTAAATTGCTCGCATTTGTTTGCCCTATCGTTGGCTTTATCGTTCCTTTTTATCTCATCATCGTCATGAGCGGCATCAAGGGTATGCTCGAAGTTTGGCCTGCTATATTAGTAACATCTATATTTTTCTCTGTACCGATGTGTTTAACTTCATTTTATTTAGGGCCTATTTTACCCGACGTCATCGCTTCCTTGGCTTCTATGATTGCCCTCATCCTTTTCTTAAAAGTATGGCAGCCGAAGCACATTTATCGCTTTGAAGGCGAAAAGGCAGATACGGGAAAGAAGGAAGCTCTTTCCACGGCAACTATTGTCAAAGCCTGGAGCCCTTTTATTATCCTGATTATTTTCATAGCCGATTGGGGCATGAAGAGCGTTGCAGCTTGCCTCAATACGGTTAATGTAGTTTTCCAGATTCCTTTTTTGCACCATGCCATTATGAGCAGCACAACACATTCTTTAATGCCGGCAATATTTAAGTTTAATTGGCTTTCAGCTGCTGGCACGGGCATTGTCTTGGCAGCATTCATGTCCTGTTTCGTGCTGCGCGTTTCGCCTGCTAAATCGCTTGGCATATTCTTTTCGACGCTCAATGAATTAAAAGTCGCACTTTGCACCATCAGTGGCGTATTAGCCTATGCTTACGTTGCCAACAATTGCGGCATGACCTCGACAATGGGGCTTTTGGTCGCAAAGACTGGCAGTCTCTTCCCGCTCTTTGCGCCAATCGTTGGCTGGCTAGGCGTCTTTGTTACAGGTTCAGATACTTCCGCCAATGCGCTATTTGGCAAATTGCAAACGACGGCTTTTGCCGCTATTGGGGCAGCACCTGTTATCGGTATTGGCGCTAATCTCGCCGGCGGAGCTGTTGGCAAAATGATTTCGCCGCAATCCATTGCTATTGCTGCTGGCACAACGGGACTTACCGGTCATGAAGGTGAAATTTATAAATTCAGCATTAAGCATTCTATTATTTTGTTGGCAATGATTTGCTGCATCATGTATTTTTGTGAAGGAATACTCATGCACCTGCTTTCTTCCGAAAGTGGTACGGCAGGAGCAATACACAGCACTGCAGCGGCGGGAGCTGTTGGCACGGGTGCTATAATTTTAGCAGTATCCATAGTCATAATCGCTCTTTCGCGCCTAATCTTTCCACGTAACGCACAGTGATATAAAAAATTGGGGGCATATTTAGCATGAAAATTCTCGTCTGCATCAAGCAGGTTCCGGGCACAAATAAGGTAGAAGTCGATTCGGTAACAGGCGTTTTAAAACGCAATGGCGTCGATAGCAAAATGAATCCGTACGACCTTTATGCACTAGAGGCAGCACTTCGCCTCAAGCAAGAACATGAAGGCAGTACCGTCGACGTCATCAGCATGGGACCGCCTCAGGCCAAAGCCGTAATTTATGAAGCTTTTTCTATGGGAGCTGATAATGGCGCCTTGATAAGCGACAGAAAATTTGGTGGTGCTGATGTCTTGGCAACGAGCTATACGCTTTCACAGGGTATTAAGGCTATGGGAAAATACGATTTGATTTTATGCGGTCTTCAGACCACCGATGGTGATACCGCTCAGGTTGGTCCGGAGGTTTCGGAATTACTCGGCATACCAGGCCTTTGCTGCGTGAAGGAGATTGTATCTGCCGATGAAGAGGCGATAAGGGTTAATCTGGAACTTCCTGATGCCATAGAAAAAGTAAAAGTTTCATTTCCTTGCCTGATAACTGTACAAAAGGACATTAACGAGCCCCGCCTGCCTTCTTATTTAAAGAAAAAGGCGACCCAAGATAAGGAAATCAAGGTTTATTCCTTTGCTGATATGGATGACCAAGATGAAAGTCATTATGGCCTGTCCGGTTCGCCAACACAGGTACGCCGCATTTTCCCGCCTGTATCCGATAAGGTGCAAGAAGATTGGCAGGGAACAGGTACTGAGCTGGCACAACGCCTTTATGCTCAGCTGCAGAAACAGAAATTTATTTAAGATGAAGGTGTAATAATGGCAAAATTAGTTGTCCATCAGGATAAAGTTGGCGATATTAAAAAGATGCTTTCCATCTGTCCGTTTGGGGCAATGGAAGAGCAAGATGGCAAGCTCGTCATCACCGCAGCATGCAAGATGTGCCGCATGTGCGTGCGCAAGGGTCCAAAAGGAGCTGTTGAATATGTAGAAGATGCTAAAAAGCCTAGCATTGATAAAACAAAATGGCAAGGGATTGCCGTCTACATAGACCATACGGAAGATAAAATACACCCTGTCAGCTATGAGCTTTTAGGCAAAGCGAGGGAATTAGCGCAAAAAGCGCATCAGCCTGTATATGCCCTCTTTATTGGCTATAATATTGAAAAAGCGGCTGAAGAATTAAAGCATTATGGCGTCGATAAGATTTTTGTATGCGACAATCCAGCTTTGGAACATTTTCGCATTGATGCTTATGCTGGTGCCTTTACAGAATTTATTAAGAAAGTGCAGCCTGCGGCAATTTTGGTCGGAGCGACGACCATTGGCCGTCAGCTTGCCCCCCGCATCGCAGCTCGCTTTAGGACGGGGCTTACTGCTGATTGCACAATTTTGGATATTAAGGAAAATACAGACCTCATTCAGATAAGGCCAGCTTTTGGCGGCAACATCATGGCTGAAATTATGACGCCGAATAATCGTCCTCAGATGGCAACGGTACGCTACAAGGTCATGGATGCCCCGGCAAGAAGCAATGAAGCTGAAGGTGAGTTAATAAAGCTTGATATTTCACCAGAAGCCATAAAAAGTCGGATTACAGTTGAACAGGTGACAAAAAAGCCGAAGGAAAAGACAATTGAGGCGGCAGATGTCCTTGTCGTTGCCGGTCGTGGCATTAAAAAAAGAGAAGATTTATCCTTGCTGCGTGAACTGGCAGAACTGCTTGGCGGTGAGATAGCTTGTACAAGACCTTTGGTAGAAGCTGGCTGGCTTGACGCACGTCATCAAGTTGGCTTGAGCGGCCGCACCGTACGCCCTAAGCTTATTATTACTTGTGGTGTTTCTGGCGCCATTCAGTTTGTGGCTGGCATGAATAATTCCGAAAATATTGTAGCTATTAATTCTGATGCGCAAGCGCCCATTTTCAAGATGGCTAATTACGCCTTGCATGGCGACATTTATGAAATTGTGCCGCAGCTGATTCAAAAGATAAAAACGGGGGCAAAAATCTGATGAACGAATATAAAAAGATAGAAGAACACGATTTGCAGAGCATCAGTGAATTTATACCGCGTGAACGCTTGCTTTGGAAAGATGAAATAAACGAGGAATATAGCCACGATGAGTTGAGTACGGAAGCTTTTTATCCTGCTCTTGTAGTTAAGGCACAAAGCACGCAGGAAGTATCTAAGCTCCTCTCATATGCCAACGAACATCACATTTGTGTTACGCCGCGTGGTGCAGGCACTGGTCTAGTAGGAGCTTCGGTAGCTGTCGAGCACGGCATTATGCTTGATTTGACTTTGATGAATCACTTTTTGGAACTCGATGAAAAGAATCTTACCTTGACGGTTGAGCCGGGCGTTTTACTCATGGAAATTGCCGCTTATGTTGAAGAAAGAGGTTTTTTCTATCCGCCGGATCCCGGTGAAAAATCGGCGACGATTGGTGGCAATATCAGCACCAATGCTGGCGGTATGCGTGCTGTCAAATATGGCGTGACGCGTGATTATGTACGCGGCCTTGAAGTAGTCTTGGCAGATGGCACAATTTTAAACCTCGGTGGTAAGACAGTAAAAAATAGTTCTGGCTATGACCTTAAGGACATGGTCATTGGTTCGGAAGGAACTTTAGCTGTCGTGACAAAAGCTATTTTAAAACTTTTGCCTCTGCCGGCTAAAAATGTCAGCCTGCTCGTGCCTTTCCCGACCTTGGCACAGGCTATCGGTGCCGTTCCTTTGATTGTCAGCTCGAAGGCAATTCCTACGGCAATTGAATTCATGGAACGTGAAGTAATAAAAGATGCCGAACAATATCTTGGCAGCAAATTTCCTGATAATGCGGCAGATGCATATCTGCTCTTAAAATTTGATGGTAATTCCCTTGAAGAAATAAGTTCATACTACGATAACGTTGCTAAAATTTGTCTTGAGCAAGGTGCTTACGACTTGCTCATCGCTGATACCGATGAGCGTTCCAATGCCATCTGGAAGGCACGCGGCGCCTTTTTAGAAGCAATTAAGGGCTCTACGACAGCAATGGATGAAGTTGATGTCGTTGTGCCGCGCAGCTGCGTTAACACTTTTGTTGAATACATTCACGCACTGCAAAATGAAATGGGCGTGCGCATAAAATGTTTTGGTCATGCCGGAGATGGCAATTTGCATATCTACATCCTCAAGGATGATTTGGATGATGAAAAATGGCAAAAGATATTAGATGCGACAATGGATAAAATGTATGAAAAAGCGCATGAAATGGAAGGTCAGGTTTCTGGTGAACACGGTATCGGTTATGCAAAGAAAAAATATCTGCAAAAATCGTTACCACAAGCTTCTATAGCCCTCATGCAGCGAATAAAATTGGCATTTGACCCGAATGGTATTTTGAATCCGAGCAAAGTTTGTGAGTGATCATTGGGCTTTTTGATTTTGGTAGCCTGACCAATAGGGAATAATGATATATACCGATGGCTAGTCGGGAATTTACGTCTTTGGAATGTAGTTGATTTTCAGGCTTTGCCGAAACGAAAGTATACATGATGAATGAGGAATTGCAAATCGCAAGATTGCAAAATATCTTGGCCTACTAGTCCTAGTTGTGTAAAGGGTCAACGAGTGATAGCCGTATTGTAAAACAGGTTGGTTATGGGGGGAAGATTGACAATGGAAAAAATATGTCATGAATGGAAAGATTACATCAAAGATTATATCAGTGACAAATATTGGGATTCATTTAAAGAAAATGCCCTTGCTGTCACGGTCGAGCTCAAGGAAATAAAATCCTATGAGGAAGCTCTGCCTATTATCGAAGGCCTTATCAAGGAACTCGATGCGCAAAAGCTAGCAGCTGTTGGCGGTGATGAAAATAGCGAGTTGCAAGGTCTTTATGAAGCTTTGAAAAAAAATCATACGCTTTATACAGACAAATTCGAAATCGTCAAGAATGGCCCGACAATTGATATTGGCTTTTCGACAGCTGAATTTGGCGTAGGTGAAACGGGCAGTGTCTGTGTTGACAATTACGCTTATGAAGCGCGTATTGTCTCAATGCTGCCGGCGATGAACATCGTATTCGTCGATAAAAAGAATATGGTAAAAGATATGACTGAAGCCTTTAAAATTTTAGAAAAGGTATTGCGCCGCAAAGATGGTCTGGATGCTTATACGGGCTTTGTTACTGGTCCGAGCCGCACGTCAGATATTGAACGCGTTTTGACCTTAGGCGTTCATGGACCGAGCAGATTCGTACTTTTCGCAGTAGATAAATAAGGTGGAGTATACTATGACAAAGCGTAATTTAAAAGAAGAAATCAAAGAAAAATTAGCCGACCCCATTTTGCGCAATAATCTATCGCGTTTTGCGCAACAATACCCAGCAGCTAGAATGAAGGCATATGGCAATATTGGCGGAGATGCTGAAATCGATGCCTTGCGCGATGATTTGCGCCAGATGAAGCGTGAAACTGTCGCCCATATTGAAGAAGTTGCAGACGAATTTCAGGCTTCTTTAGAAAAACGTGGCGTAAAAGTATTTCGTGCGAAAGATGGCGACCATTTGAAGCAGCAACTTTTGCAGATTTGCAAGGAAAATGGCGTTAAGCGCATTGTTAAATCGAAATCAATGGCAACAGAAGAAATCAGACTCAACGATTTCTTGGTCAAGGAAGGCCTTCATGTCAAAGAAACGGACTTAGGCGAATGGATGCTTTCCGTTGCTGGCCAACATCCTTCCCATATGGTTATGCCGGCAATTCATCTCAATCGCAAGCAATGTGCCAAGTTCTTTTCCGATGAATTAAAAGAAAATATTCCCAGTGATATTCCGTTTATGGTTCAAACCGCACGCCGTGTTTTGCGCGAAGAATTTTTGCACGCTGATATGGGGATTTCTGGTGCTAACTTTGGTATTGCTGAAAATGGTATGATTGGTCTTGTCACCAATGAAGGTAATGCGCGTATTGTTACAACCATACCTCCAATTCACGTCGTCATTATCGGCTATGAAAAACTCATTCCTAAGACAAGTGATGCTTCCAAAATCATGCGCCTTTTGCCGCGTAACGCAACAGGACAGAGAATGGTCAGCTATTTGACCCTAGTCGATGGCCCGACGCCAATTATTCGCGAAATTGATGGCAAAATGGTCGAAGACATGAAAAAGGTCTATGTCATTTTGCTCGATAATGGTCGCTTAGAAGCAGCACATGACCCCAAACTGAATGAAGTATATCAATGTGTACGCTGCGCTTCTTGCCTCAATGTCTGCCCGATTTGGACTTCAGTTGGTGGCAATGTTTATGGTCATATCTATTCTGGCGGTATTGGCGCTATTTTGACCGGCCTTTTGGAAAGCTCAGAAGCCTTCTCGCAGTTTAGCGATTTGTGTATTGGTTGCCGTCGCTGTACGACTATTTGCCCGGGCAAAATCAATATCCCTGATTTGATTCAGGAATTGAGAAATCGCCGCACGGAAAAAGTAGGTTTGGCATTGCCAGAAAAAATCATGTTCCAGAAAGTTATGACCAACAGAAAATTGTTCCACACCCTGCTGCGCGCCGCTTCCATTGGCCAAAAACCGGTACAGTCGGGCCGCTTTATCAGAAATCTGCCTCTATTTTTCGCCAAGATGACAGAAGGCAGAAGTTTGCCGGCTATTGCCGCTAAACCGCTGCGCGACCGCACAGAAGAGCTCTTCAAGAAGAACCCCAAAAATCCGAAAATGCGCGTCGCCTTTTTCAGTGGCTGCAACATTGACTTTGTCTTCCCGGATACGGGTGAGTCCGTAATCAAAGTATTGCAAGACCTCGGTGCTGAAGTAGTCTATCCGCATGACCAGAGCTGCTGCGGCAAGCCCGTTCTCGGGGCTGGCGATGTTCACACGGCAAAGAAAATCGCCATACAGAATATCAAGGCTTTTGAAAAATGCAATGCCGATTACATTTTGGCTGCTTGCCCTACATGCGCCGAAACGCTCATGGAAACGTATAAAGAAATCTTTGCCGATGATGAAAAGTGGCTAGCACGCAGCAAAGCATTTGGGGCCAAGGTTCGCGAATTTACTTCATTTGTTGCAGAAGAATATAAAAAGCAAGGTCGCCTTGTAAAAGTAAATGGCACGAGCAAAGTTACCTATCATGACTCCTGCCACATGAAGAGAGGTCTTGGCATCTATAAAGAACCACGTGCTTTGCTGGAAGCAGCAAAGGGATATGAGTTCGTGGATATGGAAGGCGCTGATAAATGCTGCGGCATGGCAGGTGCTTTTGGTATGAAATACGCCAATATCTCCTTGCGCCTTTTGGAAAATAAGCTCAATAACATTAAGGCAACCGGTGCCCAAACAGTTGCTGTTGCCTGCCCGGCCTGCATGATGCAAATTGGCGGCGGTCTTGATAAAAACCTTCCTAATGTCAAGGTTAAGCACGTAGCTGATATTTTGGCAGAAAATCTTTAATGTAATTTTTCCCTTAGGTGGAGATGGTGAATGATTCCTTGGGAGTACATCACCATCCTCATTGTAGCAGAAAGCTCTCGCCTTTATAGGCGGGAGCTTTTTGCTGAAAAAAACATGCTGTTTAGAACGAAAAAGAACCTGAATATTTATAAAAGCAAAAAGGAGATGCCCTTTTAAGGGGCATCTCCTTTTTCATGTGGCTAGATGACGTTGCCAAGCAAGGCAACAGCTTTTCCTAAAATACGTACAGAAGAGCAATTGTTGCGATTAAAATTCATAGGCTTATATTTAGGGTTTTCGGCACGAAGCTGAATCATGTCGCCGTATTTATAAACGCGCTTTAAAGTGGCGCTGTCGTCGACGAGCACAGCCGCAATGTCGCCGTCATTTACATCGGATTGCTCATGGATAAAGACAATATCACCATCATAAATACGGGCATTAATCATGCTGTCACCTGTTACGCGCAAGCAAAAATCGGCGTTTATCGACTTATCGCAGGTGATATATTCATCAAAATTTTGCACAGCCAAAATAGGGCGCCCCGCAGCAATATTGCCGATGAGCGGTATTTTATGCGTGTCGTCGAGACTTTTATTGTCTGGCGTTACAGCATTGACTTTATCATGCAAATTCAAGAAATATTCCGGTGAAATATTTAAGGCGTTGGCAATTTTGATGATGTTGCGTGATTTCGGCTCATAGCTGCCCGAAAGGTATTCGCAAATCGATGATTTATTGATACCAGTCAGCTTGGAAAGTTGCGTCTGATTTATGCCAGCTGCTGCCATATATTCTTTTAAGCGTTCAGAAAAATTCATTAAATCCAGGCAGGATATTCCCTAACCTTTTGGGTAAGGAGAAAGCCCGTGCCTCCCTTCTGTATTTAAATTCGATAGGATAGGCCAGATAGTGACGTCATTGAAAAAACAGTGAATGTCCCCGTGAGATATGAGCTTCCCGTGTAACTTATGGTATTTTCTATATATTTCCGGATTGGCTCGCTGGGAGCATCACTTGTTGTTAACGAGCAATAATTCTTTGGCCCTATTGTCATATCCGTATTCATTCTCATTTAAGAGGATAGACTATTTGCAGGTCTTTACCTATTGACAGTCTTTGCTGATAGCTAAATCTATCTTTTTCCTCAAGTATATTATATATATTCGGAAAAAGCAACTTTTAATTTTTATTTCTGAACTCTCTTTAAGAGAAAGAAGCATATTTTTTGAAAAATTTAGCAATGAATTTGCAAAAAAATAATTCCTGAAAATTAATTTTTCAGGAATACAGTTGTTTTATTATATATTTACTGATGGTTAAATTTTTATTGATTATAATAATTTATTTATGTTGCACAAAAAAATAATTAGTTGCAATAACTGAATTATTTTTTATATAATTAGTAAAGAAATCTTAACTTTGAGGTGATTAGATGTGCTACTTTAATCGCATTGTCCGTGCTGGTGATTTGCGCGTTTTATCAAAATATAAGGCAATTTCTGCCCTTTTGCGTCCTTCATTGTCAAGCACTTTTCAGCCTTCTTCTAAGATGCGCTTTTCTGGTGGTCATAGTCAGCCCATTAAAGCCAAAGAGCTGCGCGTGCTCACAAGTTATGGCGCATTGGAGGCAAGCCTCAAAAAAAGCTAATTATTCCTATATTGTACGACAATATTTTCGTAATCAACAAGACATTCATCTAGTGTCTTTTGTAAGACTTTACCTATTTGTGAAGTGGTAATATTCATTTCCAGATACAATTTATCTGATAGGGCAATAGGACGGCTTAAATGCGAGGCATCCGAACTGAAAAAAGCATTCGTATCTGCACTTTTGCCCATCTTTTCAATCGTATCAGGATAATCTTCATATAGGCATTGCATGAGCTTTTCATATAATTGCGGCCAGCCATTATCAATTGGCTGTAAATCTTCAAAGTAAGATAGAGAAATTGGCTGGCTGTCGGTATGAAAATAGGTGACATTGTCGCTATTTTCGTAAACCGGCTTGCTAATACTGTCTATATCTACTTGCTTAACTTTATTTTGCGTTGCCTGTTCACAAAGATATGTATAATAAAAATTTATGGCTTCACTCATCTTGCGAAGCTTTTTTTTATAGAGAGAATGAAAGGTCGGATGCGTTTCGACCATTTTTTTTACCAATGATATGGCCAGAAGATTTTTGGTTTTAAAAAGCGGTTCTTTGAGAATGCCTATTTGCTGAGCAAATTTTTCTATTTCTGGATAGGCAAAAAATAATTCCGATAATTGTGCCGCAGAAGTTCTTCCACCTAGCCAGTTAAAAAAATTATTCTGTAATGAGTTGCTGTGTTCTGACATTTTTCCTCCCAAAATAAAAGCGTATAATGTAAAGTAACTTTACTATTATACGCTTTATTTATAATATTTTCAAATGAAAAGATGACTTTTTATTTTTCTTGTGCCGTGAAAGTAAACTGATTATCGCTAACGTCTATTTTCACTAATTCACCTTCCTTGATACTTCCCTTGACTATTTCCTTGCTCAGCTGTGTTTCGACAGTGTGGGCTAGGAGACGTTTTAAAGGACGTGCACCAAAGGCTGGGTCATAACCATCATTCGCCAATTTATCTAGTACTGCTTCGCTCCAGCAAAGCGAGATGTTGATTTGCTTTTGCAATCTTTTACTGAGATTTTCAAGCAAAATGGCAGCAATAGCCTTGACTTGTTGTTGTGCAAGTGCCTTGAAGACGATGATGTCGTCGATGCGGTTGAGAAATTCCGGGCGAAAATGCGCTTTTAAAAGACTCATAACCATTTCGCGTGCTTTATCAAAATCGTCTTGCGTCAAGATTTCTTGTGAACCAAGATTAGAAGTCATGATAATAACAGTATTTTTGAAGTTAACAACGCGTCCCTTGCCATCGGTAAGGCGCCCATCATCAAGAATTTGCAGCAGAACGTTGAATACATCAGGATGAGCCTTTTCTATTTCATCAAGCAGGATAACGCTATAGGGGTGTCTGCGTACTGCTTCTGTCAGCTGGCCGCCTTCATCATAGCCGACATAACCGGGAGGAGCCCCGATAAGGCGGGCGACGGAGTGCTTTTCCATGTATTCAGACATATCAATACGAACCATTGAGCGCTCATCATCAAAGAGGATTTCTGCTAGCGTTTTGGCCAGTTCTGTTTTGCCGACGCCTGTTGGTCCAAGAAAGATAAAAGAGCCAATAGGACGATTAGGGTCTTTGATGCCGGCACGAGCCCTGATAATGGCTTCGCTGACAACCTGGACAGCTTTGTCCTGTCCAACAACGCGACGATGTAGTTCATCTTCGAGGTGCAAGAGTTTTTCCCGTTCGCCCATCATCATTTTGGTGACAGGAATGCCCGTCCACCTGCTTACGACTTTAGCGATATCCTCTTCGCTCACCTCTTCTTTTAAAAGGCGACCTTCTTGTGCTTTGGCCAGTTCGTCTTCCTGCGCTGCTAACTGCTTTTTAAGTTCTGGCAATTTGCCATAGCGCAGTTCAGAGGCCTTAGCAAGATTGCCTTCACGAGCTGCACGATCTATTTCATTCTTTACGGCATCAATTTCCTGCTTGATGCCACGTGTTCTGGTTATGGTTTGCTTTTCGTGCTGCCATTGGCTTTCCAATTTCTTTTCTTGCTCTTCGCTCGCAGCAATTTCCGATTTTAGTTTAGCTAACCTTTCTTGCGACGAAGAATCTGTTTCTTTGTTTAGTGCCTGTTCTTCAATCTTGAGCTGCAAAATACGGCGCTTTACTTCATCTAATTCAGCGGGCATTGATTCTATTTCCGTGCGCAACTTGGCGGCAGCTTCATCAACCAAATCGATAGCTTTATCGGGCAAGAAACGGTCGGAAATGTAACGGTCAGATAAGACAGCGGCAGAGATGAGGGCATTATCACGGATGCGGACACCATGATGAACTTCATAGCGTTCTTTAAGCCCGCGCAAGATAGAGATAGTATCTTCAACGCTTGGCTCGCCAACCATAACAGGCTGGAAACGGCGTTCTAAGGCGCTGTCTTTTTCAATATATTTTCTGTATTCATTAAGTGTCGTGGCTCCAATGCAGCGCAGTTCACCGCGCGCAAGCATCGGTTTTAGCAGATTGCCCGCATCCATAGAACCTTCTGAAGCACCTGCGCCGACTACGGTGTGAACTTCATCAATAAATAGGAGAATCTGGCCGTCCGACTTGACGATTTCATTTAAGACGGCTTTAAGGCGTTCTTCAAACTCACCGCGGAATTTCGCTCCGGCAACTAGAGCTCCTAAATCAAGAGAATAAAGCGTCTTGTTTTTTAGCGATTCTGGAACATCTCCTGCAACAATGCGGCGTGCCAGCCCTTCAACAATGGCGGTTTTACCGACGCCTGGTTCCCCAATCAAGACAGGATTATTTTTCGTGCGACGTGAGAGAATTTCAATCGTACGTCTGATTTCTTCGTCACGGCCGATAACAGGGTCAAGCTTTCCCTTGCGAGCAGCCTGCGTTAAATCACGTCCATATTTTTCCAGCGATTTATATTCCCCTTCCGGATTATCGGAGTGGACATTTTGCTTTCGATGCTGTTTGATTATTGTCTGAATGCGGTTGGTTACAAGGCCGAACTCTTGGCAAATCTTTTGCATTTCTTCCTCGGCATTAGTGCAGATGGCCAAAAGCAAATGTTCCGTGCTGATAAATTCATCGTGCATATTGTCGGCAATTTGTCTTGCCGCTCCTAGAACACGAGCCATTTCAACGCTAAGTGAAAGCCTGTCTTGACCTTTGACAGCCGGGATTTTTTTGAGCTTTTGTTCAAGTCGTACCTTGAGCATAGGTAAGTCCGTTTTACATTCATCAAAAATAGTTGCCAGCAAGCCTTCAGGTTCCTTAATCATAGCCAAGAGAACATGGGCAGAGGTTATTTCCTGGTGATAGTGCACAGCGGCGCTTTGCTGAGCGCTTTGCAGTGCGGTAAGTACTTTTTGTGTATATTTTTCTTCTGACATATTATATACCTCCTCAAGTTGAGAGATTATTTCACATTATTAAGCAAGCATTTTATGTGTTCTTGTGCTTACGATTCTGATTATAGATCCAATAAGTCAAAAAGTCAAATAAAAAATTAGACTTTTTGACTTTATTTTTTTAGGCGAGCTAAAATTTGAATATAATAAACCATGCCATCACTGGTACGACAAGCGGCAATGCCAGTAGCGGTAAAGCTTTTGCGGCGGATATTGTAGCAATGCGTTGGTGAGTCAACCCATAATGCGACAGCTTTTTGTGGTGTCAAATCGATGCCGCGGACAATATTTTCGCCAGCAACGCGGTATTTTATGCCATCTTCTTGCAAAAGGGAAAAACACAGCCTGCCATCAGGGCGATAATGGCTAAACTCAACCTTTATCTCGGAAAGACGCTCTTGGGCAGCGCGCATCAGGGCAGGATTTAGTTTTAAGGGTTGGGCGTGGTGCTGAGCTCTTTGCTCGTTTACGAGATGCAAAATATCATTTACCGCTTGTTCTTCCCAAAGTCCTTGCGCGGTTGTTGCTTGAGCTTGGACGCGAAGGGGCAATAATAGACAAGCAGCTAAAAAAAAGCCAAAGAAAAATATTTTTTGCGAGAATTTTTTCAAAATAAATCATCCTTTCTAAAATTAGCACAATAATTGTGTTATAATAAATTTCGTCTGAAATGGTGTAGTATATTTTCAGGCAAAATGAGGTGAGAAGATGAGTTATTGCCAAGGTCTTGTTCCATCAATAGATGCGGCATCAGAAATTTTAATTTTAGGTTCAATGCCCGGCAAGACCTCTCTTGCAGAGCAGCAATATTATGCGCATCCGCAAAATAGATTTTGGCGTTTGATGGGGCTTTTATGGCAGGAAGACTTTGTTGCCGCTTCCTATGAAGAAAGGCTGTGCCTTTTGCTTAAACATCGTGTTGCACTTTGGGATACAATAAAGAGCTGCGAGCGTGTCGGCAGCTTAGATAGCGACATCAAAAATGCAATTGGCAATGATTTTTTTGCTTTTACAAAGGAATATCCGTCTATAAAGCTTATCTGCCTTAATGGTGGCGCATCTTGGAAATATTTTCGCCGTTTCAATGCAAAATTTATAAAAGAAGAGTGCTGTGCGTTTTTGCCTTTGCCTTCGACGAGTCCGGCGAATGCGCGCTATTCAACTGAAATGCTCTTAGAAAAATGGGGCAAAATAAAAACGGCACTTTAAAGCGCCGTTTTTCTAAGTTAAGCAACGTATTTGAAATAGCAATTTATCAAAAAGAGAACCACAGCAGCTACCATTGAAAAAATGCCTATGTATTTTACAATATCATTAGCTTTGGAAGACATTTCTCTGTGACGCTGTGTATATATGGCGCAAAGGGCAATTTCCATGAGAACATACGTTCCCTTGTCCATGGCAGGGAGCTGTTGCCAGCCAGCGACAAGCAGGACGAAGTTGATACCAATAAGAGCAAGCAAGAAAAGATCACGTCCCGGCTTTTTAGGAATAGGTTGCTCCTTTTGCTTTTTCTTTTCAATTTTGTGACTGATTTTTTTTGAATAACGGGACATTTGCATCATTCCTTTTAAGATTATTATCTGGACTTTGGTCAAGCTGCTTTCTGGTATCTGAAAGATAAATTGAATTTTTAAGAAAACATTTTCCTGTAAAAGACTAATAATACAGCTTATTTCAATATTTATTAGTGTATAGTAATATTGAGGAAAATGCAAGCTGCGACTTGCTGCTGATGAATATGTGAGTATATGTTTCCTTTTTGGAAAACGTCAATGTAAGTTGATTGAAATTGCGCCGCATACTCGTGACTTTAGTCGTGAGTAAGGCGCAACTA